>PQAK01000153.1 GCA_003105225.1 Deltaproteobacteria bacterium | reverse complement strand
AGCCACCGGCTGATGCTGCGCGCGGGGATGATCCGGAAAGTGGCGTCGGGCATCTACACCTACCTGCCGGCGGGGCTTCGCGTCCTGCGCAAGGTGGAGCGCATCCTCCGGGAGGAGATGGACCGCGCCGGGGCGCACGAGGTGCTGCTGCCCGCCGTGATCCCGTCCGAGCTGTGGAAGGAGAGCGGCCGCTGGGACGCGTACGGCAAGGAACTGCTGCGGTTCAAGGACCGGGCCGACCGGGAGTTCTGCCTGGGCCCCACCCACGAGGAGGTCATCACCGACCTCGTGCGACGGGAGATCCGGTCGTACCGCCAGCTTCCGTTGAACCTGTACCAGATCCAGGACAAGTTCCGGGACGAGATCCGTCCGAGGTTCGGATTGATGCGGGGGAGGGAGTTCTTCATGAAGGATGCCTACTCCTTCGACGCGGACGAGGAGGGGGCGGCGGAATCGTACCGGAAGATGTACGAGGCGTACTGCCGCATCTTCCGGCGGATGGGCCTGGAATTCCGGGCGGTGGAGGCGGACACGGGGGCGATCGGCGGGAGCAGCTCCCACGAGTTCATGGTGATCGCGGACTCCGGCGAGGACGCCATCGTTTCCTGCGAGGCGTGCGCCTACGCGGCGAACGTGGAGAAGGCGGAATGTTTACCCTCCGAAGCTCCCAACGCCGGCATTTCGTCGGACGAGGGAGCGAAGGAGGGCCGCCCTCGCAAGGTATCCACGCCGGGGAGAAGGACGATCGAGGAGGTCGCGGGATTCCTGGGGATCGATCCCGGCGACCTGATCAAGACGCTCCTGTTCGAGACCGACAAGGGAGACGTCGCGGTCCTGGTATCGGGCAGGTACGAGGTGAACGAGGTAAAGGTGAAAAACCTCCTCGGGGCGGAATGGGTGCGTCTTGCCCCCGAGGACCGCGTGCGGGCGCTGACCGGGGCTCCCTCCGGGTATGCGGGGCCGGTGGGGCTTTCGGTGCGGATCGTTGCGGATCTCTCCGTGCGTGCGATCGGGGCGGGGGCGACGGGCGCCAACGAAAAGGACGCCCACCTGGTGGACGTGGTCCCCGGCCGGGATTTTTCGCCGGAGGCGTATGCCGACATCCGGCTCGTGGCGGAAGGGGACCGGTGTCCCCGGTGCGGCGGCCCGCTCCGCTTTTCCCGGGGGATCGAGGTGGGGCACGTCTTCCGGCTCGGCACGAAGTACAGCGAGGCGATGCCGCGGTCTACCTCGACGAGGGGGGGAAGGAGCGGGTGGTCGTGATGGGGTGCTACGGGATCGGCGTCGGGCGCACCGCGGCGGCGGCGATCGAGCAGAACCACGACGCCGACGGGATCGTCTGGCCGATCTCGATCGCCCCGTTCGAGGTCACGGTCGTCCCGGTGAACATGAAGCAGCCGGCGCTGGTCGCCGAGGCGGTCCGGGCGGCGGAGGAGCTTTCCGGCCGGGGGATCGAGGTCCTCCTGGACGACCGGGACGAGCGGCCGGGGATCAAGTTCAAGGATGCCGACCTGTGCGGGATCCCCTTGCGGGTGACCTTCGGGGAGAAGAACTTCGCGGCGGGATGTGCGGAGGTGCGGGACCGCCGGAGCGGGGACACCGACCGGGTGGAGATCCCCCGCATCGTAGATACCGTGGCGGCGGCGGTGGAGGCGAAGAAAAAGGAGTGCGCCCCGTGAAAGAGAAGATCATCGTTGCGCTGGACACCGATTCCCCGGAAGGAGCATTGGCGGCCGTTTCCGCCCTGAAGGGGGAAGTCGGCCTCTTCAAGGTCGGCATGGAGCTGTTCCCCCGGGGAGGGCCCCTCCTGATCGAGAGGATCCGCGCGTCCGGCGCGGAAGTCTTCCTGGATCTCAAGTTCCACGACATCCCGAACACGGTCGCCGGGGCGGTCCGGTCCGCCGTCGCGCTGAGGGTGAAATTCGCGACCGTCCACGCGACCGGCGGCGCGGCGATGCTGTCCGCTGCCGCGGATGCCGCGGCGGGAAGCGGCACGACGATCCTCGCGGTCACGGTCCTGACCAGCCTGGACGACGCGGACCTTGCCTCGGTCGGGTTCGCCCTGCCCGCGGCCGAAGCCGTGGACCGGCTCGCGGGAATGGCGGTGGCGTCCGGGATCGGCGGGATCGTCTGCTCCGCGCGCGAGGCGGCCGCCGTCAGGGCACGCGTGGGGAAGGGGACCGTCCTGGTCACGCCGGGCGTCCGGCTTCCCGAGGACGCCGCCGGGGACCAGAAGCGGGTGGTGACCCCTTCCGGGGCGGTCCGGGCGGGGGCGGATTACATCGTCGTCGGGCGTCCCATCACGAAGGCGGCCGACCCCGTCGCGGCGGCGCGGAAATTCGCGGCGGAGATGGAAGCCGCCCGCCGATGAGATCGGCGGCAGGTTCCCGCCCCATGTGGATCACCGGAAGGCACCCGGTGGAGGAGCTGCTCGCGTCGGGACGCCAAAAGCCCGTCCGGGTCCTGCTCTCCGACTCCGCCCCCCCGGAGGCGCGAAAGGTCCTGTCGGGCCGGGCGATGCAGCTCGGCATCCCGTGCCTGGTGTGTCCGAAAGAGGAATGGGAGCGGCGCACGGGGGACCGCGGGGGGCCCGGGATCGCCGCCGAGGCGGCCGAATTCCGTTACGCGGAGCTTTCGGAATGGCTGGAATCGCTTCCCGGCCGTGCCCTGGCGTTCCTGCTGGACGGGATCACCGACCCGCACAACATGGGAGCCATCCTGCGCAACGCCCGCGCGTTCGGAGGGAACGGGGTGATCGTTCCGAAGGACCGGTCCTGCCCGGTGACGGCCGCGGTGTTCCGCGCTTCGGCAGGGGCCGCGGCGCACGTGCCCGTCGTGCTGGTGACCAACCTGGCCCGGACGATGGAGACGCTCCAGGAGAAGGGGTTCTGGCTGTACGCCGCGACGGAGGAGGGGGAAACCGCCGTCTCCGACATGAAACCCGCCTCCCGGATGGGGATCGTGCTGGGGAGCGAGGAGCACGGGATCCGGAAACTCGTCCGCGAGAAATGCGACGGCTCCGTCCGCATCCCGATGGAGCGGGGCATCGACTCGCTCAACGTCGGCGTCGCCTCCGGCATCCTCGCCTTCCACCTGCGCTCCCTCATCGCCAAGTAGCCGCGTCGAATCTACACCCGGCCACGGCATATACGCCAAACGGAGGTCGCCACGCACACGTACGCGTAACGGCTGCGCCGCCTCGGAGGGGGACTCCGTTCGTGGCTCGCCATCCCGTGGTACTTTGTGGCTGCGCTTTACCTCACTTCGCCCCCCTCCTGCGGCGGCTCCGCCGGTTCCTCATGAAGCGCGCGTCTTCCGTAAGAGGCGCAGTCGGTTGCGGCGAAAATCGTTGACATTTGCGCGATAATGGCGTCAAATTTGTGGTTTCCGGATTCGCGGCGGAT
>PQAK01000152.1:11332-14324 GCA_003105225.1 Deltaproteobacteria bacterium | reverse complement strand
CCGCACCGGGGGATCGAGACGATCACCTACGTCCTCCAGGGGGACGTCGAGCACGGGGACAGCCTGGGCAACAAGGGGGATATCACCGCCGGCGACGTCCAGTGGATGACCGCGGGGAGCGGCATCATCCACCAGGAGATGCCGAAGGGCGACGCGCAGGGCCGCATGGGGGGATTCCAGCTGTGGGCCAACCTCCCCGCCTCCCACAAGATGATGGACCCGCGGTACCGGGACGTGAAGCGCAGCCAGATCCCGGAGGTCGCCTTGGAGGGCGGCGCGAAGGTGAAGGTCATCTCCGGGCGGGTGGACGGTGCGCAGGGGCCGGTCACGGACATCGTCACCGACCCCGGGTACATGGACGTCTCCGTTCCGAAGGGGGCGACGTTCACCCATGCGGTAAAAAGGGGACATACGGCCTTCGCCTACGTCATCTCCGGGGAGGCCTACTTCGACCCGGGGCGCGATCCTTACGCCCGCGACGAGGTGGGGAGCAACTATTTCGATATGGATCGGCAGTGCATGTGCCGTTCGGGGACCCTCGTGCTCTACGGCGATGGCGACGCGGTTGCCGTGACCTCCGGGGACGCCCCGGTCCGCTTCCTCCTGGTTTCGGGGAGGCCGATCGGCGAGCCGGTGGCCTGGTACGGGCCGATCGTCATGAACACTCCCGAGGAGATCCGGACCGCCTTCGACGAATACCGGAAAGGGACTTTCATCAAACGCCGGTAAAGGCGCCTTTCGATCGGCCGGGGAAGGGCCCGCGGGGAGCCTGCGGCGGTCTGCAGGCTCCCCGGGTCGTTTGGTGAGATGAAGGGTCAGGCAGCGAGGCGAAGTTTCGGCGTTTCCTCGTAGGAGATCGTCTCGGACTCCGGGATGGGCCACTCCGCCCAGCTGAGCTTCCTGCCATTCTTTTCCTCTTCCGCCATGTAACCGAAGAAGACCGCGCCAACCGTCAGGAGGAGCGCGGCGACAGCGCCCAGAAAAACAAGGGCAGGTCCCGCCGTCTCGATGTTCAGAAGGAGTTCTTCCATGATCGTCACCCCCTTTCTTCTGGCCTTACGATAGCACCGGGGGGAAACAGGGTTGTGCGAGGTTTCACAATTTCGGAAAATTCATTTCCGGCCGCTGCCGGAGATTCACAGGGGGTCCTTCCGGGACCGGGAATGCGGCGCGTTCCGATGCGCCGCGCGGGTGGCTGTCCTCCCGGTTTACGGGATCTCCGGGACGGTGGTCGCGATATCGTCCCCGGACAGGGCTTCGGCGAGGAAGGTTTTCAGGTCGTGTTTCTCCTCCCCGGTCAATCCCAGCGGAGAAAGCGCCCGGTTGCCGTCCCCGCCTCCCCGGTCGAAGAATTCGATCACGTCCTCGAGGGTGGCGAGCATCCCGTTGTGCATGTAGGGTGCGGTCCTGGCGATCTCCCTCAGCGTGGGGGTGCGGAACGCCTTCCAGTCCTTCCTGTCCTTGGTGACGAGGTAGCGGCCGGGGTCTTCCTCGAGGGTGCGGTACTCCGCGTACTGCGAGAGCTTCGCCACGAACCGCCTCGTGGCCGCAATCCGGGGATCCTTCCGGTCCTGCGGGTTCTCGGGGACATTGAGGGCGTGGTACCCTCCGTCGGACAGGAGGGCGCCGAAGTGGCAGCCGGCGCACTTTCCCTTTCCGGTGAAGATCCCGTACCCCTTCCGCGCCTCCCGGGACAGCGCCGTTTCGTCTCCCGCGAGGAACCGGTCCAGCGGCGCATTCGAGGAGACCAGCGTGCGTTCGAACGAAGCGATCGCCATCGCGATCCGCTCCCGCGTCGGCTCGCCCCCGAAGACCTTCCGGAACGCCGCGACGTACTCCGGGACGATGCGGATTTTCTCCTCCAGGAAATCGAGGTTCAGGTTCATCTCGAAGGAGGACATGACGGGAAAGAGCGCCTGCTCCTCCAGGGACGCCGCCCGCCCGTCGTGGAACAGGGCGCCGGCATAGGCGGCGTTGATGAGGGTCGGCGCGTTTCTCCAGTTCCGCGTGGTGGGGTAACTCTGGGAGATATCCTGGCCGTCGGTGTACGCCTGGTCCGGGATGTGGCAGGAGGCGCAGCTCATGGTCCCGTCGCCGGAGAGGCGGCGGTCGAAGAAGAGCTTCTTGCCGAGCAGGATCTTCCCGGGCGTCTGCGGATTGCCTGCCGGTACGGGGGGAGGAGGAAGTCGCGCCAGGCTTCCGGCCGTGGCGGAACCGGCGAAGAGGAGGCACGCCATGGCCGCACCGATGCGAAGGAGGGCCGCGATGCGGACGCTATCGGGCCGCCGCAAGCTCTTCCTCGACGATCCGCCGGAAATATTCATAAGGGCGCTCCCCGACGACCCTTCTTCCGTTGATGAATAGGGTGGGAGTGCTGTAGATCCCCAGGGCGAGGGCGAGCTGCCGGTCCCGCTCGATGTTCCCGGAGTGCGCCTTGCCGTCCAGGGAGCCGGTGAATTTCTTCACGTTCAATCCGATTTCACCGGCGTACCCCAGGAGGCTGCCCCGGTCCAGCCGGGGGGAGTTCCGGAGCAGGAGACGGTGCATCTCCCAGAACTTTCCCTGGTCCCCCGCGGACAGGGCCGCTTCGGAGGCCATCAGGGAGAGGTCGCGATACCGGTAGGGGAAATGCTTGACGACGAGCCGGATCTTTCCCCGGTATTCCTTCATCAGCTGGTCGACGGTCGGACCGACCGCCTTGCAGTGGGGTCACTGGTAGTCGATGAATTCGACGAGGGTAACGGAGGCCCCGGGGGGGCCGAGGACGGGGGAATCGCCCACCGGCACCGAAACCCGCGGCTCCGCGCCGTGCGCGGAAAAGGCCGCGAGGAGCAGCAGGAGCGGAAACAGCCTTTTTGCGGCGCCGGCCATGTTGGTTTCAGTTCGGGTCCTTTCCGGTTTTCGGCTTGCCGGGATCGGCGGCGGAGACATGGAGCTCTTCCCGGAAGCGGTAGTATTCCTCCGGGGTATTGATGTTCAGGAACGATTGGTA
>PQAK01000152.1:7739-11275 GCA_003105225.1 Deltaproteobacteria bacterium | reverse complement strand
CTCTTCCCGGGGGATTTTCCGGAATTTCACCCTGTCGAAAAAGGAGGCGACCCTCCCCTTGCCCGCCTGAAGCGCATCCTCCATGGCCCGCAGGCAGTTCTTCCCGTAGACGGCGTGCAGCGGTTCGAGCCCTTTCGCGGTCTCGGGAATGACCACGTCGCTTCCGTCCGCAAGCGATGCGATGTGCCGGATCAGGCCGGGGTTCAGGTTCGGCATGTCGCAGCCGACGGCGAAAACGTACGGGGTGCCGCAGTGCACAAGGCCGGAGTGGATCCCCGACAGAACGCCCATCCCGGGGACCAGGTCCGGCACCTTCCGGCAGGGGAGGAAATCGAACAGTTCCGGGGTGTTGGTGACGACCACCACCTCCCGGAATAGGGACGCCATCTGCCGGTGGATCGCCTCGATGAACCGGCCGCCCTGGTACGGGAGCAGCGCCTTGTTGCTTCCCATGCGGCTGGAGGACCCCCCGGCCAGGATGATCCCGGTGATCCCCTCGATCTTCTCCTCCTCGGAGGGGAACGCGATGCGCCAGGGATGGGCATACAGGCTGAACTTTCCGGCGCGCGCGTATCCGACGAGGGTGATTCCCCGCTCCTCGCAGATCCGGACCGCCATGTCGGTGGGGGAGGTGCGCGACGCGATCAGGGCGATCCCCAGCCCCGCGGCTTTCGCGGCCATTTCGGAGGAGACCCGGCCGGAAGTGACCAGGATCTTCCCCGAGAGGTCGATGCTCTTGAACAGCGCCTCGCCCGCAATCCGGTCCAGCGTGTTGTGCCGCCCGAGGTCCTCCGCGTGGAGGAGCACCGTCTTTCCGTCCCCCACCGCGGCGGAGTGGATCCCCCCGTGCGCCCGGTATCCCTCCGCGAGGCGGGCGAGCTCGTTCATCATCGTGAAGATCTCCTCGGGAGAGAAGGCCTGGCGGATGCCCGGGGGGCCGCACTGCGGGGAGGCAGCGGGAAGGTTGAACGTGATCCCCGATCCGCAGCCGGAGGTGATGGTGGGTTTCAGCCGCTCCGGCACGTTTCCGCGGATGCGCACCAGGGCGACCCGGAAGTCCGAGCACACGCTCAACGCCAGGAAATCGTCGGGGCGGGTCACCAACCCCTGCATCCGGAGGAAGCCCCCCACCAGGTAGGCAAGGTCGTGCGGGGAGCAGATCAGCGTGGCCAGCTCGACGCCGTTGACGGTCAGCGCGAGCGGGAATTCCTCGACGGGGCCGTGATCCTCCGCGGACAGCCTGCGCCCGTCGTACCGGAGAACGGAAGGCTTCCCGGAGGGATCTTCCCGGTCCTTCCCGTCGCTCATTTCCCCCTCTCGAAGCCTTCCTTGGCCGCCAGGAGATCGAGGTGGAGGGTCGCCAGGTCCTCGGCCTCCAGCGGCACGTCGGCGTTTCCTTTCCGGGAGTCCCGCGTCTTGATGTAGCGGCTGCATTTCCCGCAGACGCTGACACGGGTCGGCCCGTCCCCGGCGATGAAGTAGGAAAGGGTTTCGGGATCCTCGTTGCCGCAGTAAGGGCACTTGAGCCGCCGGAAGGGCCATCGGAAAAAGCAGGCGGAGCAGCAGAGGTACCGGTTCCCCTCCTCGCCCGCCAGCTCCTCCATCCCCGCCCGGGAGCCGCACACGGGGCACTCTCCCCGGTTCCATTCCGCGACGTCTTCGGGGATAACCGATTCCGCCGCAAGCGACAGCGCCGTCTTTACCGGGATCTCCAGGACGAAGGTCAGGAGGGGGGGGCGAACGGAAATCGCCGCCGACGTCTCCTCCAGCGCCTTCCGTTCCCGGAGCAGGCACGCGCCGAACAGGCGGTCAAGGTCCAGCGCATTCTCCCGGAGTGCGCCTCCGATCCTGTTCAGCTCCTCGATCGCCGCCGGATCCCTGCTGGACTCGCGCATGACATTCAGTATACCAGACAGGAAGGAGGCGGCCTTCTCCCGGTCCACCGTGAGGCTCTCCGGCGCGAGCAGCGGCAGCCCGGCGCCGACCCGCTCCCGACCCTGCGGGCCGGGGAGGGGGAAGGAGATCCCCGTGGAGCGCTCCTTCCCCTCGATGTGCGCGAACAGGGACACGAACAGCGACAGGATGTCCCGGTATTCGGGGTGTTCGTACGCCGTCCGTCGAAGATGCTCGAGCTTCCTGCCGGTCTGCGGCATCCCGCGCGCCGGCCTTCAGCCGGCCTTCTCCTGGCCGGTGATCTCCCGGAACCATTTACCATGATGTTTCCTGGCCCAGAGCCTCGTCACCCTCCCCCAGAGCATCCCGTCGAGCGTGCCCGGGTTGCCGATGGTGGCCAGGTAGATGTGCACGATCACCACCATGATGAACAGGACGAAGATGAGGCCGTGGACCAGCAGCGAAAGCTGGACGACGACGCGCGGGAACGACAGCGGGATCCAGATGACGATCCCCGTGACGCCGAGGACGAGCGTCGCCATGCCCATGAAGATGCCGAACAGCTTCTGGCCGGCGTTGAACTTGCCGTTGTTCTCCTGGAAGGGCTCCCGGGAAAGGTATCCCCCCATCTTGGAGAGCCACCGGCGGTCGTCGTCGTCCATCGCGGAGATCTCCCTGCGGTGGTTCAGGAACAGCAGCAGGGAGCTGGCAAGGAACAGGATCCCGGCGATCTTGTGCACGAGGATCGCCCCCTGGCCGCCGCCGAAGAAATCCTGGTACCCCACGAAGAGCCGGGAGTAGAGTCCCAGTCCCGACAGCAGCTGGGTGAAAAACGTCACCGTGACGAACCAGTGGAGCACCCGCTCGGGCGTATTGAACCGCTCCACGTATTTACTCATGGCGGATCCCTCCTTTCTCCGGCGCGTCTTCCTCCAACCGCTTGGGTCCGGTCGTCACGTAGTGGAAGAGCACCGCGGCGATGCTGCCCCAGAACCCCAGGATCCCCAGCGGCTTGACCACGTCCTTCCAGAGGAAGATGGATGCGGGGATCGACGGGCCGTCCGGCAGCCCGTAGACTTCCGGCTTGTCGTCCAGCAGGTAGAGCACCCCGAGCCCCGAGAGGTCGGCTTCCCCGTAGATCGCCCTTTTCGATGCCTTTGCCCTGGCGATCATCGCCCCGCGGGGGCCGTATTGCAAGGTCTGCGTCGGGCAGGCCTTGGCGCATGCGGGCATCATCCCCGCATCGATCCGGTCGGCGCACAGGTTGCACTTGGCGACCTTCTCGTCCGCCCCGTACCGGGGAACGTTGAAGGGGCAGGCCGAGACGCAGTATTTGCAGGCGATGCACTTCTCCTTGTCGAAGGCGACAAACCCCTCCTTCGTCCGGTAGAGCGCGCCGGGAGAGGGGCAGACCTTCATGCAGCCGGCGTCGCCGCAGTGCACGCACCGCTCGTTCAGGAACAGCCATTTCATGCCGCCGCCGTCCGCCTTCTCGACGAACCGGATCCGGTTGTACAGGTTCGACGTCAGGTCGCGCGGGTTCTCATACGATCCCTGGTTGGCGGTCTTGTCGGCATCGAGCCGGTTCCATTGCTTGCATGCCACCTGGCAGGAACGGCAGCCGATGCAGCGGGACGTATCGA
>PQAK01000152.1:7393-7639 GCA_003105225.1 Deltaproteobacteria bacterium | reverse complement strand
TTGGTCTCCGGGATCATCGTGTTGGCGTCCCCCGCGGTCGGCGTGAGAAGGTTCGCGGAGTCGCCCGTTTTCGGCGTGAGCCACCCGAAGCACCACGGCATCCCCACCTGGTGGACGGTCGTGTTGGCCACCTTCAACGGCCGGATGCGGGGGGTGACCACGGCCACGGCCTCGATCTTCCCCCGCGCCGAGGAGATCTCCAGGAGGTCTCCGTTCCTGATGTTCTTCTCCTTGGCCAGCTCGACG
>PQAK01000152.1:0-7259 GCA_003105225.1 Deltaproteobacteria bacterium | reverse complement strand
GTGGTGGCGACGAAGGGGAACTCGTCGGGCTTTCCGAACGCCTTCCAGTCGTAGACGCGGGCGGCGGGGTCGTTCAGCACCTTGCCGAACGGGTTCCGCGCCAGCGGGGTGTCGAACGGCTCGTAGTGCTCCGGGAAGGGGCCTTCCTTGAGTCCCGGCCCGAAGAAGGCGGCGACGCCGTCCGCGCGCATGATGTACGGTTTCTTCCCTTCCTTCTCGTTGCCCATCGGCGGCCACGGCCCGTCCGGCACGTCGCCTTCCCATTTGCCGAGCTTGCCGTCCGGCAGGACCGCCGCGGGGTTCCAGTAGATCACCGCCTTCTTCCCGTTGAACGGTTTGCCGTCCAGGTCCACCGACGCGCGGTTGTAGATGATGCGCCGGTTCACCGGCCAGGCCCAGGCCCACTCGGGGAAGAGCCCCAGGCCCGTGGGGTCCTTCTTCCCGCGCCGGGCCATCAGGTTCCCCTTCTCGTTGTAGCTCTGGCAATAGATCCAGTTGCCGCAGGAGGTCGTGCCGTCGGCCTGGAGCATCGCGAACCCGCCGACCAGCTCCCCCTTCTTCCCGAGAAGCTTGTCCTTCGGCGGAGGTTGCCCGGGCTTGGGCTTGTTCTCCACGTTCGCGAGGAAATAGCCGTTGATCTCCTTTGCCACCGCCTGGATATCGACGGTCTTGACCGTGCCGTCGGCCCGCTTGAAGCCGTAGCCCCAGGCGAGGTTCATCAGCGGATCGGGGAAGGCCCCCCCATCCCTGGCATACAATCCCTTGATCCGGTAGAACAGGTCGTTCATGATCTCGGAATCGGACCGGGACTGGCCCAGCGGCTTGATCGCCGCCGTGCGCCACTGCGCCCAGCGGCCCGAGTTGGTGATGCTCCCCTCCTTCTCGAACGAGGCCGCGGCCGGCAGGAAGAAGACCTCGGTTTTCACCTTCGCCGGGTCCATTCCGGGCCCTTTCCAGAACGACGCCGTCTCGTTGTCGAACAGGTTGACCGCCACCATCCAGTCCAGCGTGGAGAGCGCCTTGCGGACCTTGCCCGCGTTGGTGCCGGAGCAGGCGGGGTTCTGCCCCCAGGCGAAGAACCCCTTGTATTTGCCGCGCGCCATGTTGTCGAAGAGCATGAGCCACGAGGCGTTCATGCCGGGATCGGTCTTGGGGAGCCAATGGTACCCGAAGTCGTTCTCTTTGGTGGCCTTGGCCCCGTAGATCGCCTTCATGTAGGAGACGATGTACTTGTTGCGGTTCCCCCACCAGTTGGCGCTCGCGGGGTCCTTGGTCTTCGGGGTGTATTTCTCGATGTAGGCGTCGAGGCTTTTCAGGTCCGCCGAGGGGACCGGCATATATCCGGGCAGGATGTGGAAGAGGAGGCCGTGGTCGGTCGACCCCTGGACGTTGGACTCGCCGCGCAGCGCGTTCACGCCGCCGCCGGCCACTCCCATGTTCCCCAGGAGAAGCTGGATGATCGTCATGGCGCGGATGTTCTGCGTCCCCACGGTGTGCTGGGTCCATCCCATCGCGTACAGGGAGGTGCCGGCCCTGTCCGGCTTGCCCGTCGAGGCGTAGGTTTCGTAGACCTTCAGGAGCACATCCTGCGGGGTCCCCGTGATGCGGGAGACCATCTCCGGCGTGTACCGGGAATAATGCTTCTTCATCAGCTGGAATACACAGCGGGGGTGCGCAAGGGTCTCGTCCTTTACGACCTTGTCGTCCTTGTCTTTCTGGAACGCCCAGGCTTTGGGGTCGTAGGCGCGTTTCTTGGGGTCATACCCGGAGAAAAGGCCGTCCAGCTCCCCCGGCCCCTTGAAGTCCGGGTTCACCAGGTAGCTCGCATTGGTATATTTTTTTACCGCCGGTTCGAAGTAGAGCTTGTTCTGGAGGATGTACCGGATCATGCCGCCCAGGAATGCGATGTCGGTCCCCGGGCGCAGGGGAGCGTAGATGTCCGCCTTCGCCGCGCTCCGGGTGAAGCGCGGGTCGACGCAGATGATCTTGCCGCCGTTATCCTTCGCCCGCAGGATCCACCGGAAGGCGACCGGGTGGTTCTCCGCCGGGTTGGCCCCCATGATGAGGACCACGTCCGCGTTCTTCACGTCGATCCAGTGATTCGTCATCGCGCCGCGTCCGAACGACTCTGCCAGAGCCGCTACAGTGGCGCTGTGTCATATTCGCGCCTGGTGCTCGATGGCGACCAGGCCCAACCCCCTCATCATCTTCTGGAGGAGGTAGCACTCCTCGTTGTCCAGGGCGGCGCTTCCGACGTGGGCGATCCCCATCGTCCGGTTGACGACCGCCTCGACCTCCTTCTCGACCTCCTTGTCCCCGACCTTCTCCTTGACCTTGATCCTGCTCTTGGCGAGGAAGGTGGCGTCCCGGGTCTTCTTCGTCTTTTTCGCGATTTCGTCGAGCGCCCAGTCCCAGGAGACCTCCTTCCATGCCTTCTCTCCCGGACCCCGGTAGAGCGGCCGGGTCACCCGTGCGGCATTGTCCCGCAGCTGGATGACCGAGGAGCCCTTCGGGCAGAGGGCCCCCTCGTTGATCGGGTGGTCGGGGTCGCCCTCCACGTTGATGAGGTTCCCGCCGAGGGTGTGGACGATCATCCCGCACCCGACCGAGCAGTAGGGGCAGATCGTGGTCGACTCCTTGGCGTACCGGATCTGCATCTCCCGGGCTTTCGCCTCGACCGGCGCCAGGGACAGGCCGAATGCGCTTGCCGCCAGCCCGGCCCCGGAAAGTCTGAAGAACTCACGTCGGGAAATTCCCATGCGGCGCACCTCCTTTTGCGATCAGGAATGAGTATTCGTGAACATCCCTGCCTGTACGGGGTCGGTCGAGGTGCGGAATCACAGGGGGGGTGAAGAAATCGTATAATAACGTTTTAAAAAAAACAACAAATCATATGGGAGACCCGCCCGATGCGCGCCGTGATCCAGAGAGTGAAAAGCGCCTCCGTCGCCGTAGATGGAAAGGTGATCGGGAGGATCGGGCGGGGGCTGCTGGTCCTTGCGGGATTCGCCCCTTCCGACGGGAAGGAGCAGGTCCGCTGGATGTGCGAGAAGGTCGTCCGTCTTCGGATCTTCGGGGACGAGGCGGGAAAGATGAACCGTTCGGTCGCGGAAGTCGGGGGAGAGATCCTCGTGATCTCCCAGTTTACCCTGTATGGGGATGCCGCAAAGGGAAACCGCCCCAGCTTCACCGAAGCGGCGGCACCTGCAGTGGCGGAGCCACTTTACGACGAAATGGTCCGGCGTTTTCGGGAGACGGCGAACGTTCCCGTGGCCACAGGGTCGTTCGGCGCTGAAATGGAAGTCGCGCTCGTCAACGACGGTCCCGTGACGATCCTGCTCGAGAAATAGCAGGGGCCGGGCGCATCCCGCGCTGCCAAACGAAATTTGCAACAGGGCTCGATAACAGGAAACCCCGCGGAGCCAAACGCATCTACCTACAACGAATCATGACGTCTTGCCGTCGATGTCGGGTTTGTAGATGACGGCCTGCGGGTGTCCGAATGAAGCCATGGCGAATTTTCCTGCGCATTATCCTCGTCATCCTGGCAGCCGAAATCACCACCATGTTCCTGCTTGCCCATCTCGGCATCTCGAGGGAGGGGATCTACCCCCTTCTCGACACCGGTTTGCTTCTGATCCTGAGCGCGCCGTTCATCCATCTGTGGGTAGTCAATGGGGCGGTACGTGCGTCCCCGGTGGGAGGGGGACTTGCGGCGGCCGCCCTGGAACGTGAAGAAGTGGCGCGGGAGAAGGCGGAATCATCGGCGCGGCGCCTGCAGGAACTCATGCACAACCTGGACGCCATCGTGTACGAGGCCGATGCGTCGACCGGGAGGTTTTCGTTCGTGAGCGAGCGCGCCCAATCCCTCCTGGGATATCCCGCGAGGAGGTGGCTGTCCGAGCCGGGGTTCTGGGAAGGCCTGATCCACCCCGAAGACCGCGTCCGGACGGTGGAACAGCGGATGGCGGCGATCAGCGAGTGCCGGGATCACAAGCTCGAATATCGCGCGGTGACGGCGGACGGCAGTATCGTCCATGTCCGCGATGCGGTGCGCGTGGAGCTTGGCCCGGAAGGGCGTCCGGGCAGGATCCAGGGGATCATGGTGGAAACCGCCTGCTGAAGGCGGCGCCCCCCCGCTACCGGCGCAATCCTACAGTTTTCCCGACAGGTAGCGCCCGATCCCTTCCGCGGCCTGGCGCCCGTCGTCGATGGCGCGGACGACGAGCGAGGCCCCCATCATGGCGTCGCCGGCCGCGAAGATCCCGGGCGTGGAGGTCATCCGGCCCGCGTCGACCCGCAGGTTCCCCCGCGCGTCCCGCTCCAGGGAAAGATCCCGGACCAGCGGCCCGTGCTCGAGGTGGACGAACCCCATGGCGAGCAGCACCAGGTCGGCCTGAAGCTCGAACCCGGATCCCGGGACCTCCTTGAAGGCCCTTCGGCCCGCCGCGTCGGCCTCCGACCATTCCAGGCGGGCGCAGCGGAGTTTCCGGACCTTGCCGCCCTCCCCGACGAACTCCTGGGTCGAAACGCTCCATGACCGCTCGCACCCCTCCTCCTGCGCGGAGGAGGTTCGCAGCACGTTGGGCCAGGTGGGCCAGGGGTTCGTCGGGACCCGGTCCTCCGGGGGCTTGGGCAGGATCTCGACCTGGTGGATGGATTTCGCTCCCTGGCGTCGGCTCGTGCCGATGCAGTCCGAACCGGTGTCCCCGCCTCCGATGACGACGACGTGCTTCCCCGCGGCGGTGATCGCCTCCCCCGCGATGGGTTCTTCGCCGTTGCGCTGGTTCTGCTGGGTCAGGAACTCCATCGCGAAATGGACGCCCCGCAGCTCCCTGCCCGGAACGGGCAGGTCCCTGGGGACCGTGGCGCCCGTCGCAAGAAGCAGGGCGTCGAACGTCCTGCGCAGGTACCGCACGGAGATGTCCGTGCCCGCGTTGACCCCCGTTTCGAAGACGACCCCTTCGGCCCGCATCTGCTCGAGCCGGCGGTCGATGACCCACTTTTCGAGCTTGTAATCCGGGATGCCGTAGCGGAGCAGCCCTCCCGCTTTCTGGGCCTTCTCGAAAACGACGACGTCGTGCCCCATCCGTGCGAGCTGCTGGGCCGCGGCGAGGCCGGAGGGCCCGGACCCGACGACGGCGACCCTCTTGCCCGTCTTGAACGGGGCCGGCTCGGGGACGATCCACCCCTCGCTCCACCCCCGCTCGACGATCTGGAGCTCGATGTGCTTGATCGTCACGGCGGGCATGTTGACCGCCAGGGTGCAGGCCGGTTCGCACGGGGCGGGGCAGATCCGGCCCGTGATCTCCGGCAGGTTGCAGGTGGAGTGAAGCAGGTCGAGCGCCTTCCGCCACTGCTTCCGGTAGACCGTGTCGTTCCAGTCGGGGATCCGGTTCTTCACGGGGCACCCCAGGGCGTGGCAGAACGGGATGCCGCAGTCCATGCACCGGGATGCCTGGATCTCCAGGGCCGATCGGCCGAGCATCCCCTCGATCTCCTCGAAGTCCTTGACCCGCTCCGCCACGGCCCGGTGGGGCGGATTCTCCCGGGGGAACTCCAGGAACCCGGTCTGCTTACCCACGGTACACCTCCTCGGTAGCCGAAAGCGTCTCGGTCTCGCGGTACTCCTCCAGTTGCATCCGCTCGAGGACTTTCCGGTAGTCGATCGGCATGACCTTGACGAACAGGGGAAGGCGCGACTCCCAGTTCTCAAGGATCAGCTTTGCCCGGGCGCTCCGGGTGTACCGGTGATGGTTTTCGATCATGGTGCGCAGCGTCTTGGCGTCTTCGGGCGCCCACACGGACTCGATGTCGACCATGTCGAGGTTGCAGCGCGTGTCGAACAGCTCCGTCTCGTCGTAGACGTAGGCGAGCCCGCCGCTCATCCCGGCGGCGAAGTTGTTCCCGGTGGGCCCCAGCACGACGACGACGCCTCCCGTCATGTATTCGCAGCCGTGGTCGCCCACCCCCTCGACGACCGCCTTCGCCCCGCTGTTGCGGACCGCGAAGCGCTCGCCGGCCACCCCGTGGAGATACAGCTCTCCCCCCGTCGCCCCGTAGAGGACGACGTTGCCGGCGATGATGTTCCGGTGGGGCAGGAAGGCGGATCCCGGCTGCGGCGTGATGACGATCCGTCCGCCGGACATCCCCTTGGCCAGGTAGTCGTTGGCGTCCCCTTCGACCCGGATCGAGATCCCCGGGGCGAGGAAGGCGCCCAGGCTCTGCCCGGCCGATCCCGTGAAGCGCAGGTCGATCGTCCCGTCCGGAAGGCCCTGCGCGCCGAACCGCTTCGCCACCTCCCCCGAGAGCCGGGTGCCGACCGTCCGGTGGACGTTCCGTATCGGAAGGGCGATCCGGACGGGCTGCCCCTTCGTCAAGGCGCCCTCCGCCCGCCGAATGAGTTCCACGTCGAGGGCGGATTCGAGGTCGTGCTCCTGGGGCCGGATGCGCCGCCGCACCGTGGTCTTCGCGTCTCCGGCCGGCATCAGGACCGCCGAGAGGTCCACCCCCTTGGCCTTCCAGTGGTCGATCGCCGGCTGGACCTCGAGCCGGTCGACCCGCCCGACCATCTCGTCGACCGTACGGAATCCCATCTCCGCCATGAACTCCCGAAGCTCCCGGGCGACGAACCGCAGGAACCGCTCGACGTGCTCCGGCTTCCCGGCGAACATGGCCCGCAGCGCCGGGTCCTGGGTCGCCACGCCGACCGAGCAGGTGTTCATGTGGCATTTCCGCAGGAGGATGCACCCCATGGTGACCAGGACCGACGTTCCGAAGCCGAACTCCTCGGCGCCCAGCAGCGCCGCGATGGCCACGTCCCGGCCGGTCTTCAGCTGCCCGTCGGTCTGGACGACGATCCGGTCGCGCAGGCGGTTCAGGATCAGCGCCTGCTGCGTCTCGGCCAGGCCGAGCTCCCACGGCAGGCCGGAGTGCTTGATCGAGGTGAGGGGAGAGGCTCCCGTGCCGCCGTCGTGGCCGGAGATGAGCACGAGGTCGGCCTTCGCCTTGGCGACCCCCGCCGCGATCGTCCCCACGCCGACCTCGGAGACGAGCTTCACGGAGACGTTCGCCTCCGGGTTGACCGATTTCAGGTCGTAGATGAGCTGCGCCAGGTCCTCGATGGAGTAGATGTCGTGGTGCGGCGGCGGCGAGATGAGCGTCACGCCCGGCGTCGTGTGGCGGATCCGGGCGATGTCGGCGCTCACCTTGTGGCCGGGGAGCTGCCCGCCCTCGCCGGGCTTGGCCCCCTGGGCCAT
>PQAK01000151.1:2984-23172 GCA_003105225.1 Deltaproteobacteria bacterium | reverse complement strand
GTAGTGGAAGTGGGCCACGATGAAGTAGGTGTCGTGCACGTGGACGTTGGTGGCCAGCGCCCCGAGGAACAGCCCGGTCAGCCCGCCGATGGTGAACAGGAAGATGAAGGTCAGCGCGTACAGCATCGGCGACTCGAAGGTGATCGATCCCTTGTACATCGTGGCGATCCAGTTGAAGACCTTGACCGCCGTGGGGACGGCCACGAAGAACGTCAGGAAGGAGAAGATGATGTTGGCGGTCCTGGACATGCCGCTCACGAACATGTGGTGGCCCCAGACGAGGAACCCGATGAACGCGATGGCCAGGGACGAGTAGGCGATCGCGTTGTATCCGAAGATGGGCTTGCGCGAGAAGACCGGGACGATCTCCGAGATGATCCCCATGGCCGGCAGGATCATGACGTACACGACCGGGTGGGAGTAGAACCAGAAGAAGTGCTGGAACAGCAGCGGGTCCCCCCCCTTGGCCGGGTCGAAGAACCCGACCCCGAAGAGCCGCTCCATCGCCAGGAGCAGGAAGGTGATCCCCACCACCGGAGTGGCCACCACCTGGATGATGCTGGTCGCGTACATCCCCCAGATGAACAGGGGCAGGCGATGCCAGCCCATCCCGGGCGCGCGGAGCTTGTGGATCGTCACGAGGAAGTTCAGACCGGTCAGGATCGACGACATGCCGATGAGAAAGATCCCGAAGGAAAGCAGGGTCACGTCAGCCGACGTCTTCGCGGAGTACGGGGTGTAGAACGTCCACCCCGTGTCCATCGGTCGGACCAGGGACGCCAGGAGGATCAGGATCCCCGCCACGAAGATCCAGTAGCTCATGAGGTTGAGTTTCGGGAACGCCACGTCGCGGGCGCCGATCAGCAGCGGGATGAAGAAATTCCCCATCCCCGACGGGATGGCCGGAATGATGAAGAGGAAGATCATCACCGACCCGTGGAGGGTGAACAGGACGTTGTAGGTGTGGTCGCTGAAGATCTGCTGCCCCGGGTACATGAGCTTGATCCGCATCAGGAGGGCGAACACCCCTCCCACGAGGAAGAACAGGAGCGTGGTGTAGAGGTATAAAAGCCCGATTCGCTTGTGGTCGAGGGTCAGCGCCCAGGACCGGAAGCCCCTCGCCTCCAGGTACCCCCTGGGCCGGTCGGTCCCGTTCAGGAACAGACCCGTTCCCTCCGTTGTGGCATCCGACATTCCTCATCTCCCTGCAGTTTTGCGATTTTCAGATAATGCGATGACGCAACGGGAGACAAGGTTGCGCGCCGGCCCCCACCTTATTCTTGTTTCCTTCTATTTTTCCTTCTTTTCCCCTTCCTCCTTCCTTTCCCCCTTTCCGGCATCCCCCCCGGAAAGGGTCTTCAGGTAGGCGATGATCGCGGTGATGTCGTCCCCGGAGAGGCGCCCCTTGAAGGTCGGCATGATATTGGAGAATCCCTTGACGACCTTGGCGCCGGGGTCGAGTATGGACTCCCGGACGTACTCCTCGTCCGCGCGGACCTCGCGGCCGTCCCCCAGGTGGATCTCCCTGCCGAACAGCCCCTTGAAGGTCGGGCCGATCTTCGCCGAGCCGTCGATGGAGTGGCACCCCAGGCAGCCGGTTTTCTCCAGCAGGGCCTTCCCCTGCCCGGAAAGCGGCAATGTCGCCCGGGCCGCTTCCGCGGAGGCGGACGCCCATTGCGCATAATCGCCGGGGGGCATCACGATGAGCTTGCCCCGCATCTGGGAGTGCCCCACGCCGCAGTATTGCGTGCAGAAGATGTCGTAGGTCCCTTCCTTGTCGGGATGCAGGTAGAGGTAGGTGTATCGCCCCGGAAGGATGTCCTGCTTGAGCCGGTACTCCGGGAGAAAAAACCCGTGGAGGACGTCCTTGGAAGTCATGATGAGCTTGACCGGCCTCCGGGCGGGGATGCGAAGCTCGCCGACCTCCGTCCGGCCGTCCGGGTACTTGAACTCGTAGGAGAATTGCTGGGCCACCACGTTGATCTCGCTGGAGCCGGGGGCTTCCGTGGTGACGTCCCGGTAGACCACGTAGCCGTATGCGAAAAAGGCGATCACCACGAGGGACGGGATCAGCACCCACACCACCTCGAGGAGGAGGTTGCTCGTGACGCCGGAGGTCGCCTGGTCCTCCGACGCCTTCTTCCGGCGGTACCGTACGGCGAAATAGATCAGGAGACCTTCGACCAGGAGGAAAAAGAACAGCGAAACGGCCGTGATGAAGATGAAGACGGCGTCGATCTGCCCCGCCGACCGGGAGGCCGCTTCGGATAACGCGTACGCGCTCGTCATCGATCCCCCGCCTGGAAGGGTGGAGCTGCCGGCTTGCGCCTCTTCCACAAGGCTAAATACAAGATCCCCAGAAAGGCAAGCGTGAAGATGCCGCCGGCCTTCATGATGTTTCGGGCGTACAGGGCGTATTTCCTCTGCGACGGGTCGTAGTGGAAGCAGAACAGGAGCGCACGGTTCATCGCCGAGGATTCTCCGATCCGCCCGCCGGCCGCTTCGATGAGGGCCAGCCGCAGGTCCTTCGGGTCCTGCTCGATCCCGTACAGGTACCGGGAAATCCTCCCTTCGGGGGTCAGCACGACGATCGCATCGGGGTGGGCGAATTCATTCCCCGATTTCCGGTACCGGAAGCCCACGGCCGCGGTCAGCCGTTCGATGTCCTCCTTCCCGCCGGCGAGGAACGTCCAGCGGGCGGAGGGATTCCCGATCCCTTTCATCATCTCGTGCATTTCGGCCGCGCGCGCGCGGGCCGCCTCGAGCTTCTCGTCCGGATCGATGCTGACGGTCACGATCCGGAAATCGCGCTCGAGGGAGATCCCCCCCATCCGGTCCAGGGAGGAGAGAAGGTTCCTCAGGGTGAGCGGGCACAGCATGGGGCACGTGTAGTAATTGAGCGTCAGGAGGAGCGGCCCCTTTCCGAAGAATTCCCCCAGCCGGACGGCCCTCCCCTCCTCGTTCCGGAAGACGAGGTCCGGGGACACCCGGTCGCCCGGTTTTTCGTCCACCCCGATCTGTTTCAGGATTTCCTCCGGGGTCTCCCGGGCATGCCCGCTCGCGACGGGTACCCGGGTAAACGCCACGGCGCAGGCGGCAAGGAGCAGGACGACGAGAACCGGTTTCGCGGTCCCGCGGTTCCCGCCGCCCGCCGCCGGGCGAATCACGCGGCCGTCCTTGTCACGATTTCCCACCGCCCGCCTGCTGCTTGAAGAATTCCTCCGCCCCCTTGCGGATCTCTTCGGGCGTCAGCTCCTCCTTGCGGGTGGCCAGCCCCCACTCGTATCCGAACGGGTCGGCGACCTTGCCATAGCGGTCGCCCCAGAACATGTCGGCCACGGGCATGCGTACCGTCGCGCCGGCGGAGACGGCCCGCTCGAACGCGGCGTCGACGTCCTCGACATACAGGTGGATCGACACCGGGGATCCCCCGTACGTTTCAGGGGCCCCGGCCCCCATCCCGGGAACCTCGTCCCCCAGGAAAAGGAAGGAATCTCCGATCCGGACCTGGGCGTGGACGACGCTCTTGCCGTCCGGGCCGGTCAGGCGGTCGAGAACCTCGGCGCCGAAGGCCTTCTTGTAGAATTCGATGGCGCGGTCCGCACCCCGGATCATCAGGCACGGCGTAACCGTATGATATCCCTTGGGGATCGGTACCACTCCCCGGACAACCCGCATCTTCTTCTCGGCTTTCATCCCGGGTCTCCTTTCCTTTTGAAAATTTGGTCGGGAATAAATGAGATGAAAGGAATCCCTCAAGGTTCCGGGGGATGCGGGACGGAGGTCACACCTCGAACGGGTGCCCGGGTTCGGGAACCTCGACGTTCCACCGGAAGCGGTCCCGCAGCTCCTGCGCGAACCCCAGGGACACCGACTCCTCGCCGTGGGCGACGAAGACGCGCCCCGGAGGCGTGCGGAAATTGCCCGCCCACGCGAGCAGGTCGTCCCGGTCGGCATGCGCCGAGAGCCCGCCGATCGTATAGATGTCGGCGGCCACCGCGATGTCCTCGCCCAGGACCCGCACCCACCGGGCCCCGTCGACGATCCTGCGGCCGAGCGTCCCCTGCGCCTGGAAGCCGACGATGACGACGCTGCACTCCTTCCGCCACAGGTTGTGCTTCAGGTGGTGCTTGATCCTGCCCGCCTCGCACATCCCGCTTCCCGCCATGATGATCGCCCCCCCCCGGAGGGAGTTGAGCGCCATCGACTCCTCGGTGCTCGAGGTCACGGCCACCCGGAACCGGTCCGGGTTCGCCTCCCGCCACCGCAGGACCTCCATCGTCTGCTCGTCGAGGCACTCCGGGTGGCGCAGGGTGACCTGGGTGGCCTGCGCCGCGAGCGGCGAATCGATGTAGAGGGTGATCCCCGAGATCCTCCCCCGCCGGGTGAGGTCGGCCAGAAGGAAGATGATGTCCTGCGCCCGCCCCACGGCGAAGGAGGGAATGATCACATTGCCTCCCTTCCGCTGCAGCGTGTCCGTAACGGCATGGACGAATTCCTCGATCGTCGCCTCCATCCCCTTGTGCACGCGGTTGCCGTAGGTGGACTCCATCACGAGGAGGTCCGCCCTGTCGACCAGCGACGGATCCCGCACGATGGGGAGGCCCCGGTGCCCCAGGTCGCCGGTGAAGACCAGTTCCCTGTCCTTTCCGCCATCGCGGACCGTGACCGATACGATCGCCGACCCGAGGATGTGGCCGGCGTCCCGGAACCGCGCGCTCACCCCCGGGGCAGGCTCGATCCGTTGTCCATAGCCGACGGCCGACAGGCGGGGAAGCGTCGCGAGCGCATCGGCTTCCGTGTACAGCGGCTCCCCGTTGTTGCGGGCGCCGGCCCGCCGGGCCCGCTTCGACTGCCACTCCGCCTCCCTTTCCTGGATATGCCCGGAGTCCGGCAGCATCACCCGCAGCAGGTCGGCCGTCGCCGGGGTGGCGTAGACCGGCCCGCGGTAGCCGTCCCGTACGATCTTGGGCAACAGGCCGGAATGATCCAGGTGGGCATGCGTGGAAAGGACGAAATCGATCGAGGAAAGGGGAACGGGAAACGGGCGGGCGTTCTTCGCATCGCTCTCGGATCCGCCCTGGAACATGCCGCAGTCGACGAGGAACCGCGTCCGTCCCGCCTGGACCAGGATGCACGAGCCGGTCACTTCCCTGGCCGCGCCGAGGAAGGTGACGGCGACGCTCACGGGACGACGCTCGCGAGAATCCAGGAGATGACGCTGATCAGCAGCGAGCCGATCACCGCCCCCGACAACCCGCTGACGTGCAGGCCGGGGACGATGGCGGAAACGAGCCAGAGCATCAGCCCGTTGATCACCAGGAGAAAGAGCCCCAGGGTCACCACGGTGACCGGAAGCGTCAGCAGCACGAACACCGGCCGGATCACCGCGTTGACCAGTCCCAGGACGAACGCGGCGGCGATGGCCGCCATCGGGCCGTCGGCCGACAGGACCGACGGCAGCAGGTAGGCGATCAGCAGGATCGCGATGGCGTTGGCGCCCATCCGCAGGAGGAAGGTCATGGATTCAGTATACCGCTCGAAAAACCGGAGTGTGAAAGGTTATACCGACCGTTTTCCGCACCCGACCTATAGTGGGGTCAGAAAGGAAGGAGGTGAGTCAGATGGAAGGCATCCTATTCGACATCGAGATGTTCGGTTCCCCGATCGCGCTGTTGTCGGGCCTGGCCCTGCTGGCGATCGCGGGGTGCGCCATTCTTCTCGGCCGCATGGCCGACAAGGAGGCGGAGGGGCATGAGGTCTTCTGGGCCGAGTCCCCGTTCACCGATGTGAGCGAGGCGCCGGCGGG
Organism: Deltaproteobacteria bacterium; assembly: GCA_003105225.1. Taxonomy (GTDB): domain Bacteria; phylum Desulfobacterota; class Deferrimicrobia; order Deferrimicrobiales; family Deferrimicrobiaceae; genus FEB-35. The sequence continues at coordinate 17,363 of PQAK01000151.1, read as the reverse complement.
AGGCGTGAAGTACCCGAAGGCGGCGTAACGGTTCGTTCGTGCACTACGGGGGGGAGTGCCCATACGGGCACCCCCCCCCGCACGCTGTCTCACGGAATCCCCCCCGGGGGAATCACTCCTCCGAAGCAAACCGATACCGCAGGAACAGGTGGCTGCCGGCGCGTTTTGCGCCCTCAAGCGTTCCCCAGAGGGGATGCTCCGGCGCGAATCGCACCCCGCTGACGAATCCCGGGCGCTCGTCGGACCCATCGCGGCCGGCAACCTGGGGAGCGATCGTCAGGAACAGCTCGTCCAGGCATCTCCCGGCGAAAAAATCGCCCATCAACCGGGGGCCGCCCTCGACAAGAAGGATGGCGCCCTTCCGGAGGGGGCCGATCGCGGAAAGAATCGCCCGGGCGCCGATCCGTTCTCCATTCCCCGAATGCTCCACTTCCCCGATCCGCACCGATGGGGGAAGTCCGCCCTCGCGGGCCCGCCGGGCGCCTTCCGGCGTCGTCAGCAGCAGCACCTCCACCCGTCCGGACCGGAACACCGGAAGCTCCGGGTCGATTTCGCCGCGCGCGGTGACGATGACGTTCAACGGGGAATCGCTCTTCCCCAATGCGGCGCGCAGTCGCCGGTACGGTCCTTCGAGCGCGGGGAAGATATGCTCCGCGGTCCAGAGGTGGTGGGGGACGGAACGAAGCGTCCCGGCGCCGACGATCACGGCGTCGGCGACGGACCGCAGCAGGCCCATGACCATCCGGTCGTGCGGATTGGAGCCGCTGATGGGGCCTCCTCCCGACAGGCCGGGGGCGGAAAGGGACGCAACGCCGTCCAGGGTCGTTACGAAGTTGCCGATGACCCGGGATCGCCCTTCCCGGAGCGGGAAACGGAGGGGGCCGTACAGCGCCGCGAGCTCGCGGGGGAGGGGAAGCTCGTCCCCTCGACCCGCGTCGAAGAGGGTTTCCAGGGGCGCCAGGGGATCCATACCGGTTTCCCGCCTCAACGGGAAGCGGGCTCGAAGCGATGCAGCCCGCACGCCACGTAGAATTCGGTCCGCAGGGGCGGGTCGTTCTCGTAATTCCCGCGCCAGAACGTCGTGCGGGTCAGCGGGGCCGTTTCCCGGACTCCCCGCATCTGGGTGCAGAGGTGATGCGCGTCCAGGTAGACCGCGACGCCGTGCGGATGGAGCATGGCCTCCAGGGAGTCGGCGATCTGCTGGCCGATCCGCTCCTGCACGGTGAACCGTTTCGCGAACAGGCGCACCAGCCGCGTGAGCTTGGAGAGGCCGATGATCTGCTCGTGGGCGATGTACCCCACGTAGGCGCGGCCGTAAAAGGGAAGCGCGTGGTGTTCGCAGAGGCTGAAGAACTGGATCGGCCCTTCCACGACCTGGCTGAGCCGGCAGTCCGGCCCGCCGCGGCACTCGGTGTCGAACACCGTGATCAGCTTCGGATCGCCCTCGTACCCTGCGGTGCTGTCGACCAGCGCCCGGAGAAAGCGCCGCGGGGTGTCCCGCGTTGCAGGCGTGCCCATGTCCATTCCGAAGGCCGAGAAGATTTCCTCCATGTAGCCTTCGAACGTCCGCATCCGGTCCTCCGAAACACTGCGACCGCCCGCGACCCTGTTCGTTGAATGCTCACGATCCTCGGGCTCACGGTCCGTTCCCATTGGCCCTCCTGGGGCGAAAAGATTACCCGCATGCGCCGCCTCCGTGAAAAATATCATTTTTGTTCGACCTTTCACATTCGATCTTCACCCTGGTGCTATCTTACGGTCAGAGAGAGAAAGGAGGTGAAGATCATGGAAATCTACGCACTGGGATCGGAGTTCATCGGGTCCGCCTTCGCGTATATAGCCGAAGTGGCCCTGTTTGCGTTCGCGACGAGCGCTGTTCTTTTCGGCTACATGTCCGAGGAGGAGAAGAGAGGGAACCGACTGTTCTGGGCGGAGTGGCCGCTTCCCGAGGAAAGCGAGACCACCGCTGAAGAGATCCGCTTGGCGGCGTGAACGCTTCCTGCGCGCGGCAGGCCAGGGGGTTTCCGGGGATGGAAATCTCATGGCTTGCCGCGGGAGCCTATGCGGCGGCCGATCGGCCTTTAAGGAACTTCTCGATGATCTTCTTGAGGACAACGGCGTTGTTGCGCGTCTCGTCGTGCGCGGCGTACAGCAGGGTCACGGTTTCCGTCTTCGCCCGTCCCGCCAGCTCCTTAAGCTCCTCCATCTTTCCCGCGGCCTCCAGCTCGCTGCGGTAGCGCACCTGGAACTCCTCCCATTTCCGCGGGTCGTGGTCGAACCACTCCCGGAGCGCGCCGGTCGGGGCGAGCTCCTTCCTCCATGCCTCGATCCGCGCCGCTTCCCTGGCGATCCCCCGCGGCCAGAGGCGGTCCACGAGTATCCGGGCGCCGTCGGACCGGTCCCACGCTTCATAGACCCTCTTGATCCGGACCATCCGGATCCTCCTTTCTCCGGGCATCGCGCGCCCGGGCGTCTTTTCTCCCGCTTTAGATATCGATAAAAGGGGGGGAAGATTCGACTCGAACCTCCCCCCCCGGTTGTCGGTGAATACAGGGATCGGATCCCGGTTCAGGCCGCCGCCGCCTTCGCCGTCACCACCTTCTTTGTCTCCGACGGACGTCGTGCGAGCAACTCGAAGCACAGCGCGACAAGGCAGATCAAGGCGCCGGCGTAGAATGCGTACTGATAGTTTCCGTAGATATCGAACATGCGGCCGCCGATGCGGGGGCCGATGAGTCCGGCCACGCCCCACGCCGTGAAGAGCAGGCCGTAGTTCGCTCCGACGTTCTTGGTGCCCCAGAAGTCGGCCGCCGTGGAGGCGTTCACCGAGAGCTGCGTCCCGTAGCACCAGTACACCGCGAACACGAGGAAATACAGCGCCGCCACGCTCGATCCCACATGGAACAGGAGGGCCATGGCGGCGACCGAGATGCCGATCATCAGGCGCAGCGTGTTCAGACGGCCGAGGTGGTCGGACATCCAGCCCGAGAGGATCCGGCCCGATGCATTGCCGGCCGCCCCGACGAGGATCGCCGTCGTCGCCACCGTGAGCGAGTGCCCTTGCGCTCGAGCGAACGGAACGAGCTGGCTGATCACCATGAGGCCCGCCGACGTGCCGAGTGCGTAGGCCAGCCACAGCAAGTAGAAGCCGGGCGTCTTGACCACTTCGGAGGGGGCGTAATCACGATGGCTGGCGGCGGCCTTGGTCGCCTGGGACGGCTCCCAGCCCGCCGGCTTGTAGCCCGGTTTCGGATTCTGCAGAAGCCAGGTCGCGATCATCCCCATGACGAAGAAGATGATCCCGAAGGCGAAGAACGTGTTCCGCCACCCGTAGGTGGGGATCAGCAAGTTGCCGCCCAGAGGGCCGAAGATCGCCGATCCGCCGCCATATCCCGCGACGGCCAACCCGACTGCGAGGCCCCGCTTGTCGGGGAACCACTTGGACATGACGGGAATCGGAGTTGCGTAGCCGAAGCCCTGCCCGGTGGCCGCCACTACGCCCAGCCAGAACACGATCCAGCCGATGCTGTTCGTGTAGCCCGCCATGAAGAATCCGACCGCGTTCAGGGTGGCGCCGATGAACGACACCAGCCTCGGCCCCAGTTTGTCCTGGATCCGCCCGCCTGCGATGAAGGTGAGACCGAATACCGCGACCAGGACCATGAAGATGACCGAGACGTCCGCCCGCGACCACCCGAACTCCTTCTGAATCGGCGCAACAAAAATACTCCACGCATACACGGCGCCCAAGGCGAGGTTCATCGAGAGCCCCCCCACGATGCGCCACCACCGGTTCATCGTATTTTCCCCTGTGCCAACCGTCGCTTCCATCGCCCGACCTCCTCCCGTTTCCACTCGGTCCCATTGGTTGACAGAATCGCCTCCCGTAAAACCTCGTTCCATGTGTTCCATGGTAGATCCGCGGGCAGACTCCCTCTGTGAAACCTTTCACAATCGGTGTGAAACCTCTCACTCCCTTCCCCGGAGGCGATCGGTTTTCCCGTGTGTATAAGCTTTCACGGAACCCTTGGCGGCGATCCGATACCGTGGAGTCAGGCCCGAAGAAGAGGCGGCGACGAACCGGGCAGAAAACGAGGCAAGCGCCATGAAGCATCTCGAGGGAAAAGGGTATACGGCCGTGGAGGTCCTGTTCATCGGGGGCTATTTCGTCGTCTTGGCGTTCCTCCTCCTGGTGGCGGATCCCGAGTGGCTCGTCTGGGCGGGGCCGATCACCCTGGGCGCCCTTCCCTACGCGGCCCCGAAAGCGGCGCCGGCATTCGATGCGCTCGAGACCCTTCAGTCGGCTTCGTTTCTTTCCCTGCCGGGACTGCTTGCCCTGATTTTCCTCGTGCGCCTCCCGGGAGAGGCCCGCAGATCCAGCCGCTCCGCGGCCCCGGAGGCGGCCGCGGAAAAAAGGAAGGTGGTGACGCACGCAGCACCGGAGCCCCGGAAAGCGGCGTAGCGGACCGATGGCCATGAGCACGAAGAAAATCGGCATCGCCGAGCTGTTCCGCGGTCTCACGAGCGGCGATCTCCGCAAGGTTGGCGAGCAGGTCGAGGAACGGCGCTATCCGCGAGGGGCGACGATCTTCCGGAGAAACGATCCCAGCGATTCCCTTTTTGCGCTGGAGGAGGGGCTGGTGAAGCTGGTCGCTCGCTCGCCCAACGGGGCGGGGACGATTCTCTACCTTCTTCGGCCGGCCGACATCTTCGGGGAACTGCTGTTCTCGGAGGACAAGCGGCCGTTCGACGCCGTGGCGGTCACCGATGTGCTTGCGGCCGTCCTTTCCCGGAAACGGTTCGCCGGGATTCTCAGCTCGATCCCGGCGGTCGCCTTGAATTTCATTCGGATCCTGTCCCGGCGCCTGGTGCATGTCGAGAAAGGGGTATCGGAATTCAGCCACACCTGGTCCTACCACCGGCTGGCGAAGGTCCTCCTCCAGCTCTGCGAGGAATACGGGGAGGGAACCCCGGGAGGCGTCCTGATCCGCCTGCCGTTGACCCACGCCGACCTCGCGGAAATGATCGGCACCACCAGGGAAACCGTCACCAACCAGATGAACCGTTTCAAGCGGATGGGGCTTGTCGCCGCGAGGGGGCGCCGCCTCGTCATCGACCGCGGCCGGCTGGCGGATTTCCTGGGTCCCGGAGAGACCCGGGCGGAAGGCGGGATGTCCCCGCTGCACCGGAGCGCGTGACAACAAGGGATGCATCGAAAGAAGCCGCCGGGGAAAGCGTTTCCGGCGCGGGAAAGAGGAAGGAGATGAATCTCCATGGAGGGCGTCATCGTGGACCCTGAAGTTTTCACGTCCTTCGCCGCGTGGATCGGCGGGGCGATCGTATTGGTTCTCGTCGTCGCAGGCATCTTCCTCGGCTACATGGCCGATGAGGAGCGGCGCGGCAGGCGGCTCCCCTGGGCGGAATGGCCTCTGCCGGGGACCGAGGAGCCGGCCTCGACGGAAGGGGCGGACAGGAGGCCGGAAACCAGGAAGGTAGCGTAATGGCGAACGTTTTCTACAGGAGGTAGATCCAGATGGCGACTTTGGCGGAAGTAAGGGATGCAGCGGGTGCAAGGGAGATCGGAAGGGAGAAAGGAGGGGCGGAGGTCCCGGTCGCCGGCGTCTACCGCGAATGGTGGGCCAACCCGGCGGTCATCGGGCTGATGGGGTTCGCCACGACCACGATGGCGACGGGCCTGCACACGGTGGGCTACTGGGCGGTGGGGCCGACGCTGGCCCTTGCGGTGGCGTTCGGCGGCACGGCGCAGTTCATCGCCGGCATCGTGGATCTGCGGAAGGGGAGCATTTTCGGGGGATCCGCGTTCATGTCGTACGGCGCCTTCTGGTGGGCGATCTTCGCCCTGTCGTACGTGCTCCCGAAAACCGGGATCGCCGTAAGCGCGACGGATCAGCTCGGCTTCTTCCTGATGTGGACGCTGTTCACGTTTTCGTTCTTCATCGCGTCGTTCAAGGTGGGGCAGCACCTGTCCGCGCTGTTCGGGCTGCTGCTGCTGGCGTACATCCTGCTCGACCTGATGGTCGTCGGCATGGTGCCCAAGCCGATCGTCGGATGGGAAATCTTCATCACCGGCCTGGTGGCCTGGTACATCGCGACCGCCATCCTGGTCAACGGCGTGCACGGCAGGAAGGTGCTGCCGCATTCGTAACGCTTCGCACCGGACGCTCCGACATGCCCGGGCCGCCGGCGGAAATCCGCCGGCGGCCCGGATCGTTGATTTGCCCCGGGGGGGGTTGTACAGTGAGGGCATGCCGCTCTCCCATCAAACGGCATCCGACCTTTTCCAGGGGATCTCCGAACCGGAGGCGCAGCGGATCGCGCGCCTGTGCACCGAGCGGCGGTACCGGAAAGGCGCCACGATCTTCTCCAGGGGCGATTCCGCCGACGCCCTCTTCATCGTCAAGGAAGGAAAGGTGAGGATCCTCTCCCTCTCGGACAAAGGGACGGAGACGATCGTGCACATCCTCAAGGAGGGAGCGATCTTCGGGGAGCTCCTCCTCTCCGAGGAAAGGCGGGCGTTCTCCGCCGTCGCGGGAACGGACGTCGTCATCACCATCCTCGGGAAGAGCAGCCTGGTGGAGCTGTTGACCTCCATCCCCGCCCTGGCGAAGAATTTCATCCGGCAGCTCTCGCGGCGGCTGGCGAAGGTGGAATTGGGCGCCGCGGATTTCGGCCACACCTGGTCCTACCACCGCCTCTCGAAGGTCCTTCTCCAGCTCTGCGAGGAACATGGCCAGCAGACCCCGAAGGGGACCCTGATCCCCTTGCGCCTGACGCACGAGGACCTGGCCAACCTGATCGGCACCACCCGGGAGACGGTCACGACCCAGATGAACCGGTTCCGGCGCATGGGGATCGTAAACCGCCAGGACCGTTTCATAGTCGTCAACCGGCCGCGGCTCGAGCAATTCATCCGTTCCTAGTCCTGAGGGATTCCCTGATGCGGTCCCGCGCTTCCGCCGAAAGTTTTTCGCCGGCGGATCCTTCCGGACGATCCGCCGCCTCGGCGAGGTGCCGCGCCGCCTTTCGGATCAGAAGGAGCTGCCGCCGGTACCTCGCGCAGAACTTGCAGATGAGGAGGTGGAAGCGCACGCCGATCCGTTTGCCGACGGGCAACGAGGCGTCCATCGACCGCGAGAGGAGCCGGGTCACATCCCTGCAGGAAAGCATCACGATCCCCCCCCGGGGTTTCCGTGAAACCAGCGGGTTTCCAAGCACTTGCGCAGCTGCATCCGCGCGCGGTGCAGGATCACCCAGAGATTAGTCTCCGTTACGTCCAATTCCTTGCAGATCTCTTTCGTGTCCGCCCCCTCGACCTCCCGGAGGATGAAGACGTTCGCATGGGCCGGGGTTAACCCGGAGAGGCATTTCGTCAGCTGCTCGATGAATTCCTTCCGGCGGAAGAGGTCCGCCGGATCGCCTCCCCATTCCGCCGGGCCTCCCACCCAATGGCCGACGGCATTGAACGGATCGTCCCCCGGCGGGTCCGTACCGTCTCCCCCGGTAAGGGGCATTTCCCGGGACTGCCTGCGAAAGTGATCGAGAATCTTGTGCTTGAGGATGCCGACCAGCCACGTCCCCTCGGACGACCTGCCGGAAAAGGAGGTCCGGCCCTTGAGCGCCGCGAGGAACGTCTCCTGGACCAGGTCCTCGGCCCGTGACCGGTCCCTCAGGCGAAGCACCGCATACCGGAACAGGTAGTCCCCGTACCGATCCACCCACACCGACGGATCGACAGGCAACGTCGCGCCCCTGCCTCAGTGCGGTTTCTTGCCGTGAACCGGAACGTAGACGACCCGAAACTCGTGCTCGGCACCGTCCCGGCGAACCAACACCGAGGATTTCTCCCCCTGCCGTTTCTCCCGGACGAGAAGGAAGACGTCAGCGACATCCTCCACCTTGCGCCCGTCGATGGAGAGGATGCGGTCGCCTTTCCGGATCCCGGCCTTCTCCGCAGGGGATCCCGGCGTCACGCCTTCCACGAGGACCTCGTTGTCCGTTCCGGCGAGCCGGACGCCCAGCACCGCCTGCTTTCCTTCCAGCCCTTCGTACGGGACCCACCACACGAAATCCGCCGGCGTCAGCGGGATGCGGGGAAGGTCGATGTCCATCATCCGGTCCTTTTTCTCCTCCGGGATGCTGATCTCGTCCGGCATCACGATCGCGTAGGGCATCGGCATCCTCCGGATGGCCTTCTTCGGGATGCCGAAGCCGTATCGCACGTGCCAGCCGCCGGTGATCGTCACCATCTTCTTCCCCTCCCCCCGCGGGCTCCGCAGGTAATCGACGACGCGCACCGCCATCGTCTCCTCCCAGAGCAGCTGCACCCGGAAGAAAGCGTCGAACGCCCCCTCGGAGTGCAGGTGGGCGCCGTAGACCGCTTGCATCGCCGCGCGCTGGTACGGATCGGGCGGGCCGATATCGGGAAGCATCGCCTTCAGGCGCTCGGGCACGTTGTCCAGCCCGTACCGCCGCACCTCCGCCTGGAGCTCCCTCGACGGGTTGAGCGCGATCACGTCGATCCGGTTCTCCCTGGCGAATCGGAGGATGTCCCGGTAATAGCCGAAATCGGAGCCCCAGTTCTCGTACCATTTCGTCATCTTCAGGAATTCGAACTCCGAAAGCTCTCCCTTCGTCCACCGGTCCAGGATCTCCTGGTCCGGCTCGCGGAACATCTCCATCCCGACGGCCACCTTCCCGGGGTACCGCCGGAAGAGCTCCCGGAGGATCCCGAGCTCGACGCGGTGGGCATGCAGGTTGTCGTGCGTCTCCCCGATGCAGACCAGGCGCGCCCCGGAGATCATGTCCATCGCGCCCTCGAAGGAAAGCGGGAGCCCGGTGGGAACGTGAACGATCTCTTCCGCCTTCGGTGGCTCCTTCAACGGGTACGGCATCCCCCCCCCGGGCGCGTACACGGCCCGGGTCGCCGCGCATCCCGCGAAAAGAGCCGCCGCAAGCGCCAGGAGCAGGCGGCCCGGCATCGATGCCATACCCTTCCCCCTCGTTTCCGCTGCGCCGGAAGCATGCTTCGCTTTTTTTAAACGACTACCACGGTCCCGCCGCGCCGTCCACCCTCAGGCGCCGCCGGATTCCCGGACGGTGGCGCGCAGCTTCTTCACCAGCTCGTCGAAAGAGGAATTCTGGAGGATGCCGCCGAACTGGGAGCGGTAGTTGTTCACCAGGCTGATCCCTTCGATGACCACGTCATAGATCCTCCATCGGTCCCCTTCCAGCAGCAGCCGGTAATCCAGCGGGATCTCCTCCTCCCGGGAGGTCAGGATCACCGTTTTCACGACGGCGTAGGGGGGATCGAGGCTCTCCCCGACGTAGCGGATCCGCTCGCCTTTGTAGGATTCGATCCTGCCCAGGTAGGTGTTCTCCAGCAGCTCCGCGTACAGCTTGGTGAACCGCTCCCGCTCCTCCGGCGTCCGCTTGCGCCAGTGGACGCCGAGCGACCGCTTGGCCATCTCCCCGAAATCGAACGCGGGGCGGACCTCCGCGCGAAGCAGCTCCTGCCGCGCTGCGCGTTTCTCCTTGGCCTTGAGTTCCGGCCGGTTGAGGATCCGGATCACCCGGTCGATCGTATCCCGTATCTGGCCGGTGGGAGAGGGGGGTACGGCCGCGGCGGCCGCCGGAAAGAGCCACGGCAGCATCGCGACGAGGCATGCGGCCGCGATCGTTCTACTTCGCGCTTCCATGGATGAACTGGCCAAGGATGCCCTCCAGGTCTACCGCGGACTCCGTTTCCCGGATCCTCCCCCCCGGGGGGATCCGGCGGTCGGATGCACCCGGGGTGAGGCTCACGTACCTGTCCCCGATGAGGCCGCGGGTCCGTATCGATGCGATGGCGTCTTCCTGCAGGGGGATGCCGCTCCGGAGCTTCATCGTCACGCGCGCCTTGTAATCCTTCTCGGCGATCGAGACGACCTTCCCCACCTCCACCCCGGCGATCTCCACGGCGGCGCCCTCCTTGAGGCCCGAGACGGAGGAAAATTCCGCGATCACGGGGACCGTATCGCTCTCCAGGAACTCCAGCTTCCCCAGCTTGACGGACAGCCACGCGAGGCAGAGGATCCCGGCGATCACGAAAAGGCCGACGGCGGTTTCCACGTTGAGTCGCTTCACGGCTCCTCCCTACATCAGGTGGACGGGACCGGCGATGTCTCCGTGGATGAGCTGCCGCACGAAGGGATCGGAGGAACGGAACACCTCCTCCGCCGGCGCCGACAGGACCACCTTCCCGTCGTGCAGGACCACCACGTGGTGGCTCCAGCAGAAGATGTCGGGGATGTCGTGGCTGATCATCACCATCGTGAAGCAGTGTTGGTGGTACATGTGGCAGATCAGGCTCAGGATGGAGTTCCGGATGATCGGGTCGAGACCCGTGGTCGGCTCGTCGAGGAGGAGGATTTCCGGGTCCATCACCATCGCGCGGGCCAGCGCCGCCCTGCGCACCATTCCTCCGCTCAGTTCGTCGGGAAACTTCTCCCCGGCTCCTTCGAGACCCACCTGCGCCAGGCGCATATGGACCCGTTCCCGGATCTCCGCTTCGCCGAGGGCGGTCTTCTCGCGCAGCGGGAACGCCACGTTTTCGAATACGTCGAGCGAGTCGAACAGGGCTCCGCCCTGGAAGAGCATCCCGAAACGCCGGCGGATCCGGTAGAGCTCCGGCCGAGAGAGCCGCGTCAGGTCCACGCCGTCGACGAGGACCCGGCCGGCGTCGGGCCGTTCCAGCCCGATCATGTGCTTGAGCATGACGCTCTTGCCGGCGCCGGAGAGGCCGATGACGGCGGTGATCCGCTGCCGCGGGATATCCAGGTCGATGCCGTCCAGGACTTTTTTCCCGTCGAGCGCCTTCACGAGATCCACCAGCCGGATCGCCGGTCCGCCTTGCGGCTCGGGAAGCTTTTCGAGTCCGCACGGGCGGCAGACCCAATCGTTTTCCGTCATAGCAGCACCGACGTCAGGAGGTAATCCCCGATCAGGACCAGGACCGACGAGAGGACCACCGCCGAGGTCGTGGACTGGCTCACCCCTTCCGCCCCCCTTGCGGTGTGATACCCCTTGAAGGTGCAGACCCACGAGATGATCAGGCCGAAGGCGATCGATTTCAGGAGGCCGTCCGATACGTCCTTGAGCATCACGCTGGCTTCCATCTGGCCGAAGTAGACCCCCTGGTTCAACCCCAGGAGCTTCACCCCCACGAGGTACCCCCCGAGGATCCCGATGACGTCGAAGATCGAGGCGAGCAGCGGCACGGAAACCAGGGCGCCGAGCATCCTCGGGGAGACCAGGTGCCGGATCGGGTCGATCCCCATCGTTTCCAGCGCGTCGATCTGTTCCCCGATCCGCATGATCCCGATCTCCGCGGTAAGGGCGGACCCGGCCCTGCCGGTCACCATGAGGGCGGAGAGCACCGGGCCCAGTTCCCGGATGAGCGACAGGGCCACCGCGGACCCGAGCAACCCCTCGGCGGCGAACTTGCGGAGGGTGTAATACCCCTGCAGCCCCAGCACCATGCCGGTGAACGAAGCGGTAAGAACGATGACGAACAGCGACTTGACGCCGATGAAGTGGACCTGTTTCACGACGTGGCGGAGCGGAACGGGGGGAGCCACCGCGCTGGAGAGGGACGCCCAGAGAAAGATCGTCATCCCTCCCATCGCCCGGATCTTCCGAAGCACCCGGGTTCCGATCGCCTCCGCAAGCGCCAGCATCCTCGCCGCCACCTCTCTCCCGCACCCGAATGCAGGTTTGATCCATCCAATAAGGAAAACCTTTCAATTAGATAAGTTTTTCGGGAAGGAGTTGCTCCCTGGGCGAATCGACATGCGCAGACACCACCTGACTCCGCTTGCCGTGCTGGCCGGTATTCTCCTGCTGTCGGGGGTTGCAAGGGGAGCCGGCCCGCCCCCTCCGGTTCCGGATCCGGATTCCGAAGGATCTCCGGCCGACGCGGCTCCATCGCCCGTCGTCCGCGATCCGCTCGAGCCGGTCAACCGGGCAATTTTCGTGTTCAACGACAAGGCGTATTTCTGGGTGATGAAGCCGGTCGCGCGAGGGTACGGCGCGGTCGTCCCGGAGACGGCGCGCGTCTGCGTGCGGAACTTCTTCTCGAACCTGGCGATGCCCATCCGGCTGGTGAACCACCTGCTCCAGGGAAAGCTCCGGAATTCCGGCACCGAACTGCTCCGCTTCACGATCAATTCGACCATCGGGTTCGCGGGGCTTTTCGACGTCGCAAGGAAGGATTTCCACATCGAACGGCGCGACGGGGACCTGGGGCGGACGCTGGGATCGTACGGCCTGGGGCACGGGGTCTACATCGTCCTGCCGCTCCTCGGGCCCTCCAGCCTGCGGGACTCCGTCGGCCTTGCGGGAGACGCCTTCCTGGACCCGGTCAATTACGTGGACGGCGCCTGGACCGTTCTTGCCATAAAGGCGTACAAAACGGAGAACGAGGTTTCGTTACGGATCGGCGATTACGAAGACCTGAAGAAATCGTCGGTCGATCCTTACGCCGCCCTGAGGGATGCCTACATCCAGCACCGGGGAAGAAAGGTCCGGTAGACGGGTCTTCCGGATCCCGCGAATCCGGAATTGTGAAGTACCTCACGGAATCGCCCCCCCGCTCCGGATTACACTGGTTTCGGAAAGGGGGTGAGCATCATGGAAGGCATCTACTTCGAGACCCTGGTCGTGGGATTCGGCGTAGCCTATACCGCCCTCTTGGCGCTGATCGCCGTCGGCGCCGGCCTCCTTCTTGCCGGCATGGCGGAAGAGGAAAGGGCGGGCGCCCGGATATTTTGGGCGGAGTCGCCGATCATCGGAACCCTTGAGGCCGCTCCTCCGGTCGAGGAGAGGGTGCGGCTCGCCGCCTGAAGGTTTGCGGGGGGCCCGGGCTTCCCCCGCGCATGCGCGATCCGGCCCCCCCGAGTCCTGCCCTTCGCACTGCTTCCGTTTCTCCGGACGTCGCGGAGATGGAATCCGCGGGCCGGGAAGATTAGAATGGGAACGTGCCGCTGCCCTTCCAGACCGCCGGAGAGCTGTTCCACGCGATCCCGGACGCGGAGTTCCGGAAGATCGCCGGGTACCTCGCCCCGAAGCTGTACCCGCGCAATACCGCCCTTTTTTACGAGGGAGGTCCGGGGGATTCCCTGTTCATCGTCCGGAAAGGGCTGGTCAAGCTCGTATCCCTCTCGGATGCCGGGACGGAGACGATCCTGCATATCCTTCGTCCGGAGGACGTCTTCGGGGAACTGCTCCTGGTGGAGGGGATGCGGCCGTTCACCGCGATCGCGATGACGGATGTCGCGGCGGACGTCCTGTCCCGGAACCATTTCCTGGAGATCCTGCCGGCCTGCCCGGTCTTCGCGGCGAACTATGCGAAACTGCTTTCCAGCCGCCTGATGCAGGTGGAGCGGGAGTTCGCGGGACTGATCCACGCCTGGGCGTTCCACCGGCTGGCCAAGGAGCTCCTCCATCTCGCGGAGGACATCGGAGAGGACGCCGGGACGGGGACCCGGATCGCCTTGAAGCTGACGCACGAGGACCTTGCGAACCTGGTCGGGGTCGCCCGCGAGACCGTCACCATCCAGCTCCACAAGTTCGAGGAGATGGGCCTGATCCGCCGGGAGGGCAGGACCCTTGTCGTGAACCGCGCGCGCCTGCGCGACTATGTTCGCGTCAAGAACGCCTGACCCCCCTGCCACCCCGCGGATCCGGACCCGCTCACTCCGGATAGCACTTGATCCCCTTCTGGGAAGCGAACTGCCGGTTCGCCAGCAGGGCATCGGCGATCCGCTCGGCCCTGGCGAAGGACGCATCGGTCTCCTGGATGCCGCTGCGGATTCCGGTCGCATCGCTTCGTGCGCGGTCCAGCTCCGCCTTGGCGCGCGCAAGCTCGCTCGGCGTGCAATCCCTGGCGCCCATCCGTTCCGCATCCGCGATCTTTTCCCCGATGAGGGCGCCGCGTTTCGCATAGGTCGCGGCCATCCGGTTCTTGGCGGCGACCTGCGTGCCGAGTTCCATCACGCCCGCCTTCACGATGCGCGGGAAGACCGGGGTCACGCCCTGCCCCCCCACCCTGGAGCGATACTGCAGCGATGCCAGGTAGAGAAGCGCGGGGCTGCAGGCATCCTTGCTGAGATACGGGTCCGCGGTCATCCCTCCCTGGAGGCCTGCCGCGGCAGTCGTTTGCATCGTCCCGGCTCCCCCCGCCGGGTGCGCGGCGATGTATGCCCGCCATTCGGCCGCCGCGGATTTCCACCCGGCGGGAATCTCCTGCGGGGAATAGGCGGACGCGCCGCTTGCAACCGCGTTCACCGCATCCGCGAATTCCTCGGTGTAGACATACCCCAG
>PQAK01000151.1:2429-2895 GCA_003105225.1 Deltaproteobacteria bacterium | reverse complement strand
CCCCGGCGCATCGCTCGAAGACCATGCGGATCCCGTCATCAGCACCAGCAGACAAAAAGCAATCACCGCGAAGAAAGCCCTCATCGCCATCGACCCCCCCTCGCACTCGGTCCTCATCGCTTCCCCCCCTCTTGCGGAATTCACCCGAAGTTCGCTATGGCCACGGAATCATGCCGATTTGCTTCCTCCATCATCTGGCAATTTACGGGCCAATTTTCAAAATGGAAAAATTGCTTATAAACAATACGTTCTATTATTGCAAGCAGATGATGGGATTTCAGATCTGAAGAAATAGCTCGAAATAATTACAATATTTTCATGGAATGATAATTATAATTGTTTTATTAATCGGAATTGCCCTACTGAATAATATTATAATAAAACAATGGTTGCCGATAAGGTAACGGTTTCGGGAACCGCGTTGCGGCTTCCGGCGGGATCAGCGCGCCATCCCCCCGGCCAGCTC
>PQAK01000151.1:602-2265 GCA_003105225.1 Deltaproteobacteria bacterium | reverse complement strand
TTGGTGACGTCGTTGGCGCCGATCACGAGCGCCACGTCGGCCTGCGGGAACTCGGAGTTGACGTCGTCCATCTCCATCAGCTTGTCGTACGGGATGTCGGCCTCGGCCAGGAGCACGTTCATGTGGCCGGGCATGCGGCCCGCCACGGGGTGGATGGCGAATTTCACCTCGACGCCGGCCTTCGTCAGGACGTCGTACAGCTCCCGGACCTTGTGCTGCGCCTGGGCCACCGCCATCCCGTATCCCGGCACCACGATCACCAGCCCCGAGGCCTTCAGGATGTCCGCGGCCTCCTCGGGCGTCGCGCTGCGCACGACGCGCTCCTCCGCCCCGGCGATCGCCTCCGGCTGCACCTGGCCGAAGGCCCCGAAGAGCACGTTGGTGAAGGAGCGGTTCATCGCCCGGCACATGATCACCGACAGGATGAAGCCGGAGGAGCCGTCCAGCGAGCCGGCGATGATGAGCAGGTCGTTGTTGAGCACGAACCCCATCGCCGCCGCCGACAGRCCGGCGTAGGAGTTCAGCAGCGAGATCACCGTGGGCATGTCCGCTCCCCCGATGGGGATGACCAGCAGGACGCCGAACACCAGCGCCAGGGCGCCGAAWACGGGAAACAGCCAGGATGCCTCCGGCCGCGCGGTCAGGTAGACGCCGGCGGCCACGGCCAGTCCGAGCAGCGCCAGGTTGATGACATTCTGGTTGCGGTACGTGATCGGCCGCGTCGGGAGGATCTCCTGCAGCTTGCCGAACGCCATCAGGGACGCGGTGAACGTGAGAAACCCCAGCAGCACCTCGAGGGACAGCGCGCCCATGGTGAACCGGTCGATGCGGGGGGCGCGCAGGTAATACTCGGCGGTCCCCACCAGCGCCGCCGCCAGCGCCCCGAAGGCGTGGGAGAGCGCGGTCCGCTGCGGGACGGCGGTCATCGGCATCATCGCCATGGGGATCCCGATGGCGGTGCCGGCCACGAACGCGACCGCGATCCACCGGTAGCTCGCGATCTCGGGCTTGAGCAGCGTCCCCCCCACCGCGAGCGCCATCCCCGCCACGCCGACCAGCACGCCGCGCCGCGCCGTGGACACGGAGGAGAGCCACATCAGGGCGAGGATGAACGAGACCGCCGCGGCGAGGTAGACCAGGGGGATGAACGCGTCGATCATGGCTTGTCCCTGCCGCTCTTCCGGAACATCCGCAGCATCCGGTACGTGATGAGGTAGCCGCCGACGATGTTGATCATCGAGCAGGCCACCGCCAGGGTCCCCAGCACCGTGGACAGGTCGCTCTTCTGCTCCCCGGCCACCAGGATGGAGCCCACGACCGCGATCGCCGAGATGGCGTTGGTGAGCGACATCAACGGCGTATGCAGCAGCGGCGACACGCGCCGGATGAGCTGGAAGCCGAGGAACGTCGCCAGGACGAAAACGTACAGGCCCATTTCGAGATCGGTGCTCATCGGGCGGTGCCTCCTCCCCGTTCAGGCGCGACGCACATCGCCTTGATGCGTCACGAGCGCGCCCCGGAGAATCTCGTCGGCAAGATCGAGGTCGAAGCGCCCGTCCTTCCAGAAAGCGAGGACGAACGCGGTCAGGTTCCGGGAGTACAGGGTGCTGGCGTGCCACGGCATCTCCGCCGGCAGGTTGAGCGGCCCGAAGAGGGTGACGCC
>PQAK01000151.1:0-557 GCA_003105225.1 Deltaproteobacteria bacterium | reverse complement strand
AGATCGACGATCACCGAGCCGGGCTTCATCGACCGCACCATCTCCGCGGTGATGAGTCTCGGCGCCGTCACGCCCCCGATCAGCGCGGTCGTGATGACGGCATCGGCGGCGGCGCAGCGGGAGGCGATGAGTTCGGCCTGCCGGCGGTAGAACTCCTGCGAGAGCTCCTTGGCGTACCCGGAGGCATCCTGGGCGCTCTCCCCGGTCTCCAGCCCGGCGAAGCGCGCGCCCAGGCTTTCCACCTGCTCCTTGACCGCCGGCCGCGTGTCGGTGGCCTCCACGGCGGCGCCCAGCCGCCGCGCGGTGGCGATCGCCTGAAGCCCGGCCACCCCGGCGCCGATCACGAAGACCTTGGCGGGAAGCACGGTTCCGGCCGCGGTCGTGAGCATCGGGAAGAACCGGGGCAGCGCGTTGGCGGCGATCAGCGCCGCCTTGTACCCGGCGATGTTGGCCATGGAGGAGAGCGTGTCCATGGCCTGGGCGCGGGTGATCCGGGGGATCCGGTCGGTGGCGAACGCGGTGATCCTGCGCGCCGCCAGCTTTTCCACCACCTCGGG
>PQAK01000150.1 GCA_003105225.1 Deltaproteobacteria bacterium | reverse complement strand
CGCCGCCAGGAGGACCGCCGCCACGATGAAAAGGCCGGCCGCCGCCCCCCGGTGGCGCAGAAACCGGTCGCGCACGGAGGGCCGGATCGATGCGTCAGCCATGACGGATCCTCGGGTCGAGCCGGGAATACAGGAGATCCGTCGCCAGGTTCACCGCGACGGTGCACAGGGCGATGAAGAGGACGCATCCCTGGACGAGCGGATAGTCCCTGGCGTCGATCGCCTGGACCAGCAGGCGGCCGATCCCCGGCCAGGAGAAGATCGTCTCCGTGATGATGCTCCCCCCGAGGAGCGCCCCGAATTGAAGCCCCAGGACGGTGAGAACCGGGATGGCGGAGTTTTTCAGGGCGTGCCGCAGGACGGCCCCCGTGCGGGAGAGCCCTTTCGACGCCGCCACCCGGACGTACTCCTGCCGGATCTCTTCGAGGAGGGAGGAGCGCAGCATGCGCATGAGGATCGCGGCCATCCCGGTCCCCATGGTGAGCGCGGGAAGGAAGAGGTGCCGCGTGGTCCCGTATCCCCCCACGGGGAAAATCCCCAGGTGGAGGGAGAAGACCAGGATCAGCAGCGGCCCCAGCCAGAAGTTGGGCATGGAAAGCCCCAGCATCGCCACGAAGGCGCACAGGTGGTCGATCAGGGTATGCTGCCGCATCGCCGACAGGATCCCCAGCGGGACGGCCACGAGGAGCGCCACGCAGAGAGCGGCGCCCGCGAGCATCAGGGTGGCGGGGAACCGGGAAAGGATTTCGCGCAGCACCGGCTCCCGGCTCCGGAAGGAGACCCCGAGGTCGCCGCCGGCCAATCCCCCCAGGAAATCCATGTACTGCTCCGCGATCGGGCGGTCCAGCCGGAGCTCCCGGCGCAGCTCCTCCCGCTGCGCCGCCACCGCGCTTTCGCCCAGCATGATCTCCACGGGGTCGCCGGGGATCAGGTGGAGGAGAAGGAAGACGATGGTCACGACCCCGAAGACCACGGGAACCAGCTGGGCGAGCCGCGACAGGAGGTATCGGCTCACCGGACGGCCTTCCCGCCGGCGCCGCCGGGTTCCCCCTCGATGCGCATCTCCCGGACCGAGGTGTAATCCTCGTCGGACGTGAGGCGGAATCCCCCGAGTCTCCGGTCGCGGACGAGGACGTTGCGGCCGGCCCAGAGGGGGAGCACCGGCAGGTCCCGGGAAAGGAGCAGCTGGACCTTCCGGTAGATTTCTTTCCGCGCGGAGCGCGAGGTCTCGCGCCTCCCGGCCTCCACGAGCCGGTCGAGCTCCGGGTTCGAGTACCCGCCGCGGTTCGCGCCGTCCGGCGGCGCCTGGGAGGAATGGAAGGCGTAATGGAAGATGTCCGGGTCCGCGATCCCCACCCAGGTGAGGCTGTACAGCTGGAAATTCCCCTTCCGGATGTCCGAGAAGAACGTTCCCCACTCGTAGGAGTGGACTTCCACCGCGATTCCCGCCTGGCGCAGCTGCTCCTGGAGGACGGCGGCGATACGGCGGCGCAGTTCGTTCTGCGAGGTCTTGTAGGTCAGCGTGAAGCGGGGCTTCGGTCCGTCGCCGTCGGGGTCCGGGAAGCCCGCCCGGTCCAGGAGCCGCTTCGCCTCCGCGAGATCGCGCCGCAGGGGGGGAAGCCCGTCCGCGTGGGCCCAGAAACCGGGGGGAAGGATCGAATCGGCCGGATCCGCGCGCCCCTTCCAGATCGTCCGCACGATCGCCTCCCGGTCGATGGCGAGGGCGATGGCGCGCCGCACCCTGGCGTCGGAAAGGATCCGGTCCCGGAGGTTGAACCCGAGGTAGGAGACGTTGCCGCCCGGGGCCTCGTCGATGGCAAGGTTCGGGTTTGCCAGCACCGACGGGAGGAGGTCGGGGTCCACACCGTTCAGGACGAAATTCACGCTCCCTTTTTTCAGTTCCAGGAAACGGATATTGCTGTCCGGGATGAACTTCACGATCACCTTGCCGATGGCGGGGGGCCGGCCGTAATACCCGTCGAACCGGGAAAGGGATGCGCCCGCGTCCGGCTGGAAATCGTCGGACCGGAACGGTCCCGCCCCGGGAACCGGCGCGTATCCGCCCGCGCGGGAGCCGGCGGGGACGATCCCGCGCGCCATGCCGACGAGGAAGGGGGCGAAGGGATATTTCAGGCGGAACACGACCGTGTGCGGGTCGGGGGTCTCGATCCGCGAAATCGCGTCGTATGTCGCCCGGTGCGGCGACCGGTTCCTCGGGTCGAGGATCCATTCGAACGTGTACCGGACATCGGCGGAGGTGACCTCCCTCCCGTCGTGGAAGCGGGCGCCCTTGCGAAGCCGGAAGACGAACTCCGTGGGCGACCGTTCCACCCAGCTTTCCGCAAGGTCGGGCGCCGGGTTCCCCGCGGGATCCCTCTTTATGAGAAAGGAATGGGTCATCTGCAGGAGCTGCTCGCCGTACGCCTCGGTGGCCAGCCTCGGGTCGATGCTGCCGGGCGAGCCGGGGAGGGCGATGACCAGCGTTCCCTCGTCGATGGGGAGCTTCGGCGCGCAGCCGGCCGGAAAGAGCGGCAACGCCGCAAGGAGGAGCGCGGAGAGCGCGATGCGGGGCGCGGTTCTCACGCGCCCATCCTAGCATGCGCGCCCCGCGAAGGGGGCCGTGGTACCATGAGGGGACTTTTGGCGGTCCGCCGCGGTGCCTCGCCGAGGCCCCATGGGAGCCGGGATGCGCGTTCGGCGGTTGCTCCTGCTGTCGTTCCTTCTCCTTCCCCGCCTCTCGCAGGCGCAGGACCTCTCCTTTCTCGCGGGGATGACGGATTCCGTCGATACCGGCCAGTCCAGCTATGCGTGGCAGATCGACCTTCGGTACACCTTCGCGGACCCGTTCGCCCTGTCCGCTTCGTGGATCAACGAAGGGCACTTCGACGACCATCACCGGGACGGGTTCGCGACGCGATTGTGGGGGCGCCTCCCGTTGATCGAGAGGCGGTTCGTCGTCGCGTTCGGCGCGGGGGTCTACCGGTATTTCGATACGCAGACGCGGCCGGGAGGATCCCATGCCAACGTTCACGGGTGGGCGCCGGTCTACGGACTGACGGGCACCTGGTACACGACCACCCCCTGGTTCGCCCTCTTCGGGATCAACCACATCCACCCGGCGGGCGACATCGATTCCACCCAGTATCTTCTCGGCGCCGGGTACCGGTTCGGGAAAGAACCCGGTGACAGGATGCATGCGTCTCCCGCCGCGCCGGGGTCCCCCCCGCCGAAGACGACGGGTCTCGAGGTGATGCCGTTTCTCGGAATGACGGTCCACAACGACCTGGAGAGCCGGCATGGCCTCGCGGGCGGCGTGGAGTTCCGCAAGGGGATCTCCCGGCATTTCGACGGGACGTTGTCGTGGATCAGCGAGGACAACGGGGAGGAGATCCGGCGGGACGGGCTCGGGAGCCAGATCTGGTTCGTGGACGCGTTCCTCGGCCGCCGTCTCACCCTCGGGGTCGGCGCAGGCCTGTACGCCTTCTACGACCGGTTCCGCCCCGCCGGCGGCGGGGGGGATCCGTTCGACGTCGCCGGTCTCCTGTCGCTCACGACGAGCTGGCGGTTCTCCGACCGCTGGTTCACGCGGATCAACTGGAACCGCGTGGCGACCGACAACGACCGCGACAGCGACATCTTCGTCCTCGGGGTCGGTTACCGCTGGGTCGAATGATCCCCCCGGACTTGTTCTTGTTCCGGGCCCGCACCGTGGTTTAGAATACCCTGATGCACATTGTCCTGTTGAAGGTCACGGCCCTTTTTTACCTGGTCGGCGCCCTCCTGTATCTGCACTTCATCGTCACCCTCCGGGAGAAGGGCGCGAAACTGGGCAGGATGTTCCTCCTTATCGGGGTCATCCTCCATGCCGTCGGCTTCGCGGCTCGGTATGCCGTTGCGGGCTACACGCCCATCACGAACCTTTTCGAGTCCCTGTCGTTTTTCGCGATGGCGATCGTGGCGGTGTTCCTGGTCACCGAGCTGCGGTACCACCTGCGGACCCTGGGCGCCTTCATCGCCCCGCTGGGCTTCGGGTTCAGCATCCTCGCCGCGTTCCAGCCGGGAGAGGTCGTGAGGCTCGCGCCCGCGCTCAATTCCTACTGGCTCCCGATCCACGTCATGCTGCTGTTCCTCGGCGACGCGGTCTTCGCCGTGGCCTTCGGCGCCGGGATCATGTACCTCCTCCAGGAGAAGGAGGTCAAGCGGAAGCGGCTGGGGGCGATCTTCAAGCGCCTGCCCTCCCTCGACGTGCTCGACGAAATCAACTACCGGTGCCTGACCGTCGGGTTTCCCCTGCTGACGCTGGGGATCATCACCGGCTCCATCTGGGCCGAGTACGCCTGGGGTTCCTACTGGAGCTGGGACCCGAAGGAGACGTGGTCCCTCATCACCTGGTTCCTTTACGCGGCGCTGCTGCACGGCCGCCTGACGGTAGGGTGGAGGGGGCGCAAGGCGGCGATCCTGGCGATCGTGGGGTTCTGCGCCGTCCTGTTCACGTTCCTGGGAGTCAACCTTCTCCTGCCGGGCCTCCATTCGTATACCAGCCTCTCCGGGTGAGAGAAGGATCCCGAAGGACGTCCCGATGAGCAGCATCGTCATAGTGGGGTTGAATCACCGGACCGCCCCGGTCGAGGTCCGCGAGCGGCTCGCGTTCCCGTCCGACACGATCGGACACGCGCTTCGCGGCCTGGTGGAGCGCGAGGAGATCGCCGAGGGGATCATCCTGTCCACCTGCAACCGGGTCGAAGTCTGCGTGCTGGCCGGCGAGGCCTACAAGGGAGCGGCGGTCGTCCGGCAGTTCTTGTCCGCGTATCACGGGATTCCGGGCGACGAGCTTTCCGGCTACCTCTATCACCACGAGGGAGAGGAGGCGGTGAAGCACCTCTTCCGGGTGTCCTCCAGCCTCGACTCGATGGTCCTGGGGGAGCCGCAGATCCTGGGCCAGGTAAAGGACGCCTACGGATACGCGGCCGAGTTCCGCACGATCGGCCCGGTCCTGGACAAGTTCTACACGAAAGCCTTCTCCGTGGCCAAGCGGGTCCGCACGGAAACGAAGGTCGCCAGCTCCGCCGTCTCGGTGTCCTACGCCGCGGTGGAGCTCGCGAAGAAGATCCTCGGGGACCTCAAGGACAAGACGGTGATGCTGATCGGGGCGGGGGAGATGTGCGAGCTGGCGGCGCGCCACCTGCTCTCCGCCGGGGCCAAGGGGATCCTGGTCACGAACCGGACCTTCGAGCGCGCCGTCCAGCTCGCCGAGGAGTTCGACGGCGTGCCGGTCCGCTTCGACGAGCTCCTGTCCCATCTCAAGTCGGCGGACATCATCCTCTCCTCGACCGGGGCCCCCCACTTCATCCTGAAGCGGGAGGACGTGGAGGAGGTCATCCGGATCCGGAGGAACCGGCCGATGTTCTTCATCGACATGGCGGTGCCGCGCGACATCGACCCGGACGCCAACGAGATCGACAACGTCTACGTCTACGACATCGACGACCTGAACAACGTGATCG
>PQAK01000149.1:2439-4645 GCA_003105225.1 Deltaproteobacteria bacterium | reverse complement strand
CCCTTCTCGTGGCCGAACAGCTCGCTCTCTAAAAGATTCTCGGGAATCGCCCCGCAGTTGATGGCGACGAACGGCTTCTCCCGGAAATTCTCCTCGGAGCGATGGATCGCCCGGGCGATCAGTTCCTTGCCTGTTCCGCTCTCCCCTTCGATCAGGACCGGGGCGTCCGTTTTCGCCACCTTCCGGATCATCGCGAAGATCCGCCGCATCTCCGGGCAATCCCCGATGAGCTCATCGAAATCCTTAATCGATTTCGAGCCATTAGCTGCAATGTTTTCACGTTCCAGATGATGGATGTTCAACGCCCTTTTCAGGACGACCTTCACCTCGTCGAAATCGGCGGGTTTCAGGAAATAGTCGAATGCTCCCATCTCGATCGCTTTCAAGGCGTTTTCCTTCGCCTGGTTCCCCGTGATGACGATCACCTTCGTCCCCGGATCGATCAAGAGTAAATCTTTCAGGCACTTCAATCCCTCTTCGGCGGTTCTCGGGGACGGAGGCAGTCCGAGATCCAGAAGAACGAGGGGTGGCCTGTCCGGCCTCATCCGCTCTATCGCTGCCGCACGATTATCGGCCGGGATGATTTCGTACTCGGCGTTCAGAGCCCACTTCATCTGGTTGCGGATCGCGTCCTCGTCCTCGACGATGAGAAGCCTCGGCTTATCCATCGCTCAGCACACCTTCCACCACGGTGAGGCAAGGACGCGGCGCGTCAGCGGGAAGATCTCCGTACCGCCGTGGAGCAGGAGAGCGCCGTCGGCCAAATCGGGATACTCGTCCAGGAAGGATTCGAGCCCCGTGGCGTCGGACGGCCCGACCCGCGCGGCCGCCTTGACCTCGATCGGCAGGACACGTTGCGGCGTCTCGATCACGAAGTCCACCTCGGTGCCGCCGGCGGTGCGCCAGTACAGAACCTCAGGGCGACGCGGCTGCACGTCCCGCCAGGCCAGCAGGTCCATGAGCACGAGATTCTCGAGATGGGCCCCGCGCGGTTCGGTCTCCCCGGCGAGATACAGGGCCAGAGCGGTGTCGCTCCAATAGAGCTTCGGCGCCTTGATCAGCCGGCGAGTCCTGTTAACGGAGAACGCGGGGAGGCGGATCGCCTGGTAGCTCGCTTCCATCAGGTTCAGGAACCGATGCACCTGGGGCTGTGCGATCCCCACGTCCCGCCCCGTCTCGGTCTGGTTCAGCATGCCGCCGATGCGTAGACAGGCGGCCCGCATGAGACGGCGGAAATCCGGGAGGTTCTCCACCGCGCGCAACGTCTGCAGGTCGCGTTCGAGGTAGGTCTGGACGTAGCCTGAGAACCAGAGAGAACGGGCTTCGTTATCCGGCAGATCGTGCGCCGGCACGGGCATCCCGCCCAGACGCGCGGCGGTCCTCCAATCCTCCTCCGGTCCGGCGGCCGCGGCAAGGAGATCGCGCCACCGCCCGAAAGGCGCGGCAAGCAATTCACTCCACATGCCCGCGCGCCCGACGCCCAGGCGCTCGCGCCGGGTGAATGGCCAAAGGGTGACGTACGCCGCCCGTCCGGCCAGGGTCTCCGACACGCGCTCCAGCATCAGCAGGTTCGCCGAGCCGGTAAGGACGAAGCGTCCCGGGGCGCGCGCCGCGTCCTCATCCACAAGGCGTTTGACGGCGATCAGGAGATCGCGGCTGCGCTGGACTTCGTCGAGCACCAGGGTGGGCGCCCGCCGGACCACGCTTTCCGGGTCGGCATCCGCCTGTGCGCGCAGGTCGAAGTCGTCGAGCGTGAGGTAGGGCCGACCGGCGAGCTGCGGCAGAGAGCGGACCAGTGTGGTCTTCCCCGTCTGTCTTGCGCCGAGCAGCACGACGACGGGCGATGTGCGCAGGGCGCGTTCCATGGACGCGGCAGCGGCGCGGGGCAAAAAGGATGCAACCACGGGTTTTCTCATATATGTATGATAATCATACTTTCAGAGTATATCAAGGCAGATTACGGGTCGTCGGAGCCATTGATTTAAGTCTGTCCCTGTTCTGTGGGAGTTTTGTGGTTTCTAAGAACGTCCCGGTTTTGGGGTTTTCGGTTCCGGGGTTCCACCGTTTCCTTCGGCAGCAGGACCCGGAAGGTGCTCCCCCGCCCGACAGCGCTTTCGACCTCGATCGTCCCTCCGTGCGCCTCGACGATCCCCTTCACCTGGTACAGGCCGATCCCGAACCCGCCGCTTTTCGTCGTCGAGAACGG
>PQAK01000149.1:0-2321 GCA_003105225.1 Deltaproteobacteria bacterium | reverse complement strand
CCCTTGGCCGCCATCGCCTCTTCCGCGTTCAGGACCAGGTTCGTGACCACCTTCTTCATCTGGATGGGGTCTATCGCCACGGCGGGAATTTTCCCGAACTCTCCGACGATCCTTGAACCGAGGGCGCCGTTGAGCCCCGAAAGGGCGTCCCGGGCCACGTCGTTCAAGTCGGCAACCGTGCACTCCAGTTCCAGCTTCCGGGAGAGCACCGCCAGGCGGTCCATCATCCGTTTCATCTTCTCCGTCGTCTGGGAGATGCTTGCCAGCGCGTCCGCACGGAACTCCGGGTCCCCGAAATTCCGCTCCGCGTTCTGCACCACCAGGGAAAGCATCGAGACGAAGTTCTTCAGATCGTGCATCACGAAGGCGGAAAAGGCGTGGAACGTCTCCATCTCCTTCGCGAGCACCAGGTTCCGCGACAGACGGGCGTTGAGGAAGCAGCTTGCCGCCTGCTTCGAGACGGTCTTGATGAGGTCGTAGTCCTCGTGGTCCAGCGGATACGCGGAAAAACTCCCCGACAGCCCGAGGATGCCGACGAACTGGTTTCCCGCGATCATCGGGGAGAGGACCTGCACCCCCATCTCGCGCAGCAACCTTTTCTGCCCATCGCCGATATCCGCTCCGGCCGGAAGTTCCGTCAACTGCTCCAGGTTGACCGGGTAGTCCCGATCCTTCAACGCGCTGACAAAGTCCGGCTCCCACCGAACCGGCGCCGTCTTCACGTCCTGCGGCATTTCCACGAGCTTGAAGTCCTTTTCCCGATCGTCGTACAGCCAGAGGAAGGTGTTCTCGATCCACATCGTATGCAGGAAAGTCTGGGCGATGGCGGGGAGCAGTTCCCTTGGCTCCAGCTTGGAGCCCAACTGGTCCGTCAGCGCCTCCCATTCCGTGTGGTAATCGTACCGGTGCCGGTAAAAATTCCTCTCGATGAAGGTCTTCACCTTCTTCTGGATGTTGTGGGAAAGGAGGACCGCCACCAGAAACAACACGGTGAGGAACACAAACAGGGACTTCAGATACAGGGCAGGGATCCCGCCGAAGCTTCGGATGGCCTGGCCCGTCAGTCCCACTACGATCAGATAGAAACCGACCGCTCCGACCGTGAAGGTGTTGTAGACGAAGTCCCGGGAAACGAACACGTCCACGTCCATCAACTGGTGGCGGACCAGCGAAAATACGATGAGGAGGCATGCGATGAAGAGGACGGTCGATTGGATCGCGGATAAGTCGTTCTCCATCCGGGGGAACAGCAGGTGCTGGCTGTGAGCGTAAATCTGGAATACGAGGATGGAGCCGATCCCCAGCAGGATGAACTTTATTTTCCGGCGTTGGGCGGGGTCCGCTGACCGCAGCGTGGATTCGAAATTGGCCAGGGTCACGGTCAACGAGAGGACCAGGAAGACCGAAACCCAGTACCCGGTCCCCTTCGACGTGACCTCCTCGGCGACCGCACTGCCTGTTGCCGTCAACAGCAGAAGCAGGGCGGAAAACGCGACAATCGGATACAGGACGGAACGCCACCGTTTCAAGAACCCTGAAGCTTCGGCGCGCGCGAACGACACGCCGAACAGGAACCAGGAACCCGGCAGCAGGATCATCCCTGCCCCGTACAGCTTGTCGTACCAGGATGAATAATTCCCCGGATCCGCAGATGCGCCCATGAAACTGCCGAACTCCGTCAAGCCCAATGCCGCCATCCCGACGAAGAAGCCGATGTTGGCCCATTTCGCATGGTTCCGGGACAGGACATACAGCCCGATGCCCAGGCAGAACAACGCATTGACCAGGGTGAGATAGTGAAAAAGCGTCGGCATCAGCGGTTAACTTATCCCTTCAGACCCGGTTCGATCAGTTGAAGCAGGTAGCTTCCGTACCCGTTCTTCTTCATCGGCTCCGCGAGGGACTCGAGCCTCGCCGCATCGATGTATCCCATCCGGTACGCCACCTCTTCCACGCAGGCGACCTTCAGCCCTTGCCGTTTCTCGATCGTCTCCACGAAGGTGCCGGCCTCGAGCAGGGAGTCGTGCGTTCCGGTGTCCAGCCACGCAAACCCGCGGCCGAGGAGCTCGACCCGCAGCTCGCCCTTCGCCAGGTAGGCGTTGATCACATCCGCGATCTCCAGCTCGCCGCGCGCGGAAGGCTTCAGCCCTTCCGCGATCTTCACGACCCGGTTGTCGCAGAAATAGAGGCCGGGAACGGCGAAACTGGATTTCGGGACCTTCGGCTTCTCCTCGATGCTCAGCACCTTTCCGGTCGGGTCGAATTCCACGACGCCGTACCGCTCGGGATCGCTGACCCAGTAGCCGAAGATGATCGCTCCC
>PQAK01000148.1 GCA_003105225.1 Deltaproteobacteria bacterium | reverse complement strand
AGGACGGCGCCGATTCCCGGCGCAAGCCGGGAGATCCCCTCCCGAAGCGTCTCGAAGAAGGCGGAGTCTTCCGGAACGCGGTGGCAGTCGTCCAGCACCAGCAGGGAAGGAATCGGCAGAATCGAGGAGAGCTCCTCGAAGAACCGTTGTGCGAACACGGACAGGCCGGGCATCCGTTCCGGGGTCAGAAGCGGAAGGCGCTTCTTCCTGCGCGGCGCGGCCTTTGCCGCGGCCAGCCCCAGGTAGTAGAAAAAGGTGGCCGGGTCGGCATCCGCCTCGTCCACCTTGTACCACAGGCACGGAACCTTACGGGATTCGATGTAGCTGCTGATCAGGGCGGTCTTCCCGCAGCCGGGCGGCCCCGTGATCCAGAGCACGGGCGCCTTGCGTGCCTTGTCCAGGAGACGATACAGCCGGTGCCGCGGGAAATATCCCGTCGATGCGGGGCAGGTGACTTTCGCAATGGGGGGAGCGGTCCGCAACGGATCCCCCTGCGCGGGTGAAGCGGCGTGCGAAGCGGCTTATCCATGCATAGGACAACGGTACCACGGTGTCAAGGCGGCGAGGTGTGGTTTCGCCTCAGAATGGGGCTACCCTTCTTCTTTCAAGCATTCATCTTGGCTTTCGTCTAAATTACAGTTTTCCCTTCGCACAGATTTACAAGCGCACCAAGCGCTAGCACTTGCCCCTGACGCCCTCTCCCTCCACGCATCAGCGTAAGCACGCCCTCCTCACGCAGGACGCGTAGCAAACTAGTCACAAGTTGGCGGCTTGGGCTTTTTCCATCACCGATTTTAAGGTGAGTGCCTTGAAAAACCGGCCGCTTGAATAGTTGATCGAGGAGTGGCACAGCATATCGAGAGCGTGTGACGTCAATAACCCGTTTTTTCAAATGCTCGTAAAGATCCATTATAGCTCTCGCCTTTTCGGCGTTTTCTCGCGCCTGATCTTCAACAGCCGATAGGAAAAACTCGATCCATGCGTTCCACGCAATCTCTGAGTGCCCGAGGTCTCGTAAGCGACGAACGTATTCGTCGCGGTGCTGTGCAAGATACCCGGACAAATAGAACATCGGGCGCCGGAGAAGCTTTTTCTCATAGAGAAAAATCGGTATCAGGATGCGTCCCAGGCGCCCGTTTCCATCTACGAAAGGATGGATGATTTCGAACTGGGCGTGAATAAGGGCGAGTTGAACGAGGGGATCGGGTCTTTCGATATGGTAATACTTTTCCCAGTTATCAAGGAACTCCATTATCCGTGTAGGCTCAGGCGGAATGAAATCTGCCTCCTCGATTTTTGACCCCGGCTTACCGATAAAGTTCTGAACGGTTCGAAAATGACCACGCCCTCTATCACGGCCTCGGACACTGTCGAGCAGGATTTCGTGTAATGAGAGAAGCAAGTTGAGATTGAAAGGACGCTCGTGCAAGCCCGCTTCTGCATACAACAACGCATGACGGTAGTTTATGATTTCTTGAATATCTTCCCGGCGGGATTCAAGCTCTGGTTCCTCTCCTGCCTCGAATTTAAGGACTTCGCCCAGCGTCACCTGGGTACCTTCAATCCTGGACGATAACACCGCTTCCTGCGTCGTTAACGGTGAAAGCAGTACTTCGGGGTTGGGCACTCCATAAAGGACACCATCGTACTGTGCGAGCGCCCGATTCGCCCTTCCAATGAGGGGAATCAGAGGCTCCCAGTCGACCTCAACAATCGGAAGTCTCTGAGGAATAAAGGGTTTCACGTTGTGTCAAGTCCACCGTGTTATTCGCTTGTTGTGTAAAGCAACACTGACAATTAGTTTACACAACATACATTATGTCTACCAGACTTTCCACAACTCACAATAGGAAATGCATCCTGCATATATAGCAGCAAAGCTGCATCGCAGCGCAAACCTTGATTCCGGGAATCTATATTCCATTACGATTGAAGGTGAAGACGGGCGTTACGGGTGAAGCCCGGTAAGCGAGAAAGGGAAGAGCCGTCAGCTTCAGCCAGTTAGCCGGCACATTTCAATGCTTCCCTCATTGCATTCGTGATCATTTCCCTCGTGGGCATCACCGATGCCCCATACGTCCTTCACATGAAACCGAAAACTTTGGCGTCACGAACAGCAGGGTCGATATCAATGCCGTTGATCTGAACCGTAGGGCTCCCCAGGAATTTCCATTCATTTGCCTCTTCCTGGGAACTGACCAAGATTTTTCGCAATTCTACATGGAACCCATATTCGGAAATGCACTCCTCAATGAGTTGGATTGTTTTCGGAGTCGCGGGACAACCTTCGTTATAGAGGACAACCATCTTCAATGTCTTGTTCATATCAGGTTCCTTGTGTGAATCGACGTCACAGTGGTGGGGAGCATTGGCATGGAAGGGGGAAATCCTCAAGAAACGGCCGGATGAAAAAGGTGGTGGAGGAGAAGGGATTTGAACCCTCGACCCCCACGTTGCGAACGTGGTGCTCTCCCAACTGAGCTACTCCCCCACCTCGGGTTCAATATTCTCCCCGATTCGGCGCCCGGTGTCAAAGGAAGACGATAGGTGGGTTACGGCCTAGTCCCGAGGACGACAGGCAGTTCCTCCGCCGAGACGGCCCTGACGCCGGGCCGGAGCGCGGAGATCGGACTGTCCGCAGCGGCCCGTCGATGAACAACGACGCAGTTCGTCGGATACCGGCCGGTCACGCCGCCCTGTATCCAGCCGGTGGCCGGATCAGACTTTCGGCCGGGATGCCGAGCTCGTGGTGGAGACGCCAAGCCATCTTCATCGTCAGCGGGCGCTTCCGGTTCAATACCTCGTACACGCGGTTGCGGCGGCCGATCATCGGCTCCAGGTCTTTGGGTGAGAGCCCCATCTGCTCCATCCGGAACTTGATCGCTTCGACCGGATCGGGCAGGTCGAGCGTGTAATGCTTCCGCTCGTACGCCTCGACCAGAGCGACGAGTACGTCGAGGCGCTCCCCTTTCGGGGTGCTCCGGGCGGCGTCCATGAGAGTCTCGATCTCCTTTAGGGTTCGCCGGTAGTCCGCCTTGGTCCTGATAGGCCGGATGTCCATGGTTCCTTCTCCCCTCACACCGTTCGCGCGTCGATCGCGTCGTACTGCGCGTGGTTCCCGATGAACCGGACATAGACGACCCGGTACGGGTAATTGATCCAAACGACGATCCGGTACTTGTTCCCGGCGATATTGAAGACGACCCGCCCGTCCTTGAGGATGCTCGCGTTCGCGAAGTCCCTCTTCACATCCGCCGGGGAGGCCCAGTCCGCCTTCAGGACGTGCCGGTACCACGCCAAGGTCGGCTCCCGGGCGTCCATACAGGCCGGGGCATCGTCCCAGAACTTCTTCAGCGTCGAGAGGGCGATGACCCGCATATGGGCACTATAGTCCCATTTTGGGACTCGCGCAAGAGGGCTCCGAGAGGCAAGCGGTTTCGAATCCGCAAGATCACCTCTCTGGAACCGAGATGACTTCCACGTTCCGATGCCCTTTGCCGAAGGACTACGAGTAAAATCCCGGCTCCGGGCACGTCAAGGAAGCATCGCGGGGGACGGCCAGCGGAGCCGCGGGAGGCGCGGGGCCGCGCGGATGGGCGTTTTTCGGGGTATAGAGAACCGGTCCGCGGCGGATAGCGATGAGGGGCGTTCGGACGGATTTCTTCGATGAATCGCCATTTTTCACTTGACAGCATTTTCGCGGTTCCATAAAATTTGGATAGATTATTAAACGGGGGGTTTAAAAAACCGTATTGATCGACATCGGGGCACGGATCAAGCACCTCCGCCAGATCAACGGGCTGGCGCAGGCCGACCTGGCCGAGCGCGCGGGCCTCACCAAGGGCGCCATCTCCCAGATCGAGCGGAACCTCACCTCGCCCTCCGTCGCCAACCTCTTCGAAATCCTCTCCGCCCTCAACGAAACCCCTTCCTCCTTCTTCGCCGACGACGACGAGGAGAAGGTGCTCTTCCGSAGAACGGAAGCGCTCCCCTCCGACGTGACGGGATACCAGACCTTCGAGACGCTGGTCCCCAAGAGCCGCTACCGCTACATGGTCGCCTACCGGGCGCAGATCAAGCCCGGCAAGGAGACGCCGCTCGAGCCCGCGCAGGAGGGGGAGAACTACGTGTTCGTCCTCTCGGGCCGGCTGGGCCTGCGGCTGGGGAACGTCACCTACGTCGGACGGAAGGGAGAGAGCCTCTACTTCAACGCCGAGAAAGAGTTCGCATTCTCGAACAAGGGAAAGGCCCCCGTCGACTTCCTCTGGGTAAAGACGAGCGGCCGATAAGGCGATAAGTAGAGGAACGGCAACGGGCAATTCAACCCCGTGGACGAAGAAACGACGAGGAGGACATGGACCCAAACCCTGGTGACGATTCCGCTCCGCTGAGCGCCGGTCCGGGCGGCCGGAACCCGGAGGGCCTGCCGTGGCGGCAGGCGACCCGGGAGCAGTGGAACGACTACCGCTGGCAGCTTTCCCACCGCATCACCTCCATCCGGGAGCTGGAAGCCCTCCGCTATTTCTCCCCGGCGGAATCCACGATCCTCGACCGCGTGAACGACATCTACCACCTCGGCATCACCCCCTATTACCTGTCGCTCATCCGGTTCGACGATCCCGCGGACCCGATCGCCCTCCAGGCGATCCCGGGCACCGAGGAGTATTACGGGATGGACGTCGGCGAGGACGATCCGCTCGACGAGGAGAAGGACAGCCCCGTCCCCGGCCTCACCCACCGCTACCCCGACCGCTGCCTGATGGTGGTGACCAACTTCTGCTCGATGTACTGCCGCCACTGCACGCGGAAGCGGATCTGGGCGCTGGGCGAAGGGGCGAAGACGGAGTTCGAGCTCACCAAGATGTTCTCCTACATCAAGCGGCACGAGGAGATCCGGGACGTCATCGTCTCCGGGGGCGATCCKCTCACGCTGCCCACCGAACGCATCGAGTTCATCCTGAAGGGCCTGCGGAAGATCCCGCACGTCGAGATCATCCGGATCGGCACGCGCGTGCCGGTGGTCCTCCCGATGCGCGTCGACGACGAGCTCTGCGCGGTCCTGGAAAAATACGGCCCGATCTGGATCAACACCCAGTTCAACCATCCCCGGGAGGTCACCGAGGAGGCGCGCAGGGCCTGCGACCGCCTGCTGCGGGCCGGCGTTCCCGTGAACAACCAGACCGTGCTGCTCAAGGGGATCAACGACCACCCGGAGATCATCCGCCGCCTCAACACGCAGCTCCTCCGCGCCAAGGTGCGGCCCTACTACCTGTTCCAGTGCGACCAGGTGCGGGGGCTGGAGCACTTCCGCACGCGGCTGTCGAAGGGCGTCGAGATCATGGAGGCGCTGCGGGGGCACACCTCCGGGCTCGCGATCCCCTCCTACGTGGTGGACGTCCCCGGCGGCGGCGGGAAGATCCCGCTGATGCCGAACTACATCCTCTCGATGGGCGAGGAGCGGACGGTCCTGCGGAACTACGAGGGGATCATCGTCAGCTACGAGGAGGCGCGGGACGACGGGCGGCCCTCCGCGCAGCCGGAGTCGGAGGGCTCCCCTCCCCGGCTGGACGTGTACCGCCTGATGACCGGGGAGATCAAGGCGCTCATCCCCGCGGGCAACGAGCGGATGGCCAGGAGAAAGCGCCGGTGCGAGTCGGCCTCGCCTACAACGTAAAGCCGGCCGATCCTCCCGACCACCTGCCCGAGGACGCCTTCGAGGAGTACGACTCGGAGGCGACCGTGGGGCATCTCTGCGACGCGCTTTCCGCACTCGGCCACGAAGTCGTCCGCCTGGGGGCCGGGCCCGGCATCGTCGATGCGCTGCGGCGATCCGATCCGGACATCGTCTTCAACATCGCGGAAGGGGAGGGGGGAAGGTGCCGGGAGGCGCATGTCCCCGCCCTTCTCGAGATGCTCCGCATCCCCTACGTCGGCTCGGATCCCTTGACGCTGTGCGTCACGCTCGACAAGCCGGTCGCCAAGCGGCTGGCCGCCTCGGAGGGGTTTCCCACCCCCCGGTTCCGCACCTTCCGCTCCGCCGACGCCTTCTGCGGCGACGGCCTCCGCTATCCCGTCATCGTGAAGCCGGCCTTCGAAGGGTCCAGCAAGGGGGTCCGGCTCTCCTCCCGGGCCGTCGATCCCGCGCAGGCGCGCGAGATGGTGGCCTTCGTCACCGGCGCCTACCGGCAGGACGCCATCGTCGAAGAGTTCATCGCCGGCCCCGAGGTCACCGTGGGGCTCCTGGGCAACGAGCCGCCGCGGGTGGTCGGCGTCATGGAGATCGCCCCGAAAACGGTGTCGAACGAGGAGTTCGTGTATTCCCTCGAGGTCAAGCGCGACTGGGAAAACCAGGTCGAATACCGCTGCCCGCCGCCGCTGCCGACCGGCGTGATCGAGGAAATCGAGCGGTGCGCCTTGGGGATCTATGACCTGCTGGGATGCAGGGACTTCTCCCGGATCGATTTCCGGATCGATGCGGACGGCGTCCCGCAATTCATCGAGTGCAATCCCCTGCCCGGCCTCTCGCCGGGGTACGGCGACCTCCCGATCATGGCCGACCGGATGGGGATGACCTATCTCTCCCTCATCTCCGAAATCCTCTCCCACGCCCTCTCCCGGCAGGAGGTCCGCGCCCGGTGACGCCCGGGGACCTCAACGGCAGGAAGGTGGCGGTGCTCTACACGTCGGTGGAGGAGTCGCTCGCCGGGATCGCCGACGAGAAGATGCGGGAGACGATGGACCTGGCCGTCAGCGCCCGCTGCGTCACGGACGGGCTCAACGCGTCCGGGGTGGCGGCGCGGTACTTCACGTTCGGAAAGGACGTCGTTGCGCTGGCCGACTCCTTCCGGTCCTACGGGGCGGACGCGGTCTTCAACTTAAGCGAGTGCCCCATGAACTGCGCCCAGAAGGAGCCCCACGCGGCCGCCCTCCTCGAGCTGCTCCGGCTCCCCTACACGGGCAACGGCCCGATGCCGCTGGCGGTGTGCAACGACAAGGCGCTCACCAAGCGGATCCTCGCATCCCACGGGATCGCCACCCCGGGGTTCCGCCTGTACGCCGGCGTTCCCCGCGACGCCTCCGGGCTTGCGTTTCCCGTCATCGTGAAGCCGTCCCGGGAGGACGGGTCGGCGGGAATCACGGAAGACAGCATCGTCGAGGACGAGGGGGGCATCAAGACCCGGGTGGAGCACGTCATCGAAAAGTACGCCCAGGAGGCGCTCGTCGAGGAATTCATCGGGGGGCGGGAGTTCAACGTCGGGGTCCTGGGCAACGGCACGGTGGCCGACCCGTACCGCGCCCTTCCCCCCGCCGAGCTCGTCTACCGGAACTCCCGGTGGCGGATCTGCTCCTTCGAGTCGAAGTGGGACCCGAGCCATCCTTCCTACGCGGAGATCGCCCCGCAGTGCCCGGCGGAGGTTTCCGACGATCTGCGCGCGGGGCTGACCCGGCTCACGATCGAATGCGCGCGGGTGTTCGGCCTGTGCGGCTATTCGCGGGTCGACTTCCGGACCGACGCCAAGGGCCGCCTTTTCGTCCTGGAAGTGAACCCGAACCCCGACATCTCGCCCGACGCGGGGTTGGCGCGCGCCGCGCGCGCGGGGGGCTACTCCTACGAGGCGCTGCTCCTGGAGATCCTTCGGCTGGCGTTCGCCCGGGGGGCGCGATGACCCGAATCCGGCCGATCGAGGAAAAAGACCGCGCCGCCATCCGGGAGCTGATCGACGGGACGGGGGCGTTCAAGCCCCACGAGGTCGACGTGGCGATGGAGCTCGTGGACATCGCCCTTACGCGGCCGGGCCAGGAGGACTACCGCCCCTTCGTCCTGGTGGAGGACGACGGGACCGTCGCCGCCTACGCCTGCTTCGGGAAGAACCCGATGACGAAGGCCACCTTCGACCTCTACTGGCTGGCCACCCGCGCCGACCGGATGGGGAAGGGGTACGGAAGGAAGATCGTCGCCTTCGTCGAAGAGGAGGCGCGGCGGCTGGGAGGCAGGCTCCTCGTCATCGAGACCTCCTCCAAGGAGAGCTACGGCACCACGCGCGAGTTCTACCTTAAGATCGGCTGCACCCTGGCCGCTCAACTGCCCGACTACTACGCGGAAGGCGACGACAAACTCATCTACCTGAAGAAGCTTGGCTGAACGGGGCCTCATTTCCACATACACGATAACGCTGTGTTATTTTAACTTGCAGATCGATCGAAATTTTTATAGACTCGGATCAAATTTGAAACTGGTAACAAGACTCATCAGTTTAATGATCCGGTAATACTGATGGGCCGCCAACGCCTCACGGACCGGAGGTCCATGGTTGGAATCGGAACAAAGCATAGAAAGCATTAGATTTTTACAGCAAATTCTTCTTCTATTCCGCACAAAGGGTTGTCTCCCACGAGAAGGCGGCCGTACGCCTTTCGTGACGTGGAGAGTAGTGCACACACCTTCCATTCCGGAGGGGAGAAAAAGAAATAACGTTTTATAGTAATTATTTAGAGTATTAACGAACGTTGTCCTGACGAGCGTACCATCACATCCCCCCGAAGCCCGCCGGGGGCCCACCCGAAGCGACCCCTCATGGGCGGTAGCGTGCCCGGGCGAGAGCCGTCGGAACACCGAAATCGGAGGAAATCCTCTCGGGATTGGAGGACGAACAGGATGATGGGCTTAGCAGCCAACTGGAAAATCGTCCCCCCCGGAGAACCCAGAAACCGGACGGTAACCATGCATGACCGCTTGCAGGTAAATTACAATTTGTGTACAGTTGGGACAAACCGGAGGGGTATGGTTGGAGCCCAAGCTGAGTAAATCAGTAAATAAATTCTGCAAAATATTCAATTTTATTCCCTAAAATAGCGCTGAACTTTTACAGGAATCCTTCCGAATAGAAGGACCATTGTTCAAAATGATGTTCTACCACATTCCCCCCCGCCCGCCGGGGGCCCACACGTTT
>PQAK01000147.1 GCA_003105225.1 Deltaproteobacteria bacterium | reverse complement strand
TCTTTCCCCCCGTGAGGATCAGCGCCCGGATCGACTCGTTCCCCGCCGCCCGGTCCACGAGGTCGATCAGGCGGGCGATGTCCGCCGGTCCCAACAGGTTCAGCCCATCCGGGCTTTCGAGCGTAAGGACGGCCGCGCCGCCCCTTCCGACGT
This sequence comes from Deltaproteobacteria bacterium, assembly GCA_003105225.1. Classification (GTDB taxonomy): domain Bacteria; phylum Desulfobacterota; class Deferrimicrobia; order Deferrimicrobiales; family Deferrimicrobiaceae; genus FEB-35. Next base: position 44,609 of record PQAK01000147.1, on the reverse strand, counting down.
CCAGCGCAGCTGTGGTCATCCCCGCACCCCTCGTTCAGCCTGGTCGACACAAATAAAACGGAATGGTCGAGATGTCGTTTTTCTGTTCCATTTGGAGACGATTCCACGGGGCGGGGTTTCGCACGGGGAGAAAACGGCCGGCGCCCCGAAGGGTGCCGGCCTTCCGGAATCGATGCCGTTTATTGCCGGTACAGCATTTCGTAGGAGCGGTACTTGATCGCCTTCTGGGCGTCCTTTGCCTCGTCCGAGCCCATGTCCGTCATCGAATCCAGCCGGTTCCGGTATGCGTTGGTCTTCTCGAATTCCGCCCGGACCGCGGGGGACGGCGGCGCCGCGGCGAGCCCCGCGGCGGCCTTCCCCAGCATCTCGCGGGCCTCCTCCTTTTTCCCCTGGTCGGCCAGCCGCGCGGCGTCCTGCACCATCGCGTTGGACTGCGCCACCGCCTTCTTCTCCTGGACCGACCGGTCGAATCCTTCCCGGTAGCGCTCCTCGTCGCGGACCAGTTCGAGGGACACGGCCTGCGATGCCCCGGTGACGGGCTTCCCGGATGCCGGGTCGCGGTAGCGGAGCGCCACCTCCCCCACCTCCCGGAGGCCCGGCTTGTCCGCGGACACGTTGAGGTTTGCGAACAACGTCCGGCGTTCTCCCGCCGAAAGGTCCCCCAGCCGGATCACGTAGGCATCGCCGTCTCGCCGCCATTCGCGCCCCACCACGGAGCCGAATCGGCACCCCCTCCGCAGCCGGATGATGATCTCCACGTCGCTTGCCGCCGTCCGCGATGCCAGGTGGAACTCCGCCGACAGCGCCGCCACGATCCGCTCCGGATCGCCGAGGTAGCGGTAGTTCCCCCCTCCGCCGTTTGCGGCCGCCATGAGAAGCTCTTCGTCGAAATGGAGCCCGACGCCGAACGTCGAAAGGGAGATCCCGTATTCGGCCATCGTCGCGGCCCTCCGCTGGAGGGCATCCCGGCTGACGGTCCCCACGTTCGCCAGCCCGTCGGAGAGCAGGAGGACCCGGTTGATATAACCGTTCCGCCGGGCCGATCGCGCCTGTCGGAATCCCTCTTCCAGTCCGCCGGAGAGAAAGGTCTGCCCGCCGGGGTAGAGGCTTTCGACGAGCCGATGCAGCGCCTCCCGGTTGCCGTCCACGCGATGCGCCGGGAACAGCACGCTGACCCGGTGGTCGTACGCCACGACGGAGAGGATGTCGTTTCCCCCCATCAAATCGATCAGCTGATGGGCGGCGGTCTTGACGACCTCCAGCTTGCGCGCCTCTCCCATCGAACCGCTGCGGTCGATGACGAGCGCCAGGTTCACCATCGGCCGCCCTGCCGGAAACGGAACGTCGGGGGCGATCACCTGCACCTGGATGGCGCCGTCGCCGGGGCCGGGGATGAGGACCATCCGGTTTTCCGACCGGACTTCCAGCCGGAGCGGCGCCGCCGAGGAGCATGAAGCTCCCAACGCGAGCGTCACCAGGGCGACGCCCAGCCTGCCGAGAAACATTCGCATCGGGTTCGTCTGCATGGCGTTTCTCCTTTTCGTTCAGGTCGAATCGTTGAATCGTTACCTGCAATACCCGCCCGGGCGCCCTTTTATTCCCCGGCGGGAATAATTCCGGGGTTCCTGTGGTATAGAAGGTAGGAAATGGAATCCGACCTCGGGGAAGAGCGGGACGAAAAACTGGCGGCCTTGGCGGCGGGAGGGGACCGGCGCGCGTTCGAGACCCTGGTGACGCGCCATCGGCGGGCGGTCTACCGGCTCTGCTGGTCGGCGACCGGGAATCCCGCGGACGCCGACGACGCGGCGCAGGAGACGTTCCTGCGGGTGTACCGCGCCCTCCCGTCCTACGATCCGGAACGCCCGTTCGGCCCCTGGCTCCGGAAGATCGCCTGGAATTGCGGGCGGTCGGTGCGGCGGGACGGGGAGGCGGGCGTGCCGAAGGTCTCGGGGGAGGAGCTGCCCGATCCGGCCGATCCGGCGGACGGCCCCGAGGATGCGGCTTCGGGAGGCGAGGAGAAACGGCGCGTGGCCGCGGCGATGGCGGACCTTCCCACGGAACTTCGGACCGTCATGGTGCTGCGGGCGGTGGAGGGGCTGTCGTACGCCGAGATCGCGGAGACCGTGGGAATCCCGGCGGGGACGGTGATGTCCCGCCTCTTCCGCGCAAGGCGATCGCTGCTCGCCGCGTTGAATGCGCGGGCGTAGGGGGAGAAGGTGATGGATTGCCGCAAGGCGCAGGAGATGATTTCCGCGTATCACGACGGGGAACTGTCCGCTGCCGGCCGCGCGCGCGTGGAAGCGCATCTGCGAGGCTGCCCGGATTGCGCCGCGCTCCTCGAATCGATCGCCCGGATCGATGCCGCCGCCGAGGTCCCGGATCCGGGGCCGGAATACTGGGATCGATTCAATTCCCGGGTGGAGGAACGTATCGCGGGGGAGGGGGGTCGTCCGCTCGCGGGCGTGTCGCCCCGCCCGAAACGGGGATGGGTGCGCCACCAGCTCCGCTACCTGGTTCCGGCGGCGGCCGCCGCCGTGTTGCTCGTCGTGGTCTTCCGCACGATCGGCCGGGGGCCGGGGGTCCCGGCGCCGAGCGTTGCGCCTCCCGCGATGGAGGCGCCCCGTGTTCCCCCATCCCCGGCGGTCCCGGCCCCCGCAGCGCGCTCCAGGAAGGAAAACGCCGCGCCGGCAGCGGTTCCCCGTGCCGCGGAGGAAAAGGCGGTTGCCGACGGCGCCCGGCCGCAGGGTGCGCTCCGGGAGGCGCCCGCGCCGCCGCAGGAGGCGTCAAGGAAAATTCCGGCTCCCGGGGCGATGACGAGCGGGGAGTCCGGCGGGAAGGCTGCGGTCCCGGCGGCGCCGGAGACGGCGGCATCGATGAAAAGAGAGTCGGAGGCTGCGAAGGCGAGGGAAGGCGCAGGGGTGCGCCTGCCTCCTTCGGGGTGCGGGGAAGCCCGGTCCCTGGCCGCGCGGGAACGGTTCAAGGATGCGGAAGCCGCGCAGCGGGCATGTCTTTCCCGGAATGACGCTCCCGAGGCACAGGAGAGCGGGCTGGTGTTCCTGGCGGAGCTGCTCGACCGGCAGCACCGGTTCGCGGAGGCGGATGCGGTGATCGAGGAGACGCACGCAAGATTTCCGGGGAGCCGCCCTCTGGAGCTGTACCGGCAGCAGCGGCGGCAGGTGCAGAGCGGGCAAGCTCCCTATCCCGCGGGACGATAGGCACGCTCCCGGGAGCGCGAGCGCGCGGTTGCACCATCGGGATGGCGGATGGAGACCGGGGAACCGGAAGGAGAAATCCGTTCAGCGGGGATGGGCAGCAGCCCCCGGTCCTTTAATGAACATCAGCGCCAGCCGGATTCCGGCGTCGGCCCGGATGCCGTGGCGCGATCCCGCCGGCACGAAAACGACGCTGCCGGCCGCCACCGGTACCTCCGCCTCGTCCACCAGGATGGTGCCCCCACCTTCGATGACGTGGAAGATCTCGTCCTGGCGGGGGTGAAGGTGGGGAGCGGTCGCCTGCCCCGGTTCGTAACAAACCAGTTCGGCAACCAGGTTTTCCGACGCGATCAGCTTTTTCCTCGTTTGTCTCGCGGGGGAGTATTCCAGCAGCCGCAGGATCTCCAGATGTTCCATCATCGACCTCTCGTGGGGATTCGTTTCAGGTTTCGCGACGTGGAGGCGCAAGCCGTCGCCTAAGTGCTCCAATTCATAAATACGGTTGCATTCGAGCGCCGCTGCATCCGCCCCGGCTGCGTTGCGCTCCTTGCGCCGTACTTCACAGTACGCCTCAGTCGCGCGCCTTGCCGGATGCGGCGCATCGACGCTCTCGGTGCGTCACCGTATTTATGAACTGGAACACTAAGCCGGTTCGCCGCACGGCGGATCCGGGAATTACAGGAACTTGATTTCCTGCGTGGAGGAGGTGACGACATAGATCCGCTCGTTGTTCGAGAGGGGATCGGCGGGCACCAGGAAGAATCCGTCGCGGCCCGGCTTGTAGCCTTGCGTCAATCCCACGATCCGCTCTCCGTCCTTGAATTGGACAAAGATCTTCCGTCCCGGGGCCGGCTTGGAGGGATCGAAGTCCAACCGTTCCTTGTGATGGGCGTTGCCCAACAGGTCCTTGACAAAGAAGACCGCCTTGAGCTTCGAAACCTGGACCTCGACGGGTTTGGCCGACGGGGATGCGGTCTCCGTGACGTGGAACGCCTCCTTGCCCGCGATGAAATCGGTCGTGATTCCTTTCAGGAGCCGCCCGTCCTGGTATCGAACAACGATTCGATTCTGCATGTCTTTCCCTCGATCGATCATTGGAGTTTCCGGCGCGCCTGGAGAGATTCGAACCGGCTCGCTCCTTAGAAGGAGCGTAAACTACTGGGATATCTAAACATTTTGCCAGTTTATATTGGGCAGAAATTGCCGGAAATGTCAAGATGGGGCGACGGAATGGGAACCAGGCGCGAACCGAATGGGATCGCCGTTTTTAAAGGCATCGGCCTCACGCCGCTCCGCCTCGGTCTCCCCAGCTTAATAGATAAGGTCGCTCGTGATATGTTGCCGACATCCATCGCCGGCCCGACTCTTCCCGCCCGGGAACGGTTTCGAACGGGCATGCCGATGCCGCCCTGGTTGGAAATCCTTCCTATCTAATATTAGAATGTTCTAAATGATAAACGGGAGGGAATATGGACGGCGACCGCGCGTACGAATGGGCGGAACTCCTTAAAGCCTTTGCGCACCCGACGCGCCTCCAGATCCTCGGCGAGCTGCGCAAGGGGACCCGGTGCGTGACGGACATGGAGGAGATCCTGCCCGTTACCCAGGTGAACATTTCCCAGCACCTGACGGTCCTTCGGAACGCACGGCTCGTGGACTTCGCCCAGGAGGGGGCGCTGAGATGCTACTACATCAGCCGGCCGAAGCTGGTCGAAGGGGTGCTGGCCCTCCTGTCGGCAGACCATCCGGTCCTCCGGAAGACGAAGGAGCAGATCGACCGGGAAAAGGGAAAGGCCGAGAGGGAGAAGGTGGCGTCCCGTGGCTGAAGCCCCCCGGATTCCCCTCCTGGAGCACGAAACGGCGGAAACGGCCGTCTTCACGCCGGCCAACCTCCTGGCGGCTGCCAGGATCAAAAAGGGGCTGCCCAGGGGGCTCGTACCGGCCGGCTGCCTCCTGGACTTCGACGGCGAACTGGTCGAGCACCTTGCCGCCGCGGGAAAAGCTGCGGAGGATCCGGCATGGCCCTGCTTTCACACGCGTTTGTTCCGTTGGAGGGACGAGCGGCGTGAATTCGGCGTGATCGGCGGCACCATCGGGGCGTCCTATGCGGTTCTCGTGGCCGAGGAATTGTTTGCCTCCGGCTGCAAGGCGATCGTCAGCGTCTCTTCCGCGGGGCTTGTGGCGGATCACATCACTCCGCCGATCTTTCTCCTCATAGAGAAAGCCTTGCGCGACGAGGGAACGAGCCATCATTACCTTCCGCCCGGTCGATATGCCGAGGCCGATCCCTTGCTTGTCTCCACAGTCCGGAAACGACTGGGCGGCATGTCCGTTCCCGTCCTGGTGGGCGCGTCATGGACCACCGACGCCCCCTTCCGGGAGACGGAACGCCTGATCGCCTCGCGGCGAATGGAGGGGATCGTTTCCGTGGAGATGGAGGCTGCCGCCCTGCTGGCACTCGGGAAAGCGCTCGACAAGCCGGTGGCTTGCCTGGCGCACATCACGAACTCGATGGCGACGCGGCCGGGGGACTTCGAAAAAGGCGGCGACACGGGGATAAGGGATTCCCTTTCCGTGTGTTCCGCGGCTCTCGAGGCGGCATTGGAACACGCAGGTGAAAATATCCGTCGAAGAAAAGGTCCATCGCATCAGCGGGGACGTTGACGCCCGTTACCGGCCTCGTCGCCGCTTTGCGGAAGACCGAAACGCCGGGGAAGAAAGGGGCAATGCCGTGAGTCGACGCATTTACCTCGATTTCAACGCGAGCACGCCGATCTGCCCCGAGGCCGTCGAGGCGATGCGGCCGTTCCTGACCGATCATTACGGAAATCCGTCGAGTCTCCATTGGGCTGGCGCGGGAGCGAAAGACGCCGTGGAGCGGGCGCGGGGGCGGGTGGCAGGGCTGTTGGGGTGCGACCCGACCGAGATCGTCTTCACCAGCGGAGGCAGCGAGTCGAACAACCATGCGATCAAAGGCGTCTTCTTCGCGAACCGGGATCGTGGAGACCACATCATCACTACCGCGGTGGAGCATCCCGCCACGATGAACCCATGCCGGTTCCTGGAGACGCTGGGGGCGAGGGTAACCGTATTGCCGGTCGACCGGTCCGGAAGGGTGGACCCGGAAGGTGTCCGAAAAGCGATAACCTCGAGGACGATACTCATCACCGTGATGCATGCCAATAACGAGATCGGAACGATCGAGCCGATTCCGGAGATCGCTGCCATTGCACGTGAGGCGGGGATTCCGTTCCATACGGACGCGGCCCAGACGGTGGGGAAACTCTCCGCCGACGTCGAGGAACTGGGCGTGGACCTCCTCTCGGTCGCCGGGCACAAGGTTTACGCGCCGAAGGGGATCGGGGCGCTCTACATCCGGGAAGGGACAAGGATCGAGCCGTTCGTCCACGGGGCGGGACATGAAGCTGGCCGGCGCGCCGGAACGGAGAATGTCCTCTTGGCCGTGGCGCTCGGCGCGGCATGCGAGACGGCGCGGAAGTGGATAGGGATGACGCAGGTCAAAATCCTGCGCGACCGTTTCTGGGAGGGGCTCAAGGCTATTTACGGCGGCCGGGTGACGCTCAACGGTCACCCGGCGGAACGTCTCCCCAATACCCTTAACGTCAACTTCGTCGGCCGGGTCGGCGCGGAGGTTCTCGCAAGGCTTCCAGGGGTTGCCGCATCGACCGGATCGGCCTGCCATGCCGGCTCGGTCACGCTTTCTCCCGTCCTGGCGGCCATGGGGGTCCCCCCCGAGGAGGGAATGGGAGCCGTCCGGTTCAGTTTGGGGCGGCAAACATCATGGGAAGAGTTGGAGGAGGTTATCGAGGCGCTCAAGACCTCTCCCCCCGCACCTTGACGTGGCCGTTGGGTAGCGCACTTCCTCGAACCCCGGACCCGTTGCTTAGGCGGCTATTTCTTCATTTCTGCTGAAACAAGAACGATGTCCTTTTTCGTGCTCTCTACGATCGCGATGAGTTCTTTCTGCTCCTGCTCGGGGACCTTGAACTTGTCCAGGACCTTCTTGAAATCGACCCGCATTGCCTGCCATTCATTTTCCGTAATGTTGAGATGCTGGTGCGATTCCTTCATCCCCCGCCCGGTGTATTTCTCCGGTCCGCCGGAGGCCTGGCAAACCATGGAAGTGACGTGGTATTTGAGATAGGCTTTGGGGACCCGATCCCTGGCTTCCTTGATCCTTGGGTTTGCGTTCAGGACGTCGTCGACATAAAGGACTTCCAGGAACTCGTCGACAACGGGTGCGATGTTGTACACCCCTCCGAGCCGCTGGTATAAAGACGGTTTCGGTTTTTCCTCCGCGAGCGGGGAGTTCGGGACGATAAGGCTTATGAGGAACATGACCGATAGGAGAATTCCAGTGCGAGCAAATCCCATGCTCTTCATTTTCGGCTCCATTCCGCGCCCCAGATCGCAGCGGGTTATCCTTCTTTGTTTTAAACGACAACCGGTTGTTTTCGCAAGCGAATCGACTATGTATTGAGATGAAGCGTATCTCCGTTGGTTTCGCCTACCGGTTACGATTTCGACCGTGAAGGATGAGTTCCGGGGGATCGACGAATCCTCGGTGGCGTCAGTCTCTCGGCAATGTCAACTTCGGCAGTCCGCTCTCCACAATTTCAAGGAAGCTCTGCATCACCGGGGAAATGCGTTTTTCGGAGTGCCTGGCGAGGAAAATCGGTCGCTTCAGCGACATCCCCCTCACCGGGAGCCTCACGAGACGCCTTGCCCGGATCTCGGAACGGAGTCCATGGATCGAAATGAAGGAGATTCCGATACCGGCCTTGACCAGCGCCTTGCACGTCTCGGGGCAGGTAAGCTCGATGGCATTCCGCATGGTCCCCTCCCGGGAGGACAGCCACTCCTCGAAAAGCCGCCGGGTCGCAGAGCCTTTCTCGCGGAGGATCCACAACTCTTCTCCGAGCGAACCCGGGGAGATGTTACGTGCTTTCGCAAGGCGATGCGACGGGCTGGTGAAGCAGACGATCTCATCCTCCAATAACGGTCTGAGTACAAGATTTTCGTTTGCCAAGTGAGCGCCGACGAAGCCCAGGTCGAGTTCGTTCCGGACGAGCGCCTGCTCGATCCGAAGGGAGTTTTCCACAATGTAATGGAGGGCCACCTTCGGAAAGCGATGGTGGAAACTGCCGAGAAGGTCCGGAAGCAGGTAGAATCCCGGGGTCGTGCTGGCTCCGATACGTATGGAGCCGCGTTCGGCGGAACGATGGGAACGAACCGCCTCGGCGGTCCTTTCCATCGCTCCCAGCAGCTTTTCCGCCTCGGCGGCAAGCGTCTCCCCGGCGTCCGTCATATGCAGCGATTTTCCGATCTGCTCGAAGAGCCGGACGCCGAGCTCCTCCTCGAGCTGACGCACCTGCCGCGAGACCGCCGGCTGGGTGAGGCATACCTCCTCGGCCGCCCGCGTGTAATTCAGGTGCTTCCGTACCGCCAGGAAGGTTCGCAGGTTATGCAGGTTCATCGGATACCATAAGTAATTCGCATGGTAAGGAATAGCATTATGCATTTCCGGTATAGCTATCCGTCAGCATACCATGATCCTTGTCGGCGCGGCGCGGCAGTCCTGTAGTCGAGTCGGACAAAATACGGAGGCGAGCCATGTCCGGGAGCACGGTGCGTCTGACCCGGCTTTCCCACTGCGCGGGGTGAGCGGGCAAGATCGGTCCCGAGGACCTCGCTCAGGTTCTGAGCGGCTTGCCAGCGATCACGGATCCGAACGTGCTTGTCGGACCGAAGACGGCCGACGATGCGGCGGTCTACCGGATTTCCGACGAACTTGCGCTGATCCAGACCGTGGACTTCTTCACTCCGGTGGTGGATGACCCTTATCAGTTCGGGGCCATCGCCGCGGCCAATTCCTTAAGCGATGTCTATGCCATGGGCGGACGGCCCGTCCTGGCGCTGAACGTCGTGGGTTTTCCGAGAGGCAGCGACGTGACGCCGATGTCGATGCTCGCGGAGATCCTGCGCGGCGGGGCGGAGAAGGCCAGAGAGGCAGGCATCGACATCGTCGGCGGCCACACCGTCGATGACCAGGAACCGAAGTACGGCCTGTGCGTTACCGGCTTCGTCCATCCGAAGGCGTATTGGACAAACATCGGAGGGGCGGCAGGGGACCGACTCGTCCTCACCAAACCGATTGGAACGGGCATCGTGACGACGGCCATGAAGGCCGGAACGGCAGGGGAGGATGCGATGAGGTCGGCGGTTACGGCCATGGCGACCTTGAACCGGGCGGCTGCCGAGGTCGGTCGGAAGGTTGGAGTGCGCGCATGCACCGACATCACCGGTTTCGGCTTGCTGGGTCACCTCCGCGAGATGCTGGGCGGCGTCGGCGCGCGCATCCGGCTGTCCGCGGTTCCCATCCTTCCGGGGGCACGCGAACTCGCCGCAAAAGGGGCGATCCCCGGAGGGTCACGGCGCAACAAAGAGTCACTCGATCGGATCGTAAACTATCATGACGGAATCGACGAAGTCGATCGCCTCCTGCTCTGCGATGCACAGACTTCCGGCGGGCTCCTCTTTGCGGTCGAGCCCGGAAGGACAACAGACCTGCTGTCCGGCCTCTCCGAAGCGGGTGTCCCGGCGGCGGCAATCGGGGAGCTTGTTGCGGAACCGGAAGGACGGATCGAGGTCGCGCCCTAGGAGCCGCCATGATCGAGCCGGGATTGGCGGTTCTGATCCTTTTCACGGGGTTCGCGGTCAGCTGCCTGTCCGGATGGCTCGGGATAGGCGGCGGGATCGTCATGGCCCCTGCGCTTCTGTACCTGCCTCCCGCCTTCGGGTTTCACGCCCTGGACATGCGGCAAGTCGCCGGCTTGACGATCACGCAAGGGCTGTTCGCCTGTCTATCCGGTGCCTGGCGTCACGACAGGCATCGAGCCGTGAGCCGTCGACTTGTGATCTCGATGGGGAGCGCCATCACGGTCGCGGCGCTGGCGGGTTCGGTCGTCTCCCGGCGGGTGGCGAACGAGGCGCTGATGGTTGTCTTCTCCGGTCTCGCCGCCGTTGCCGCGCTGCTGATGTGGTTTCCGAAGGCGGAGGAATTCGAAGTCAAGGATCCCGACACCTGCCGGTTCAACGTCCCCCTCGCCGTATCCATTGCCGTGACGGTCGGTTTTCTAGGGGGGTTGGTCGGGCAGGGGGGCTCCTTCATCCTCATTCCCCTGATGCTCCACGTCCTCCGGTTGCCTACCCGAGTGGTCATCGGGAGCAACCTGGCGCTCGTGTTTCTCTCGTCGCTGGCGGGCTTTGCAGGCAAGGCAATGACGGGGCAGGTGCCGCTGCTGCCCGCCGTGCTGCTCGTGCTTGCAGCGGTTCCGGGTGCACAGGTCGGAAGCATCTTCAGCCATCATACCCGCCCTCGATGGTTGAGAACCACGCTTGCGGTTGTCATCGCATTTGCCGCGGCGGGTATGATCGCCGATGTCATGTACAGGGGCCAGTAGCCCCGGCGTACACGATGGAGGAGGAAACGTAATCGGCAAACCCACGCGTTGATCGGGGAACCGGACTCTGCCGTGATTATGTGAAGGTGGATATCGTGAGAAGATCGGCAGGCGGGAAAGCAGGGGACCATGGCGGGACGCCGGTTACGCCTTCGGAGCGCGCCTTGCGGGGATCACCGCAGACCTGTTCGGCATCGCGTGGGCCATAGCGGGGTTGGGAGCATCGACGCTGGCGTCCGGCTGCGTCGTCGCGTCGAGGAGGACCGAGACGATTCCCCGCACTCCCCCGCTGCCATGGCTTGTGGTACGGTATAGTAATCAAAATTACTTCCTGACCATTCCGCAACCCACTTTGATTTACCTCCGGGGGGGGCAACCGGTGACTTCGGAAAAGCGAAGCGAAGGGGCCCCTATATGAGGAATCCCAAGGATTCCCATCATCCGGAGTCGAACTCCCATCCTGGTTCTGCAGCATGGGCCGTTCGCGTAACCGGCGCCATGGCCATGTTCATCGGTGGTTTCTGGCTGGTGGCGTGGCTGGGAGGCTGGGCCGCTCAATGGTCTGCTGCGGCTGTTCTCACCGTAAAAACCAACATGGCCCTCGGGCAACTGCTGGCCGGAGTTGCGCTGCTGTTGCTGGCGGGACCTGTCGCGGGCCGGCAGCGCCGCGCGGTGGGAACGGGCTTGGCGGCCCTCGTGCTGCTCATCGGAGCATGTACCCTCAGTCAGCACCTGTTTGGCCTTGATCTGGGCATTGACCAACTGCTGGCCACGGAAGCGCGGGGAGCCGTGGCAACGGCCAGCCCCAACCGCATGGGACCGCCCGGATCCTTGAGCTTGACGCTCCTGGGGACGGGCCTGTTGGCGCTGGCATGGAGCCGGAAGGGGATGACCCCTTACCTGGGTCTGGTCGTGTGTGTGATCAATCTCCTGCCGGCGGTGGGTTTCCTCTACGGTATCAAGGGATTCTATGGCCTGCCGCGCCTGACGGGAATCGCATGGCCGACGGTGGTGGCATTGGTCTCGTTGGGCGCAGGGCTTCTGCTGGCGTATACCCGGGGCGGGCCAATGGCCGCGCTGCTGCGCCCGGATGCGGGTGGGGTGCTGATTCGAAAGATGCTTCCGGCGGTGATTCTGGTGCCGCTGGCGATGGGCTTGCTTCAAGTGCATACCCAGTACCTGGGCATCACCGACACCGCCATGGGTACAGGGCTGCTCGTCATCACCTTGATCCTTGTCTTTGCGGGCTTTCTGTGGCGCAGCGCGGCGCAGTTGAGTCGCGAGGAGGCCGCGGCGTGCGCCGCCGAAGAAGCCCTGCAACAGAGCGAGAAGCAGTTCCGCATGAGCGTGGAGACCATGGTCAACGGTTTTGCCATCCTTTCGGCGATACGGGATGAAGCGGGGCAGATCGCGGACTTTCGGTACAAGTACATCAACGAGGCAGGCTGCCGGATGAACGGGCGGAGCCGGGAGGACTCCCTCGGGCGGAGTTATACGGAGTTGTTCCCCGGAATCAAGGAGAGCGACTGGTTCAGGAACTTCGTCCGGATCGTGGAGACGGGGGAGCCGTTCATCGAGGATTCCTGGGTTTACACGGGCGTTTTACCGGGAGGGGAACAAGATAGCCGGGCATTCGACATCCGGATTGTCAAGATGGGGGATGGCATTGCCGCTTCCTGGCTGGATGTCACCGAGCGTAAAAAGACCGAAGCGATCGTCGCCCGCCTGGCCTCCTTCCCCGAGCTCAACCCCAACCTCGTCGTGGAAATCGATCCCGAGGGAGTCGTCTGTTATGCCAACCCGACGGCCCGAAAACTCTTTCCCGACCTTGAGGAGGCGGGATCGTCGCATCCCTGGCTGGCCGGCCTGAGGGAGGTCACGGATCGGTTCCGGCGGGGTGAGGAGCGTCAGACCTCACGCGTCGTTGCCGCCGATGGGCGACACTACCACCAGTCGATCCGTTATATCGATGCCATCCAGCGCATCCGTGTCTACAGCATCGACATCTCCGAGCGGATCTCGGCCGAGGAGGCGCTTCGGGCGAGCGAGGCGCGGTACCGGTCCCTGGCGGAAAACATGCCGTCGGTCCTGATGCGATACGACAGGGATCTGCGGGTCGTGTACCTCAATCCCAAATCCGAGGAGTACACCGGCATCCCCATCGACAGGTTCATCGGCAGGACCAACCGGGACGTCGGCATGCCCGAGCCCCTGTGCGGGTTATGGGAAGAGGCCATTCGGGACGTGTTCCACAAGGGGCGAGACAGGGACCTTGAATTCGAGTTTCCATTGCCGGAGGGAACAAAGACCTTCTACCTGAAGTTGGCGCCGGAACGTGATCCCGATGGCGCAGTCGGTCACGTTCTGGGAGTCTCGACGGACGTTACGGAGCTCAAAGCGATGGAGAAGGCGCTGAAGGCCTCGTTGGCGGCGAAGGAGGTCCTTTTCAAGGAGCTGTCGCATCGGACGAAGAACAACATGCAGGTCATCGTGGGCCTCTTAAGCCTCCAGGCGACCGAGCTGGGAGACGGGAAGCTCATACCCATCATCATGGAGGCTCAGAACCGGATCCGCTCCCTGGCGCTGGTGCACGAGAATCTCTACCGGTCCGGCAGCGTCACCTCCTTAAGCATGAAGGTGTATTTCCGGGATCTGCTGACCCTACTCCTTCAGGTCCACCAGGGGGATGATGGGCCGGTCAAGCCGGTCCTGGACCTGGAGGAGATCTTCCTCTCCATCGACGCGGCGCAGCCCTGCGGCCTGATCATCAACGAGCTGGTCACCAACTCCCTCAAGCACGCCTTCCCGGACCGGAAGGCCGGAAGGATCTACCTTTCCCTGCGTCAAAGGGAGGACGATGTGGAGCTTGCGTACCGGGACGACGGGCCGGGGCTGCCCAGGGACCTGGACCTGTCCCGGATCAAGTCGCTGGGCTTGAAACTGGTCTACAACCTGGCGGTGCATCAGCTGCGCGGAACGGTGGACCTCAGGCACGATCCGCGGCAGGAGTTCATATTCCGATTCCGGGACATCGACATCATGAAGAGGGTGGTGTCCTGAGCCGGAAGGTGCGCATCGTGGAGGACGAGGTCGTCAACGCCATGGCTAAGGATTCTGGCGCGCCTGCAGGGACTCGAACCCCGGACCCGCTGCTTAGAAGGCAGCTGCTCTATCCGCCTGAGCTACAGGCGCGCACGAGGGGATTATAGCAACAATTCCGCGCGATAGTGTTGGACACGGCGGAGCCCCTCGGACAGAATGATAGCCATGGATTCGAAAGTATTTTGGACGCTCGCCGCCTTTGCCTTCGCCCTCCTGTTTATTTCCCTGCTGTACCTGCTGCTGGCGCCGTTCGGGATCTCGATCGCCTGGGCAACGGTCATCGGCATCGCGACCTTTCCCGTCTACGAAAGGATCCTGAAACGGTTCGGGGGCAGGGACGGGGCGGCCTCGGCGGTCATGACCCTCCTCGTGGTCCTCGTGTTCATTCTCCCGACGGTCGGGCTGATCGTCCTTCTCGCCGGCGAGGCTGCGGATACGTACCGGGTCCTCGAGGCCGCCGCCGCGAGCGGAAAGATCCCCGGCATCGACGCCATCCGCGCCCACCCGTCCGTCGCCCCGTGGCTCGCCCGCGGCGATTCCTTCCTTCAGACCTTCGATATCGATATCGGGAAGGACCTCATGCCCGCAGCGAAGCAGGCGGCTTCCTCCCTGGTGGGATTCGCGAGCGGGCTGTTGAAGAACGTCTTCGTCTCCCTCTTCCATCTCGTCCTGATGCTCGTCATCCTCTTCTTCATCTACCGGGACGGGCGCCGGCTCCAGGAAGAGTTCTGGTCGGTGGTCCCGCTCCCCGCCCCGGACAAGGCGGCGCTCAAGGAGAACCTGTCCCGGGTGCTCACGGCCGGGGTCGTCGGGATTCTCGGGACATGCCTCATCCAGGGCCTTCTCGGCGGGATCGGGTTCTGGATCGGCGGCCTGCCGTCGCCGGTCCTCTTCGGCAGCCTCATGGCGGTCGCGGCCCTCGTCCCGATCGTGGGGACGGCCCTGTTCTGGCTACCGGGGTCGGTCTACCTGCTTCTGGCCGGCAAGACCGCCAAGGGGATCTTCCTGCTCGCATGGGGAGTCCTTGTCGTCGGCAGCGCCGACAATATCGTCCGGCCGCTGCTCATCGGCGGGAAGGCGGAACTGCCGGTATCGCTCATAGCCTTGGGAGCGATCGGCGGGTTTGCCGCTTTCGGGTTGATCGGGGTCGTCGCCGGGCCGGTCATTCTCTCCCTTTCCCTTCTCCTTTTCGAGATGTACAAGGAACGGGCGCGTCGCGCGAAAGATCCCGGCGTCCTTTCCGAAGGTCCCGGCGGCGAAGGGGGAGAACCCGGTTGACCGGTTCGTGAGGCCAGGCGGCGGTTTCCGCCGCGGCCATGGGGTTTTCCTCTCTTCATTTCTTCCGCCGGTGACGCTATCATGGGCGGAAAATGAGTTTATCCGATTTTTTCACTTCCCTTCCCGGCCTCTACGCGACCCAGGCCTTCTTTCACTCCCTGGTCGCCGCCGCCATCGTGGAAATCGCCATCGTAGCTTTCCGGATCGCCAGCCCGTTCGTCCGGCTGCGATTGCTCCTGATCGCCATCGTGTTCCCGGTATTCTCCTACCCGCTGTACCAGCTGGCCGATCCCGGCAGGGGGTCGGTCTACTTCCGAATGAGCGCGCTCTTCGACAGCAGCCGGTGGATCAACATCGGGCTGCCCTGGGGCGTGCCCCTTGGCGCGGTCCTGCTCCTCGTCTTCTCGATCACGGCGCTGGTGTTTCTCGCCCAGGAGCTTCTGCCCATCCTGCGGCACACCTTCGTGTCCAGGAAATACGGCCCCCCGGGCGAGTTGCGGGAAGGCGGCGACGCGTCGGTGCGGGCGGCCCTGGAGCCGCTGCCGGTGGAGAAGCCCGAGACGCACATCCTCGAGGACGAGGACCCGGTCCTTTTCTCCTCCACGGGGAAGAAGGCCTCCATCTACCTGTCATCGGGCCTGCTCAAGGTCCTTCGCGCGGAGGAGCTGCAGGCGGCCCTGGCCCACGAGATCGCGCACATCATGAGGAGCCGGCGGCCGTTCCTCCTGCCGGTGTTCTTCGTCCGCATCGTCATGTTTTTCAATCCCGTCGCCCTCGTCGAGTTCCGAAGGTCCGTGCAGGAGGACGAGAAGATCTGCGACGAGATGGCCGCTTCCTTCACGAAGAAACCGCTCGAGCTGGCCGGCGCCCTGCGCAAGCTGTACCTGGACCCGGGGCCCGCGGAGGATGCCGGGACCGACGGGGGAAGCCGCGTATCGGACCGGATCGAGGAGTACAGCCACCGGCTGAACATCGAGAGCCGGATCGCCCGTCTCGAAAACCGTCCCGGATCCCCGTCCGGCGGGGATTGGCCGGTTTTTCTGCTGACCCTTTGCGCCGTCATCGTGATCGACTACTTCGTCGTGTGACACGGAGAGACCCCATGCAACGGAAATTCTCCAACTACCTGCTGTTCGCGGCCGCGATCGCGATTCTCGCGGGGGGCTTGAAGATCGCGGGATGGCTGCCGATGCTGACGCAGCGGGACCTGATGCGGAAGTACGCCAGCGTCGAGGACGTGAAGGCCGAGCTCTCCTTCCGCGAGATCCGCGTCCCGTCGTATTTCCCGCAGAACCTCTCGTGGCCGCCTTCCACGGTCCTGGCGCAGGGGAAGCCGTTCCCGGCGCTCATCATGGAGTTCGAACAGGCGGGAGGAAAATCCGCGGGGCTGGTCATCTCCCAGTCGGGCTCCGCATCGTTCCGCACCGACGGCAGGATCAAGATCGCGCAGCTCAAGGAAAAGGTCGGATACCCGCTGAAAGGCCGGGACGCCACGCTGGAGGTGGGGACGTGCGGCAACGGGGATCCCTGCTCCCGCATCTCCTGGTCGGAAGGGAATACCCATATCACCGTCGCCGCCCGCTCCACGCCGCTGGAGCTGATCAAGGTAGCGGAGAGCATGTTCAGATAATCCTTCGATAACGTTCAGGATCTTCCCTTACGCCCGGGTTTTTGCACCCGTTTCCATAACCCTCCGCATACCCGCATCCTCACGCGCCTACGGATTTAACGGGCGCCGCATAGGTACTCTTTCCCCGAAATCTAGGTAGTTCTACCGATTGTTGCGGCATGGGGCCTCCCCTATAGTGGGCACCATCAAGGGAACGTTGCCGGTAACCCGCAAGACCGCAAGGGAGGTGAGTCAGATGCAGAAATTCACCGGCGGACAAGAGGTCGGGGCAGGCACCTACTGGGAATCGGGCACCGGACGTCTGGTGGAGATGAAGAAGGAAGGCGTGCTCCCGGGAAATCTGGAGTCGACGTACAGCCGCCTCCCCTTCGCCATCCTGTTCCTCTACGGGATCATCTCGGGAGGGCTGTACATCGTCTTTCTGCCCGTCACCATCATCGGCCTGTCGCTTTACCTGCTGGGCCACAGGATTTTCGGGGGCGTGCTCTCCCAGCTCCGGACGAGCGTGTCGTTCGGGTGGCGGCCCACCGAGGCGTACCTGGCGGGGAAGAACCGGAAGGACAAGAACGGCAGCGGGACGAAAGAATAACCGACAAGGGGAGGACACCATGCACACGCTCATCGACTTCACGACGCACGTCAAAGGGGTGGAGTACATCATTTCCGTCCTGGCGATCACCGGGTACATCCTCTATGCGGAGATCCTCAAGCCCAAGCCCTTCAAGACCCTGAAGGAGTCCGCCGGCGAGGAGATGGAGCACCTGCGGAAATCGGGGTACCGGGAAGCATGGAGGACCGTGGGACGGCTCGCTTCCGCTCCCTTCATCGGGCTGGCCTACGTGATCGCGCTTCCCTTCGTCTTCGCCTGCACCCTCGCCGCGGAGCTTGCGGGCATGGCGGCGGAGGGGCTCGAGAAGGCCTTCGGGGCGGCGGGAAAGACCGCCTTCTTCGGGTGGCGGCCGGTCGAGGCGTACCTGGGAGGCCGGAAGAACCGGAAGAAGGTGAAATCCGAAGCGAAGGGGAAGGAGTCCAAATCGTGAAGAACGCAACCGTCGTCGTGATGGCCATTGCCCTCTGGGCCGGGGTCTCCGCCGCCGGGGAAAAGGCCGGGGTCGGGAACGTTCCGAAGGAACTCGTGCTGGGAAGCCTGTCCCGGGTTTACGAACCGGTGCGGTTCAACCATTCCGGCCACGTCTCCACGGCCGGGGGATGCGCGGACTGCCATCATCAGCACGGCTCGACGGACGTCCGATCCTGCACCCAGTGCCACCGGACCGACCCCTCCGCTTTCAAAAAGAACGTGAACGCGGGCATGCTCAAGCCCTGCCGGGAGTGCCATTCCGCATCCGCCGGGCCCGGCGCCGGAATCGACCGGCCGACCCTCAAGGCGGCTTACCATCAGGCCTGCTTCAAATGCCACAGGGGGGACGTGGGCACCGTCGGCAAGGACCCGAAGGGGTGCACCGAGATGTGCCACGTCCCGGCGGCGCAAGCGAGGCTGGACGGGAAAAAGTGAGAATACCCCTATAGAGGGGATGAGGAGGTTCTCCGTGGCTGACATCCCGAAAAGGAACATCCCGGGAGGCAACGTCCCGGAAGGGCAACATCCGTCGGGGAAGAACGAGGAGGCGGGAAAGGCGACGCTCAGCCGGCGGCGGGTGCTGCAGACCCTTGCGGCCGCCGGCGGGGCCACCCTGGTCGGCGCGTCGGCGGAGGTGTTTGCCGACAACAAGATAAAGGGATGGCCCGACCGCAAGGGGATGCTCACGGACCTGACCGAATGCGTCGGCTGCCGCACCTGCGAGAAGGCGTGCAACCGGGCGAACGGGCTGCCGGAGCCGGAAGTCCCCTTCGACGAGAAGTCGGTCTTCGAGAAGAAGAGGCGGCCGACGGCCTCGGCCTACACGGTGGTCAACCGGTACGAAAACCCGAAATCCTCCGACAAGCCCCTGTATCGCAAGGTGCAGTGCAACCACTGCAACGAGCCCGGGTGCGCCTCCGCCTGCCCCGTGCGGGCCTACACGAAGACCCCCGAAGGCGCGGTGCTCTACAACAAGGACGTGTGCTTCGGCTGCCGCTACTGCATGGTCGCGTGCCCCTTCTACGTCCCGGCCTACGACTATGAAAGCGCGCTGGATCCCCGGATCGTCAAGTGCACCATGTGCCACGGCCGGGTGAAGAACGGGGGGATTCCGGCCTGCGCCGAGGCCTGCCCCGTGGGAGCGGTCACCTTCGGCAAGCGGTCGGACCTCATCCGGGCCGCGAGGGAACGGATCCGGAAGAACCCGGACCGGTACGTCGACCACATCTTCGGCGAGTACGAGGTCGGGGGGACGAGCTGGCTGTACCTGTCCGGAGTTCCCTTCGACCGGTTGGATTTCCCCGCGAACCTCGTGGAGAAGCCGCTGGTGGAGCAGACGAAGGGGTTCCTGTCCGCCGTGCCCCTGGTCCTCACGATCTGGCCGGCTCTCCTGGGAATGTGCTACGCATCCACCCGGAACAAGGAGGGGAAGGAATGAAGGAGGACACCATCGCGAAAGAGGCCGGATTCCCCGTACGCTTCGCCGACAAGCTGCTGATGGGGATGCCCCTCTCCGAATACGCAAGAACGCTCATCACGCCGTTCAACATCGTGGCGATGATCATCCTGTGCATCGGTTTCCCGCTGATCGGGGTCCGCTTCGCGAAAGGCCTGGCGGCGGTGACCCACGCCTCCAACGAGTATCCCTGGAGCATCCTGCTCGGATGGGGGCTCTTCTCCGGCGTCCCCCTCTCGGCGACGGGGTACGTGATGGCGACCGCGGTATACATCTTCGGGTACAAGCAGTATCATTCCCTGGTACGGCTCGGGGTCCTGACCGGTTTCATGGGTTACCTCTTCGCGGTCATCTACCTCCTGATCGACATCGGCCGCCCCTGGAGGATCTACTACCCCATGGCGGTTTCCTACGGCCCCACCTCCGTCCTCTTCCTCGTCGCCTGGCACGTCGCGACGTACCTGACCGTCCAGCTGCTGGAATTCAGCCCGGCGATCCTCGAGTGGATCCAGGCGCGCAGGACGCGGAAGTGGGCGATCCTGATCACCGTCGGGATGACGATCGGCGGCGTGATCCTCTCCACGCTCCACCAGTCCGCGCTGGGCGCGCTGTTCCTCCTGGCGCCGGGGAAGCTCCACCCGCTGTGGTACTCG
The DNA here is from genome assembly GCA_003105225.1 of Deltaproteobacteria bacterium. Lineage (GTDB taxonomy): Bacteria > Desulfobacterota > Deferrimicrobia > Deferrimicrobiales > Deferrimicrobiaceae > FEB-35. The sequence goes on along the minus strand of PQAK01000147.1, from coordinate 24,713 downwards.
GCGTTCATCCCCGTGTTCTTCTTCATCTCCAGCATCTACGCGGGGCTCTGCATGGTGATCGCGGTGAGCACCGTGGCGGCGAGGTGGCTCCGGGACAAGGCGGACCACCAGTTCCTGTCGAACCTCGACCCGCAGACCGTCGGCCTCGGAAAGGCGGCGTGCATCGTCATGTTCGTCTTCTTCGCGCTGAAGCTGATCGGGGTGGCCCACGACGACAACTGGGCGCTGCTGCGCACCCCGTACGGCATCTGGTTCCTCGCCGAAATCCTCCTGTTCATCCTCGCCCCCGGGATCGTTCTTACCGTGGGCGTGAAAAAGGGAAGCGCGACCCTCGTCCGGTGGGGCGCCTTCCATGCCGTCGCGGGGATCATCCTGAACCGGCTCAACGTCTCCATCCTCATGTTCAACTGGAACCTGCCGAATCACTTCCATGACATCATCCCCCCGGCGAGGGAGGTCGCGATCGTCCTGTCCATCATCACCTTCCACGTCCTCCTGTTCCGATGGATCCTGAACCGCATGCCCGTGCTTCGGGAGCACCCGGACTTCCCGGAGGGGCATGGATGACGTAATGGCTCCCTTGTCTCCCCAAAAGGAGGGACGCGCATGAAACAGGGGATGAAGCTGATCCTCGGGCTGGCGGTTCTCCTGATGGCGGCCGCGTCCCCGGCGGTGCACGCCGGGGACGCGGAGCTTTCCGCGGAATCGCTGAAATGCCTGCAATGCCACGGGAAGAAAGGATCCTTCTTCAAGCTGGCAAACGGGGATTCGATTCCGACGTATGTAAACCCCGCGAAATACAAGGTCTCGGTCCACAACGCCCTCGCCTGCTCCCGGTGCCACACCGATTTCTCGGCGGATGCGCATCCCGCCCGCAGGTTCGCTACCCGGGACCAGTACCGGATGCGGGCCTCGGCCGTGTGCCGGGGATGCCATGCGGCCGAGCAGATCAAGGCCAAGCCGATCCACGCGAACCTGCTGCTCCGCGAGAAGGAGGGGATCTCCTCCATCTGCACGGACTGCCACGATGCGCATTCCGGGAACCCCGTCGCGGGGGGGAAGATCATCAAGAGCGAAAAGCAGTACTGCATGAGCTGCCACCAGCACGAAATGTCCATGACGTGCCGAAACAACGAGAAGATCCCGCTCACGGTGGAGATGTCGACCGCGGAGGACAACGCCCACGACAAGCTGCGGTGTTCGGACTGCCATTACGGCTTTTCCTCGGAAGAGCACCCCAAGAGGAACTTCCGGAGCCGGAGGGACTATACGATCACCGCATCCGAGAGCTGCCGAAGGTGCCACTTCGACAAGTACACGAAGACCCTGGACAGCGTCCACTACACGGTCTTGAGCCAGGGGAACCTGTCGGCCCCGGTGTGCAACGACTGCCACGGCTCCCACGTGATCCACCACATCACCCGGGGGGTCAAGGGGAGAACGATCACCACCCAGAAGTGCCGGAAGTGCCACCCCGGCGTCTACGAGGTGTATGCCAAGAGCGTCCACGGCAATGCCCTCTTCAACGAGCAGAACCAGGACGTCCCGGTGTGCATCGACTGCCACACGGCGCACAACATCGACAATCCGCTGACGCTCGAGTACCACGAGAAGATCCCCCAGATGTGCGGGAACTGCCACGCGAACCCGGCGATCGTCAGCAAGTACGGGCTGTCGACGGGAGTCCTGAACGCCTACCTATCCGACTTCCACGGGGTTACCCTCGGGTTGTACCGGAAGCAGCGGGAGCAGCTCTACAAGCCGGCCAGGCCGATCGCCGTATGCACGGACTGCCACGGCACCCACAACATCACCGGCGCCGCGAGCTCCGATCCCGTCGTGGTCAAGGCCAACCTCGTCAAGCGGTGCCAGAAGTGCCACAAGGACGCCAACGAGAACTTCCCCGACGCCTGGCTGTCGCACTACAAGCCGTCTCTCTCCAAGTACCCGATGATCTTCCTCGTCAACACGGCCTACCGGATCTTCATCCCGCTCATGGGGCTGGGGTTCGTTCTGCAGATCTTCCTGCACATCTGGCGGTACGCGGTCAACCGGTGACAACGGGAAGGAACGGGGGATGGGGGCGCCGATGGAGACGGGAAAGAAAAAGATGAGAAGGTTCAGCGGGTACCGGATCCTGGAGCACTGGGGGATCATCCTGTCCACCGTCGTCCTCTTCGCGACGGGGCTGTGCCAGCGGTTCTGGTACGTGGATTCCGCCCAGTGGTTCATCCTGAAGATGAGCGGGATCGACAACGTCCGGTTGATCCACCGCTGCGCGGGAGTCCTGTTTTCCTTCGAGCTGATCCTGCATATCGCGATCGCGGTCGGAGGCATCGCCCGCGGAAGGTGGGGGCCGTCCATGTTCATCAAGAAGGGGGACCTCCAGGACGCCGTCCACAACATCCGGTACTACTTCGGGCTGGAGGAGCATCTCGCCCGGTGCGACCGCTACGACTACATGGAAAAGTTCGAATACTGGACGATCCTGGTGGGCGGCGTCCTGATGATGGGAACGGGGGCCGTTTTGTGGCTGCCCACGTTCTTCACGCGCGTGCTGCCCGGAGAGAGCATCCCCGCCGCCAAGGCGCTGCACTCCAACGAGGCCCTCCTGATCTTCCTCATCAACGCGATCTGGCACATCTACAACGCGATCTTCAGCCCGGAGGCGTTCCCCCTCGACACGACCATCTTCACGGGGGACATCTCCCGCGAACGGATGCTCCGGGAGCATCCCATCGAGCTCGCCGCGATCGAGGGGGTGGAGGTCGAGGAGCTGCTCGGGAACGGCCACAAGGAAGCGGCCGCGGTCAAGCCTCGCCCGGAGCCCGGGGTCCCGTGAAACGCCGTTTCCCGGCGGCGCGGAAGGCCGGGAAACGGAAACCGTTGACGGTCTTGCGCATTGCGATTACATTGACGTTGGGCGATTTACCCGTGCTTCCGGCGGTTCAACCTGTCAACCGGCCTGCGAAGGAAACGAGGGCCCCCCCCTTGGCGCCCGGAACGTGAAGAAGCGAATCATCGTCCTGCTGATCCTGAACATGAGCATCATCCTGGTGAGCCTCGGGGTCATCAGCTACCTGAGCGTGAACGCCAGCATCAAGCGCTCCCTGGAGAGCCGGCTGGCCCTCGCCAACATCATCGGCAAGTACGTCGACTACGTCCTCGAGAGCAACCTCAAGCGGCTCTACGACATCTCGCTATCCGGCAAGGTGGATTTCGAGGACGGCGACTGGGAGCCCGAGAAGAAGGTCCTCAAGGCGGCGATCGATTACTCGATCTTCACGGGCAGGGTCTTCCTGCTGGACCGGTACGGAAACATCGCGATCTCCTACCCGCACCAGGAAGACGACAAGGTCAACCTGCTGGGCATCCCCTATGTCAGCAGGACCCTCACGGAGCTCAAGCCGGTCATCTCGGACATCTACACGATCACCCCCACCCAGAGGAAAATCATCTTCGCCCTGGTCCCCTTGCGGAACAGGAACGGGGAGATCGTCGGCGCGGCGGGCGGCGAGATCGATCCCACCAACTACCTCCTGGCGCAGATCATCCGCACCATCCCGACGGGATCCGATACCTTCATCGAGCTGGTCGACAGCCGGGGGATCATCATCGCGTCCAACGATCCCCGGCGGATTCTCACCTGCAGCGAGCGGTACAAGTTCCTGGGAAATCTCATGAACGAGAAGAAGGCGACGGTCCTCAACTGCCACCGGTGCAAGGAGAGCTCCCCCGACAGCAGGAGGGAAAAGGACATGCTGGCGTTCGCCCCCCTCTCCATGGCCCCCTGGGGGGTCATCGTGAGGGACCCGCAGGAAGCGGTTTTCCTGCCGTCGGTCCACCTGCGGGAAGGGTTCGTGGTCTTGAGCGTCATCTCCATCATTACCGCGACCCTGCTCGCCATCGGGCTCTCCCGGAGCATCGTCCGGCCCGTGCGGTCATTGATCACCGCCACGCAGCGGATCGCCCGCGGCAATCTCCGGGACCCGATCGAGGTGTCCACGAAGGACGAAATCGGGACGCTGAGCCAGAGCTTCGATGAGATGCGGATCAAGCTTGCCGAATCCCTCGAGAGCATCCAGTCCTACAGCGTCGAGCTGGAAAGCCGGGTGGCGGAGCGGACGAAGGAGCTGAACCGCAGCAAGGAAAAGCTGGCGACGCTGCTGCGGAAAGTGTTCACCGTGGAGGAGGAGGAGAGGAAGCGGATCGCCCGGGAGTTGCACGACGACACGAGCCAGTCCCTGAATGCCATCCTGATTGCGCTGGATTCGATCGTCATCCACTTCTCGGAGTACGACCCCATCCGGAAGCAGCTCCTGCAGATCCGGGAACAGTGCATGGCGATGCTGAAAGGCGTCCACCAGATGATCAAGGACCTCCGCCCCCCGATCCTGGACGACCTGGGGCTGGAATCCGCGATCAAGTGGGTCCTGGAGAAGCACATCGGGGAGCGGGGGATCCCGTTCCAGTTTCGCACGAGCGGCAGCCGGGAGAGGCTGAAAGACCGCACCCGCGGCGTGCTGGACTATTCGAAAATCGAGCTGGCGCTGTTCCGGGTCGTGCAGGAATCGATCATCAATATCAGCAAGCACGCCGGCGCGAGGCATGTGGCGGTGGTTGCGGCGTTCGGCGACGCGGGGATCGAGCTTTCGATCGAGGACGACGGCAAGGGGTTCGATGTGCGCAAGGCGACCGACACCGAACGGGAAAACACCCACCTGGGACTCGGGCTGGTAGGGATGGAGGAGCGGGTGCGCCTGCTGGACGGCAAACTTTCGATCTGGTCGGAACCGGGGAAGGGGACGAGGATCCAGGTGTTCATCCCCGTCCCGACCTGACCGGGCCCGGCGGGTTTTTCGGAAAGGCGGAGGGGGACATGGCGAAGATCCGGATCCTCGTGGCGGATGACCACGCCCTGGTGAGGGAGGGCATCATCGCGATCCTCAAGCTCCACGACGACATCGAGGTCGTTGGCGAGGCTGCCGACGGGATGGAGACGATCCGGAAGGCGCAGACGCTTCGGCCAGACATCATCCTGCTGGACATCGCGATGCCGGGGCTCGGGGGGCTCGAAGCCGCCATCGAGGTGAAGAAGACGAACCCCGAGATCCGGATCCTCGTCTTGAGCCAGTACGACGACAAGGAGTACGTCAGCCGGCTGCTCAAGGCGGGCGTCTCCGGCTACATCCTGAAGCACGCCGTGGGGACCGATCTCATCTCGTCGATCCGGGCGGTCGCGAGAGGGGAGTTCTACCTGTACTCCGCGATCGCATCCTCCGTGATCGGGGACTACCTGAGCCGGAAGGACGCCGCCGCGGAGGATCCTTACGAGAGGCTGACGGACCGGGAAAAGCAGGTTCTGAAGCTGATCGCGGAAGGGCACACCCACAAGGAGATCGCGAGCCTGCTCGATATCAGCGTGAAGACCGTCGTCGCCCACTACGCGAACTTCCAGGAAAAACTGGACATCCGGACGCGCGCGGGGCTGATCAAGTTCGCATACCAGAGGGGGATCGTCAAATAGTCCGGGGGCTTTCCTTCGGCTGCGCCTTCCGTTTGAGGCGCATTCCGACAGCTCGCGTTCCCTGTCCGCGCCGGATGACGCAGCGGGAGCTTCATCGCAGCGGCATGTGGAGCGAGGCAAAGATTGCGTCGAGCGGAACCTGCAGCGAGCGGTCGCAGGTCGCGAGCGTAGCTGCGAGGAAGTCTCCCGCGAGGAAGAAGGCGGGCAAAGGAAATGCGCCTGCTGCTGCGGTATACGCCCCCTACGGAAGGCGCCTGTCGCAGGCCGGTTCGGCGGAGTCCCCCCCCTCCGAGGCAGCGAAGCCAATTCCTCCCGGCGTTGCGGATGAAACGAAGTGCTACGGGAGTTTTTTCCCGGTCTTCTGGAGGATCGTCTCCCAGAGGTCGGCGTGCTCCTCTTCCTGGGCGACAATCTCTTCCATCATCAGCCGGGTGGTGGAGTCCCCGGCCTCGTCGGCGAGCTTGATGACGGTCTTGTAGTACTCGATGGCGCCGTACTCGCCCTCGAGGTCGTCCAGCATCATTTTCCGCAGGTCCCCGCCCTTCTTGGCCGGAGCGGGCTTCAGGGAGGGATCGCCTTCGAGGAAGTTGATCCGTTCGGCGACGCGTTCCGCATGCTTCATCTCGTCCATGCTGGTCTTCTCGAAGAGGGGCAGGATCGCCGCGCTCTCCATCCCGTCACCCGTCCAGTGGTGGTGGAGATACTGCAGGATGGCGCCGATCTCCAGCTCCAGGACCTTGTTCAAGGCATCGATGATCTTCGGGTTCCCCTTCATGAGCCACCTCCGGTATGGATGCTGGAATGGGGCCGGTGCGCGGCCCGTCGATGCATTCGGCAATGGTGATATGATAACAGGAGACCGGAAGGGAGAAGAGGTTTTTTGCACGGGGATGCCGTCGGGATTTGACGTTGACCCCCCGCATGGCGGTTTGTATAATTCCTTTTCGCCATTGGATCGGACGGTGAGTGTAGCTCAGTTGGCAGAGCACCAGACTGTGGCTCTGGCTGTCGTGGGTTCAATCCCCATCACTCACCCCAAATTTCAGGCGCCTGTAGCTCAGGGGATAGAGCACCGGCCTCCGGAGCCGGGTGCGGAGGTTCGATTCCTCCCAGGCGCGCCATGTTCTTTCCCAGCGTGGGCCATTAGCTCAACCCGGCAGAGCAGCTGACTCTTAATCAGGAGGTTGAAGGTTCGAATCCTTCATGGCCCACCAGCAAAATCAAGGGGTTACGGCACAGGCCGTAGCCCCTTTTTCTTTCGGCTGGATCTTGGGGAACGCATTCGATAAATCGTTTCCTGCAAGCTTTCGTCGTAGGGACCGATGCGCTCATGGGAATCCGGGTACCCGGGCAGGTCCCATCAATGGTTCCGGATGAAGGCTGCGGCTCCCCGTGGCTCAACCGGAGCGTCATGTTCCTGTTGGAATAGATTAAGGGCGATTATCCTGTCCGAAGTCGAAAGAACAGGTGTTCTTGGAGCAGGGGCCATTGGACTTCTCCAGGTCGCACAGGGTTGCATCCGACACCCCTCTCTTTGCTACATTCCATCGGATGTAATTCGGTTGGATGATAAAGTGGCCCGGTTGATGTAGATATCCCGCAGTTCATTACTTGTTGACATTTCCAGAATATCCAGTTAGAAACTTTCTAATCGTCGTATCAGGATGGTGGGGGGATATGAAGACGTACACTGTCTATCGAGTCGATTACGTGACCAATAAGACAGAAGCCATCGGGAAATTGGTGGAACGCCGGAAGGGAGACCGGAATAATAACGCCGCCGATCTGTTGCGATTGGCCCAAAGATTGTACTCGTCGTCGTCGATCGATTCACACATCTACATTTCACCCGAAAGGCTTTCATGGGGGGGTGAATAATCCCATGGCCGAAGCGGGAAACCCCGCTTCCCCTCCAAGACCGACCAGTAAAATCAAGGGGTTACGGTTTAGGCCGTAGCCCCTTTGTCATTCGGCGTAGCCATGCGGAATTGGCGTATGCTGAAAGCGACCCCTTCGCGCGTCCGCACTGCGATATTTCCGATTTACCGGAGGATCCCGCGGACGACGATATCCACCGATTCCTCTTCCGTCAATCCCCGAGCCATCAACGTCTCGACCTGCTTCTTGTCCACGCTGCCGATGGCCGCCTCGTGGGTCAATTTGGCCCGGTCATCGACTACGAGGAGCCTTGGGACGGCGCTCGCGCGCGCATCCTTTCCCTTCACGATCTCCAGGCAGTCCACGTGGCCCCTCGCGCCCGGCGCGTTTCCGATCGCTTCCCCGACGACTTCGCTGACGCAATGATCGGAGGCGACGATCCGGCTCTTCGCAAGCCCCCTCGACTTCTCACCGTTTAGATAAAGGGACTCCTTGACGCGGATGGAATCGTTCCGCTTGCCGTAGACCCGGGCATCCATCTCGCAGAGGGCGTTCTTGCCGATGTCGGCCTCGTAGTCGATCCGCAGGTCACCGGCTGTCCCCTGGACGAGCTTGAACAGGCTACGGTACGTCCCTCCCTCGTCGACGACGATCCTTGCGGTCGGCAGCACCTCCACGCCTCCTTCCTCGCCGTGGTAATGCGTTTCGGAATATTGGAGGCTTGCGTGTTTCCCCACGTGGATCCGCGCGTCCATCACGTGGCGAACCTTCACGGCGTTCGGGAACACGCAGTGCGCGAGAAAAGTCACCTTCGCGCCGTCCCCCACGTGGAATTCCGAGACGATCTCCTGTATTCCTTCCTTCGGCAATACGCCGAAGCACAGGTGGACCGGGTATTCGACGTTTGCGCCGGGATCGACCGTGATCTTCGCCTTGACGCCCGTCGGGGTTGCTTCGCCGTCGATGCGGACCCCGGGGGCATCATTGCTCCGAAGGATTTTCCGATGACTTACCGTCAGACCGGCAATCCTTCCGTCGGACAGGGAGGCCGGATCGCCGCCGCTCGCCTCGTAGGCCTTGGTCATCATCAGGAATTCCTTCGTGTAGTCAGCCATGCAGCGCGACCTCCCCGGGAAGCGCCCCCATATTGGGGCATTCCTGGCAATGCATCCGGAAAAAGCGGCCGATTTCCCGGGGATCGCCGGTCCTCAGGATGGTGCCGCCGCATAAGAACGAAGCCCGGTCCGCCGAACCGGCGACCTCGATCTGGTGGGTGATCAGGAGCACGGAGGCCCCGTTTTTCGCAAGGACCCGGACCGCATCCAGGATCAGGTTCAGGGAGAGCGCGTCGATGCCGGAATCCGGCTCGTCGAGGATGGAGAGCAGGGGCCCCATCGAGAGGATGGAGGCCAGTTCCACGCGTTTCCGCTCGCCGCCGCTCAAGGTGGAGTCGACGGTGCGCCGGAGATACCTGTCGGGTGGAAGCCCCACCAGGCGGAGGCACTTCTCTGCGGGCGGACCGCCGGCCCGGGGCCCGTGGCTTCCCAGCTCCAGGTACTCGCCGACCGTCAGCCCCTCGAACCGCGCCGGCTCCTGCCAGGCGAGGGTGATGCCGAGTTTCGCCCGGGCCGAGATGGGCAGGGCGGTGATGTCGTCGCCCCGGAAGTAGATATTCCCGGATGTCGGGGAAGCCCCGGACAGGCCCATGACCACCGAGGCGAGCGTGGACTTGCCGGCGCCGTTCATCCCGAGGATGGCGTGGATCTCCCCGGGAAGAACGCGCAGGTTGAGATCGTGAAGGATCGGTCTGCCTTCGACCACGAGCCCGATGTCGACAAGATGCAGCACGGGGGCCACCACCCCTGCAGGTGGATCGCCGGTTGCCAGGATGCCTTCTTCCCCCCGTCATTTCCATTATATTTAAAATTATCGATATGAAATAGCGTAAAAACCGTCGCGAATCGAAGGCATCGCCTTCTTGGGGAAGCGGCCGGGTCGGTGTCGGTCCTGACGCGTTCGGGGCTTCGGGAGAAAGCCGGCGTAGAGAGACCGTCTGCCTGTATAATGAAAATGCGAGTCCCAGCGGCCCGTCAACCTGCCGATCGTTTCTTCAGTGGAGAATCCCGGTTTCCGGCGCATTCAAGTCCTCGGCCGTCGTCACCGAAGCATAGGAAACGCATTTACCGGTAGCTCCACAGGTAAAGGAGGCGCCATGGACATCCAGGAGATCCGCAGGATTGCCGTGAAAATGGGGATTCGCACGAAGATGGTCGAGAAAGCCGACCTGGTCCGCGCCATCCAGCGCGCCGAGGGGAACTTCGACTGCTACGGGACCGCCATGGAGGAGGAGTGCGACCAGGAAAGCTGCCTGTGGCGGGAGGACTGCTTTTTCGAATCCGTCTCCCCGGATACGAGGCTTCTCAAGGGAGACTCCGGAATCCCGGCGAAGGAATGAGGCGGAAAGTCAAAGGGGCTGCGGTTCAGGCCGTAGCCCCTTTTTGAGGTCCGCGGTCATTTCCCCGGCAGCCGGATCTCGAACCGGCAGCTGGGCCGGTCGCCATGCCCGCATCGCTCGGATACCGGGAGCCCCGTCAGCTTCTGAAGAAGCGCAGCCATCGCGATGCAGGAGCGCGCATCGGCGCTTACGGCCTCGCCGATGGCGCAGCCGAAACCGGTGATCACGAACCTGCCGTTTTCCTCGACCGCCTCCGCAGCGGACCCCAGCAGACGGAGGAAGTCGAGAGCGGCCCGGATGCGCTCCCGGGGGTCCTCCACGGGCAATGGCCCGGAGGCCGCCATCTGCCGGCCAAGTTCGCGCATGACGGACCGGAACTCGGCATCGGGAAGCTTCCGGCCGAGGATCCGGACCAGGTGGGAGAGCATGACGGGATAGGCCCTGGAGAACTGCACATCCGCCCCGGGGCGCAGCCCGTAGATCGCCGCGGGCCTACGGGCGCCCTTGACCTCCCCCTGGACCTCGACCAGGCCTTCCCGCTGCAGCAAGGCGATCTGGGCGCGGACCGCGTTTTCCGTGACCCCGATCTCGCCGGCCAGGGCCTCGACGGTGTGCTGCCGCCTGCGCAGGAGCTGAACGATCCGGTCCCGCGCTCCCGGTGTCTTTCCGCCGTTCCACGGGGTTCTTTCCATGGGGACCTCCTTCCCAGCTATCAGGATGCCCCCGGGCGGGCCTAATGTCAAATTAAATAAATTATTATTTGACTTATTGTAAGTAAGATGGTACCTTGATGTCAGGTCGGAACGACCTACTTCTCGAGAAGGAGACGACAGCCATGAAACGGTTCCACTTAGTGAGGGTTGCGGCAAGCATCGCGGCGCTGACGGTAATGCTGCCTGCGGCATCGTGGGCGCTGGAGCATCAAGGGACCGGCAAGGCCGGCATCCCCCCATCGGTAGTAGACCTCAGGCTCGGCATGCGTCAGCTGTGGGAGGAGCACATCGTCTATACCCGGAACTTCATCATCAGCTCTCTCGGGGATCTGGGGGACACCGGAAAAGTGGCGGAGCGGCTGTTGCGGAACCAGGACGACATCGGCAACGCCATCAAGCCGATCTACGGTGAGGAGGCGGGCGGGAAGCTGGCTCTCCTGTTGAGGGATCATATCCTGATCGCCGCCGACCTCGTCAAGGCCGCCAAGACCGGCGACAACGACGGGGTGGCGAAGTCGCGGACGCGCTGGTACGCGAACGCCGATGACATCGCCGCCTTCCTGAGCGGCGCGAACCCGAACTGGAAGAAGGCGGATCTCACCGAAATGCTGTATAAGCACCTCGATTACACGACGACCGAAGTGGTTTCCCGTCTCAAGAAGGACTGGGCGGCGGACATCAACGCCTACGACCTCGGCCATGCGCACATGCTCATGTTTTCCGATGCGCTCACGGACGGCATCGTGAAGCAGTTTCCGAAGAAGTTCATTTAGAGACCCGGTGCAACCCGGAAGAGGAAGGGCGGGGATGGGTCCCGCCCTTCCCGCCCTTCGAATCCAACCGGAAAACAGGATGGTCACGATGTGCGCCGCAGGGGCCGATCCCCGCCGGCCCCCCGCCCGGGGGCGCGTGTTAAATTGGTCCCCTCCCGGGGGATATAATGATAAAGTGTTCGGCTGAAGGAGAACGCTCGTGTCGAAAGACGACCTGGCGAAACTGGAAGGAACGGTGACCGCGGCAAGGGGCGGGGGGACCTATATCGTCACCCTGGAGAACGGAGTCACGCTCTCGGCCAAGCTGAGCGGCAACATGAAACGGTTCAAGATCCGCGTCATCGTGGGGGACAAGGTCACGGTCGGCGTGTCCCCGTACGATCCCACCCACGGACTCATCGTCCACCGCCAGAAGGTTTGATCGCTTAACGTTTCCCTGCGCGATTCCCGCGGCTTCGAGGGTCAGCTTCGCGGGGCCGCGACGGCGGTTCCGGCGACTGCGGGGGCAGGGGCGGTCCACCGAGGGTACTGCAGCAGCAGGACCAGGCCCGGAACCGCGGCGACCATGCAGATCAGGAAATAGGTTTCCCACCCGAAGGTCTTGACGAGATATCCCGTCGGCGCCCCGACGATGACCCGGGTCAGCGCCATCAGGCTGGTGAGGATCGCGTACTGGGTCGCGGTGAAGCGCTTGTTGCACAGGCTCATCAGGAATGCGGCATAGGCCGCCGTCCCCATCCCGCTGCACAGGTTCTCCAGCCCGATGGCCGCCACCATCGTCGGGTAGTGGTGCCCCAGGCGCGCCAGCACCAGGAACGCGAGGGTGGACACCGATTGCAGGACGCCGAAAATCCAGAGGGAGGCCTTCATCCCCACCCGCGCCACCACGGCGCCTCCCGCAAGCGTCCCCACGATCGTGGCGACCATCCCGAACCCCTTCGTCACGGCCCCGATGTCGGTCATGGTGAACCCCAGCTCGAGGAGGAAGGGGGTCGTGAGCGCCGTCGCCATCACCACGTCCAGCTTGTAGAGGATGACGAACAGCAGGATCCCCCACGCACCCGGCCTCGACAGGAATTCGACGAACGGCTCCACTACGGCTTCCTTCATGCTGGCCGGCGGTTTTTCCGCAAGCTTCGGCTCGGGGGCGAACACGGAGGCGAGGATCCCCGCGAGCAGGGATCCCGCCATCAACAGGTAGACCGTTTTCCACGGGAGGCGGTCCGCCAGGATGAGGGCGATCGCGCCAGAGGTCAGCATCGCGATCCGATACCCGAGGATGTGAACGCCGGCGCCGGGGCCAAGCTCCACGGGCTCCAGGACCTCCGTGCGGTAGGCGTCGACGACGATGTCCTGGCTTGCGCTTGTAAACGCAACCAGCAGGGCCAGGACGGCGAACAGGGTGGTCGCTCCCGCAGGGTCGGAAAACGCCATCGCGGCGATCGCAACGGCCAGCCCGAGCTGGGTCACGAGCATCCACCCTCGCCTCCTTCCCAGGAACGGAGGGACGTACCGGTCCATCACGGGTGCCCAGAGAAATTTCACGGTGTAGGGTAGTCCGACCAGGGAGAAAACGCCGATGACCGCCAGGTCGATCTTCTCGGTCGTCATCCAGGCCTGGAGCGTCGTGCCGGTCAGCGCGAGAGGGATGCCGGAGGAGAACCCCAGGAGGAGGACCCAGAACAGGCGGGGACTGCGGAATGCGGCGATGACGGATTTCATCCGGCGAGCTTCGGGGAAAGCCGCCGGAAATATTCCCGCCGGCACCCGTTCTCCACGTCGACCATCGCGCGGAAGGCGTCCGCGAATCCGTCCAGCCCCAGGGTGAACACCCCGTGCCCGTAGACCATGGCTTTCCGCGGCCCCGCGATGACGGGGGGGACACGCCTGGCCAGCCCGCCGGCTCCGATCTCTCCGGCGACCACCGGGGTGTCCCCGAGCCACCGCACCTTGTCGCAATCCCTCCAGCAGTCCGTGACGGAGCACCCTTTTTCCTCGCAGACCATGCTCATGGCGACGGCGAATTTGGGGTGGCCGTGCAGGATGGCCCGGCCGCAGCTCTCCTCGTAGATCCGCCGGTGCGCCAGGAGCTCGCTGGAGGCGGTGATCCCGGTGGTGGACGAGTTGTCCATCGGGACCGGGTCGATCCGGCCGGCCAGGTCGTCGAGGCTGGCCGCGGTCTGCGAGATGTAGATCGTGCCGCCCGCCCGCAGGGAGATGTTGCCGAAGAAGGAGTCCACCAGGCCGCGTTCCACGGTGTACCGCCCGACGGCGGCGATCTCCTTCAAGATCTCCTCCGGCGCTTCCAGGGGGGCGCCGCGGAAAGCGAGCCCTTCCGCGTCGAGGGGCCGGAGCCAGCTTCGGCGGAACTCCTCGAACGCTTCCCTTTCGCCCGGGAGCCGGAAACCTTCGGAGAGGACATCGAGCAGGTACTTGACGAAGGCCGCGTGGAAGATGGAAGAGTAGTGGATGTAGGCCTGCTCGACCGTAACGGCGCCGGCGGCGACGATCCCCAACCCCTCCGCGATCATCCCCTTTCGGCTTCCCAGCAGGTCCGCGATCCGGGCGGGGGCGTCGTTCCCGAGCTCATCGCGGCGCAGGAACGGGATGTCGTGCAGGAACGTCCGGGTTTCCGTGTCCTGCGGGACGATGCGGGACGCTTCCTTGCCGGCCCGCCGCACCAGGAAATCGGCAAACGGCAGGGAAGGGCGGGCGGCGGCCAGCCCCAGGCAGCTCAAGGAGGAAAGGACCCCTTCGCACAGGCGGGCCAGCTTCGGATGGCCCTCCGACAGGAGCACGTCGTCGTGCGCGGCGAACGCGATATGCCCGGGGAGAGCCGACCGGTCCGCCAGGAGCTTCCCGGCGTATCTGGCGATCTGGTCTCTCACGGGAGCCTCGACAGGTACCCGGGGTCGGAAAAGGTCCCCTCGGGAGTCAGCCCGCGGATCCGGTAATACTTCCGAAGCTCCTCGTCGAACCGCTTCTCGTCGATGGGAGGGATCTCGATCCCCTCGCCGCTGGACCCGGGCTCGCGGAAAAAGCGCTCGGGCAGACGGTCGTCCTTCGCATCGAACCCGTTGGCGCAGTTGTAGAACCGCTCCGTGAGGCAGATGCGCTCGCCGATTTCCTTCAGGGACTGGGGGCCGAACTCCTCCCCGGTGACGGCGGCGAGCATCTCGGCGTATTCCTCCAGGGTCGCGCCGAAGAAGGAGAACTTGCAGGCGACCAGCGAATCCACAGCGGCGTTGGTGTCCTCGGCGATCTTGATGATGCGCGCCTTTCCCGAAAAGGAGAAGCGGTCGGTCGCAACAGGCTTGCGCAGGATCTCGTGGGAGATGGGGTAGGCCCGGAGGTGGCATCCGCCCCGGTTGCTCGTGCAGTAGGCCAGCGCCATCCCGTAGGCGCCGCGGGGGTCGTAGGCGGGAAGCTCGAGGGACTTTACGCTCATGGACAGCCCCGGTTTCCCCAGCGCCTGCGCCACCCGGCGCGATCCCTGGGCCAGCAGGCCGCCCTCCCCCCGGAGGAAGGCCATGTCGGCAAGGAGCCCCTCCACCTCGTCCGCCGCCGGGAAACGGCCTCTTCCTTCCCCCCACGCCGCGAGGGTGGCCGCGGCCGATATCGTGTCCATCCCGAGCTCGTTGCACAGGCGGTTCGACCGGACGATGGAGCCCAGGTCGTCGATGCCGTTCAACGCGCCGAAGTGGGAGACGGTCTCGTACTCGGGAAGATGCGCCCCCTCCCGGTCGCTTTTCTTGCACTGGATGGGGCAGCCATGGCAGCCGTCCTTCTTCGAGCCGTACGCCTTGCGGATGGAGGGGCCGGAATAGCTCCCCGATCCCTCGAAGACCGTCTTCCGGAAGTTTTCGGTGGGGGCCATCCTCCGCTGGCGCATCAGGTCGACCAGCGCGGGCGTCCCGTACTCGCTGATTCCCAGTTCGCCGAAGATGACGGGGGAGGCGCGGAACAGCCGCATGACGTCCTGCCGGGCGCGTTCGAAGCGTGCGCGGTCCGCGATGCCGGTTGACCGGCTTCCGTTCACCGCGATCGCCTTCAGGTTCTTTCCGCCCATCACCGCGCCGAGCCCGCCGCGGCCCACCGCGTTCCCCTCGCCCATCAGGATGCTCGCGAACAGGACGCCGTTCTCACCGGCCGGCCCGATCGCCGCGACGCTTCCCCGTCCTTCGAGCGCCCGGACCGTCTCGCCGACGGATTTCCCCCAAAGGGAGCCGGCAGGAAGGATTTCGCCCCCTTCCGGCGTAACGGAGATCGCCGCGGGACGGGGGCTGCGTCCGACGATGCGCAGCGCATCGAATCCTGCCGCCTTGAGGCGGTGGGCGAACCGGCCTCCGGCGGAGCAGTCATATACGGTTCCGGTCAGGGGGGAGCGGGACACCACGTTCAGCCGTGCCGCGGTGGGGGCGGGCGTCCCGCACAGCGGACCGACGGCGAAGATCAGGGGCATGTCGGCATGGAAGGGATCGAGGGTGTGCGCCCCGCGAAGAAGGCGCACCCCCAGGCCTCTGCCTCCGAGGTAGCCCAGCAGGAGATCGCGGGGAATGGGCTCGACGCGGCTCGTCCCCGCTGCGAGATCCACATGAAGGAGCGTTCCGTGCCAGCCGGTCAGGGGGCTGTTTTCCATCGACATTCCACTATACCAGAACGTCTCCCGCGTGTTCCTTCCGGTTGCCGCCGGACCCACCCTCCGATCGGCGATCCCTTAGCCCGCAATTCTCACCAGGGTTCGTCGCGAGGCGGTGGAGACGGGTATGGATACAAGGCGTCGCGACCGAGGGCGCCGCAGGCGTAGTTGACACTACGTCGAGGAGCCCGACCGAGCGCAACGCAGTAGACATGCCCGTATCCGCCGCCGCAGCAGAAGCTTGGTGAGAAATGCGGGCTAGTGGTGCGTGGCCCGGAAACATGGGATAATGCCTCCCCATGGAATTCGACCCGCAGGCGTTCCTGTCACAATATGCCGATGCGTATAACGCTCGGGACCCGGAGGGGCTGCGCGCATTTTTCGCGCTGGAAGATCCCCGCTTCGGGATCTTCGAGGATTATACGGGATCCCTCTTCGACGGGGAGACGTACGGGGCGGTCCTGGAGGCCGCGTTCGATTCCACCGCGGAGATGTCCTTCGATCTGCTGCGGTGCGACCGGTTCGACGGTTTCGTGGTGATCCACGCGATCCAGAAGGTCCGGGAGATGGATGAGGAGGAGGGGATCGGGGAAGCCCTCATCCGGGCCACTCTATGGGTATCGGTCGCCGGCGATTCCCCCCGGATCGTCACCGCGCACTTTTCCCTCCTGCCCGATTCGGGGCCGGAATGCTGCCACCCCGGCGGATGCCAGGGATCGTGATCCGCCCGCCCGCGCGCCCTTAGCTCAACGGATAGAGCTTCTGACTTCGGATCAGAAGGTTGGGGGTTCGAGTCCCTCAGGGCGCGCCATTTTTTCCGTATCGCGCGAAGGAGGTTCGAACTCCCTCAGGGCTTCACGCAGTCCTTGCGTCCCCCCTCCGTGCACAGGACGAAACGCGTCCGCTTGGCCCAGTATTTCATTGCGGCGTCGGCGTTGTACCAGCTGTCGAACATTCCCCCGGGATCCTTGCCGCCGACGCGGCGGTCGATGGCCGCCCCGAGCAGCTCTCCGGTCATCGCATCGCTGATCTTGAATTCCACGGTGATTTCGCCCACCCCTGTCTGTTTCCCGGTGCTGGCGCCCTGGATCGCGGAGATCCCGATGCCGATCGGCACGACGCTCGACAGGATGTTGCGGGCCTTGCTCGAAGGCTCCGCATCGAGGATGGCCAGCTGGAGCCTTAACGTCTCCGGTTCGGGAGTTTGAACGATCTTGAAATCGTTCTGGAGTTCCTGGACCAGGTAAATGTAGGCGTTGTTGGCGAGCTTCTGGTAATTCTCCAGGGTCTCCGCGTCGAGCTCCGCCGACCTTGCCAGGAGGACCGGGGCGATCAGCATTTTGGTGTATTTCTTTCCCTTCGCGTCCGGGTTCTGGTACCGATACAGGGCCTGGTCGCCGGTCCCCGGCTTCAGGATGTCCGGGTTGACCAGCATCGTGTGCTTTATTTCCATGCTTCGCGCCTGGTAGCTCGAGGCGCAGCCACCGAGCAGGAGTGCGATGGCGCCAACCAGTCCCGATAGAAGCAGCATCGCCAGCCGGTTCATGGGATCCCTCCATCTGCCTGCGACAGGGTGCCTCGCGGGCGTTCCGATGCGTGTTTTTTCGGCTGCTGCCCGGCGGCTTTCGACCCATCGATCCAGCCGCCGCCCAATGCCTTGTAGATATTCACGAACGACGAAAACAGCGAAGCGCGGATCTTGGCTTGGTTGAGTTCGGCGGGAAACAGCTGTTCCTGGGCCTGGATGACCGTGAAGTAAGGCGAGTAGCCTCCATCGTACTGGAGCTGCGCGAGCCGGGTATATTCCCTGGCCGCGGCGACAAGCCGTTCCTGCGCCTGGAGCTGCTCCGCGGTTTTGGCCCGGATGACCAGCGAGTCTTCGACATCCGCGAAAGCGCCCTGTATCGAGGACTCGTATCTCAGGAGCGCGGCCCGGCGGGCCGCCTCGGCCTGTTGGACCTGGCCGGCGATCGCCCCGCCGGTGAAAATCGGTCCGGTGAGCGACCCCGCATAGCTCCACGTCCGTGCCGGCCCCCGGAACAGATCGGACAGGTCGGCGCTTGCCTGGCCGAAAGCGCCGGTCAGGGAAATCGTCGGGAAATAGAGGGCCTTGGCGGCCCCGATCCGCGCGTTTGCGGCGATCAGGTTCTGCTCGCTCTGGGCGATATCCGGCCGTCGTTCGAGCACCCGGGAAGGGATGGCGGCGGGGATGTCGGGGATCGCAAGCTCGTAGATGCTCCTGCCGCGTGGAATCGGCCCGGGATTCCGCCCGAGGAGAAGGGACAGCGCGTGCTCCGTCCGGGCGATATCCGCTTCGATCTGCGGAATCGCCGCCGCCGCGCTCTCGTACTGGGTGCGCGCCTGCTCGACGTTCATCATGGATACCTGGCCGTACTGGAACTGCAGCTCGAAAAGCCTGACGGATTCGCCGTACGTTGCCAGCGTCCGCCGGGCGATCGACAGCTGCTCGTCCAGGCCGCGGAGCTGCATGTAGTTGTCCGCGACCGCGGCGACGAGGGAGAGGATCACGCCGCGGCGGGCCTCCTCGGAGGCGAGCAGGTTCGCCCGCGCCGCCTCCGAGAGCCGGCGGATGCGGCCCCACAGGTCGATCTCCCAGGTCGCCCCGCCAAGGAGCGACAGGGCGGTCTGCGGGTTGGAGACGCCGGGCGGTATCGGCGTCGCGTTGCGCTCGCTGCCCCGCTGGCGCGCGGCGGACCCGTCGTAGACGACCTGGGGAAAGAGAGCGCCGCGGGTCTGGGCGACCACTCCTGCCGCCTGCTCGATGTTCGAGGTCGCAATTTTCACGTCCTTGTTATCGGCAAGCGCGTCGAGAACGAGGGTATCGAGCACCGGGTCCTGGAACTGCCGCCACCAGGCGATGTTCGCGGTATCCCGCGCCTCTTTCTCCGAGTAGCGGAAAGCGTCCGGAAGGTCGACGGCGGGGCGCCGGTAATCCGGGCCGATCGCGCAGCCGGCGAGCAGGGCGAGCGATGCGATGCGGAGGCATCGACGCATGTCAGATCCCCTCCTGCTTCCCGGGCGGGTCCGCATGCGGCGCCCCCGCCGCAGCCGGGACGGCCGCCTCCGGCCGCGCCTCGACGGCGTCCTTTTTCCCTTCCTTGCGCGAGTGCCACCGGTCGAAGAGATAGAAGAAGAGCGGCACGTACAGCATGGCCAGGGTGGTCTCCCCGATCATGCCTCCGATGATGCCGGTGCCGATGGAGTGGCGGGCGTTCGCCTGGGCGCCCATGGCGAGGGCCAGCGGCAGCACGCCGAAGATGAACGCCAGCGAGGTCATGAGGATCGGGCGCAGCCTTTCCTCGCCGGCCTGGATGGTCGCGTCCAGGACCGACAATCCCTGCTTGCGCAGCTCGACGGCGAAGGTGACCCGCAGGACGGCGTTCTTCGCTCCCAGCCCGATCAGCACCAGCAGGCCGATCTGGAAGTAGACGTCGTTGTTCAGGCCGCGCAGCCAGTTCAGCGCCAGGGCGCCGAGGATCCCGAAGGGGACCGCCGTCATGACGGAACCGGGAATGCTCCACGATTCGAACTGGGCGGCCAGGACGAGGAACACGATGATGAGGCCGAAGATGAAGGCGGCCGCCGAAGTGCTTCCCGACTTTTTCTCCTCGTAGGCCATGCCGGACCAGGAAAATTCGTACCCTTGCGGCAGGACCTTGGCCGCCGCTTCCTCCATCGCCCGGATCGCATCGCCGGAGCTGAACCCCGGCGATGCGCTTCCGGTGATCTGCGCCGCCGGGAACCCGTTGAAATGGGGGAGCAGGTCGGGACCCGTGCTGTAATGCGTCGCCACGACGGCCGAGATCGGCACCATCCGGCCGTTATTGGACCGGGTGTACAACCGGGTGATGTCGGAAGGATGCTGGCGGAAACGCGCATCCGACTGCAGGATGACGTTCCAGATCCGGCTGTACTGGTTGTACTGGCTGACGATGATCGAGCCGAACTGGGCCTGCAGGGCGCGGTACACGTCCTGCACCGGCACGCCCAGGAGCACGGCCTTGTCGCGGTCGACATCGACCCGCATCTGTCGCGAAGATGCCCGGAAGGTGCTGTTCATGCCGCTCAGCTCGGGACGTTTCCGGGCCTCGGCGAGAAACTGCTGGGTCAGCTCGTGCAGCCGCTGCGGGTCTCCGGACCCCTTGTCCTGGATCCAGAATTCGAATCCCCCCGTGGTACCGATCCCGGGGATCGCGGGCGGCGCAATGGGGATCACCGCGCCGGTCCGGATGGCGCCGGCCCCGGCATGGACCGCTTGCAGCACCGCGCGGGAATTTTCCCTCAGGGCGTGCTCCTTCGAAGCGTAACGCTCCTCGAAGTCCTTCAGGGTGACGAAGAAGGTCGACGCGGTGGTCTTGTACTGGCCGTCGATCAGGCTGTAGCCGCTGATCGCCGTCCGGTTCAGGACCCCCGGTTCCTTTGCGAACAGCGCATCGACGCGGCCGGCCGTCTGCGCCGTGCGGTCCAGGCTGGCGGCATCCGGCAGGATCAGCGCCGCCAGGACGTACCCCTGGTCCTCGTTGGGCACGAAGCTCGTCGGCATGGTCCGGAACAGGTACACGAGCGTTGCCAGGAACACGGCGAGCAGCACGAACGCCACGGCCATCCTCTTGATGATGAGAGTGACGGCATTGCCGAACGCCAGGGTAAGCCGGTTGACCCCGCGGTTGAACCAGGCGAAGAATCCCCGCTGCGGGGCAGCCTTGTGCTTCAGGAGGATCGCGCACATCGCCGGGGTCAGGGTGAGCGCCACGAACCCGGAGAGGGCGACGGAAATGACGATGGTGATGGCGAACTGCTTGTAGAGCTGCCCCGTCGTTCCGGGAAGGAAGGCCGCGGGGATGAAGACCGAGGCCATGACGAGGACCACCGCCACGAGCGAGCCGCCGATCTCTTCCATCGACCGGATCGTGGCCTCCTTCGGGGGGAGGCCGGCCTTGGCCATGTTCCGCTCGACGTTCTCCACCACGACGATCGCATCGTCGACCACCATGCCGATGGCCAGAACGATGCCGAACAGGGTCAGCAGGTTGATGGAGAATCCCAGGGCGAGCATGCCGGTGAACGTGCCGATCAGCGCCACGAAGATGGCGACGATGCAGATGATCGTGGAGCGGAAGCTCTGGAGGAACAGGTACACGACGAGCATCACCAGCACGATCGCCTCGATCAGCGTGTGGTAGACCTCTTTGATGGAGATCCTGACGAAATCGGTCGTATCGAGGGCGATGACGGTTTCGATGCCGCTCGGCATCGTCTTCTTCATCTCCTCCATGGTCGCGCGGACCGCCTTGGAGACATCGAGGCCGTTGGAACCGGGCTGCTGGTAGACCGCGATGAAGGTCGCCGATGCCCCGTTCAGCCGGCTGTCGTCGACGTACTGCCTGCGGCCGACCTCGGCGCGCGCGACGTCCTTGACGCGGATGATGGCGCTGCCGTCCGGGTCGGCGCGGAGGATGAGGTTCTCGTACTCGGACGGCTGGACGAACTGGGGCTGGGTGACGACCGGGAACGTCTGCTGGACGGTCCCCTCGGTCGGCTGCTGGCCGATCTGGCCGGCCCCGAACAGGGCGTTCTGGTTGGCGACCGCCTGCTGGACGTCCGTCGTGGTGATCCCGAGGGAGGCCATCCGGTCGGGATTCATCCAGATGCGCATCGCCTGGTCGGCCACGCCGAAGATCGAGGCCTGGCCGGCGCCGTTGATCCTCTTGATGGCATCCAGGACATACACGTTGGCGTAATTGGTCACGTAATCGGGTTTGTAGCGGCCGTCCTTGTTGTACAGGGCGATGATCATCAGGATGCTGGACGATTTTTTCTGCACCGACACGCCGTTCTGGATGACGGCGTCGGGAAGCTGCGGCGTGGCGAGGTTCACCCGGTTCTGGACCTGCACCTGGGCGATGTCGGGATCCGTGTCGAGGCTGAAGTAGACCGTCAGGGTGAGCTGGCCGGAACTGGAGCTCGTCGATGTCATGTAGAGCATGTTCTCGACGCCGTTGATCTGGGCCTCGATGGGGGCGGCAACCGCATCGGCGACGGTTTTCGAATCGGCGCCCGGGTAGACGGCGGTCACCGTCACCTGCACCGGCGTGATGGACGGGTACTGGGCGACCGGCAGGACTTTCATCGACACGAGCCCGGCGATGACGATGATCAGCGATACGACCGTCGCGAAGATCGGCCGCTCGATGAAAAACCGGGAGAACATGAATCGCTCGCCTCCTCTAACGGTCTTTTCCGGCTGCGGCGTCCTTCGCGGCGCCTGACGGAGGCCTTCCGGCAACGGGTTCCGGTCCCGTGCCGCGAACGTGGGGTTGGGCCGCGACCTTGACGTCCGGGCGCAGCGTCAACGCGCCGTCCACCACGATGCGTTCCCCGGCCCGAAGCCCTTCATCGATGAACCAGTCGTCTCCGTACCATTCGCCGACGATGACGGGACGGAGCTCGACCGCCCCCTCCTTGTTGACGATCCAGACGAAGTGCCCCTTGGATCCCTGCTGCACCGCCTTCTGAGGCACGAGGATCGCATTGGGACGGACCGCGCCCTTCACGCGGACGCGAACGTACTGGTTCGGGCGAAGGACCCCGCCGGGATTATCGACGCTGACCCGGATCAGAAACGTTCCCGTCTGCGAGTTGTAGGAGGGATCGGCGAAGGTGATCCGCCCGGTATGGGGAAAGATCGTCCCGTCCACCAGGACGATCTCGATCGCGTACCTGCCGTTTTTCGGAGGGCGCAGGAGCCCCTTTTCGATGCTCCCGCGGAATTTCTGCATCTCGTTTTCCGACAGGCTGAAGTTCACCCACATCGGGGACAGGAGCATCACCGTGGTGAGCTGGCTGTTCTGCGGACTGATGTACGTGCCTTCCTGCTGCAGGGCGGCGCCCGTCATGCCGTTGACCGGAGAGGTGATGGTGCAGTAGGAAAGGTTGAGTTTTGCCGTCTCCACCTGGGCCTTTGCCTGGTCGACCGCCGCTGCCGCGGACTGGGACTGGCCGGTCGCATCGTCGAGATCCTTCTGCGACAGCGCGTTCAATTCGGCGAGCGGCTTGGTGCGCGCGAGATTGGCCCGCGCCACTTCCAGGGAGGCTTCCTGCTTGGCCAGCGCGGCCTTGGCCTGGTCGAGCTGCACCTGGAACGGTTTCGGATCGATCTGGAAGAGGACCTGCCCCTCCCGGACCGCCGCGCCTTCGGTGTAGAGCCGGCGGTCGAGGAAACCGCTGACCCGTGCATAGATATTGACCTGTCGGGAGCTCTGGGTTTGCGCGACGTACTCGGCGGAGACCGGCATGTCCGTGGGAACGACTTCCATGACGGTGACGGTCGGGGCGGCGGATGCGGGTCCTGCTTTTTTCTCTTTTCCGCACCCCCCGAGATGCAATGCGGCGAGGCAGGCCATCCCAAGGGCAATCTTCCGTGCGGCACGCGTGCAGGGGTTCGGGGTGCGTCGGTTCATGGGTCGTCCTCCCTCCGTTGCGCAGGGAAGGGACAGCATCGCATGGCGGTTTCCCTGGGAATCGCACCGGGCGGCAACTGTATACTGTCGACAATCTGATTCATATATAATTATCTATTGAACCAGGTCTTGTGTAATTATTTATTATAAAAGGCGACGTAGCAAGAACCTTTGTCCGCATGCAAGGGAACCGGTCCGTGCCCGGGGGTCGACGGGCGGAGGAGCAGGGGGGATGGAAAGGGCACACGCATTCCATCTGCGTCGGGGCCCGGCGGGCTCTCCCGTCCGTCCGGGGGCACCGCTCGTGCTGCTCGCCTTGTTCGCGCTGGCATGCGGGGGGCCTGCAAAGGGTCCGGAAAGCGTATCGTCAGCCGGTGGCGCCCCGGCGCCCGGAGAATGGCACGCCTTCGAGGGGACGGGGACCGCCTCCGGCCGGGGGCAGGTCCTTCAACTGGGGCCGGACCGGAAAGCCTCCATCGTCCACATGACCGGGTCCCTCCTGCTCACCGGGGAACAACGTCTGGGCCAGGGGTTCCGGAGCGAGATCCTCGGGGCTTTTGACAGCCTGAAGGGCGGAACCGTCTGGTGCGCCTGGACCGACAGCCGCGGCGACCAGGTGTTCAGCGAGATGCGGGGAGAACGGGTCGGCACCGGAAACCGCTTCATGGGAACCTTCCTGGGGGGAACGGGGCGCTACGCGGGAGTGCGCGGGGAGTACGCGTTGGAGTGGCAGTATGTCATCCGGGCGGAAGACGGGACCATCCAGGGACGGACCGTGGGGCTCCGGGGCAGGTTCCGCGTGGGTCCCCCATGAACGCGCCTGGTCCGCACCGCCGAAAGCTTCTCGCCCGGGGGACCACCCTCGCCGTGGCGTTCGGTCTCTGGTTCACGCCCGTCCCGGAGGGCTTGACTCCCCCGGCATGGCATCTCTTCGCCATCTTCGCGTCCGCTGTCCTCTCCGTGGTCCTGAACGCGTTTCCCCTCCTGACGGCCGCCATGATCGCGGTGGCGGTTTCCGTGCTCTCGGGGACCGTGGCGCCCGCGAAGGCGTTCGGGGGTTTCGCCAACGGGAGCGTCCTCCTGGTGGTGATCGCGTTCCTGGTCGCCCGGGGAGTCGTGAAGTCGGGGCTGGGGCGCCGGCTGAGCTACAGGGTCGTGGGGGTCTTCGGCCGGTCCACGCTGGGGCTGGCCTACAGCATCTTCTTTACGGATGCCGTCATCGCACCCGCCTTCCCGAGCAACACGGC
>PQAK01000146.1 GCA_003105225.1 Deltaproteobacteria bacterium | reverse complement strand
GGCGGCGGCGAGGCGCTCACCGCCAAGACGTACCTCGACTGGAAGGCGAAGTTCGGGCTGGAGCTCTACGAGGGGCTGGGTACGACCGAGATGATGTTCGTCTTCATCTCGGCGGCGGTGACCAAGAAGGTCAAGCCCGGCTGGATCGGCTCGGCCTGCCCGGGATACGACGTGCGCGTGGTGAACGAGAACTTCGAGCAGGTCAAGCCCGGCGAGGTCGGCAAGATGATCGTCCGGGGACCCACGGGGACGATCTACTGGAGGGACAACGACAAGCAGAAGGCGGCGGTCCGCGACGGCTGGTGCCTGGCCGGCGACGTCGTCACGATGGACGAGGACGGCTACGTCCAGTTCCTCTCCCGCGAGGACGACCTGATCAAGTCCTCCGGCTACCGGATCGGGCCCGAGGAGATCGAGGAGGCGCTGGTCACGCACGCGTCGGTGGCCGACGCGGGCGTGGTCGGCGTCCCCGATCCCGTCATCGGGCAGCGGACGAAGGCGTTCGTGGTCCTGAAGGCCGGCGTCTCGCCTTCCGAGGATCTGAAGAAGGAGCTGATCGAGCACTGCAAGGGGAAGATCGCCATCTACAAGCTGCCCCGCGAGATCGAGTTCATCGACGCGATGCCGCGCACGGCGGTCGGCAAGCTCCTGCGCCGCGTCCTGCGCCAGCGGGAGCTCGAAAAGTCGAAATGAAAGACTGCCGATGTCGGCGCAGCCGGTCCCTGGCCGGTAGAGCAAGAGCGGGAAGGACCCCGGACGCAAGAAGGCCCGGCGGCTTCAAAGCCGCCGGGCCTTTTTCATGGGGGACACCCCTATATCAAGTTTCCCGTTGAGGAGTGTCCCCCCCCGATTACTTCTTCGCGTGGCACTCGTCGCACTTCATCGGCCCCTTGCCTTCCTTCTTGTGGCAGTCCTTGCACTGCGTGTGGAACGCCTCTTTCATGGCCACCTTCTTGCCGTCGGCCTTGGCGCCGTGGCACTTGCCGCACCCCTGCTCCTTGCCGGCGGCGTCCTTGTGGTGGCACGTCTTGCAGTCCTTGACCTTCTCCGCGTGCGCTTTGTGGTTGTAGGCGACCGGCCCCTTGGTCTTCGTCTCGCCCTTCAGGACCATCTTGTCGGGAGGCGCCGCCATCACCGCGCCGGTGAAGAAGACCATTGCCACTGCGACCGCGATCAAAGCTGCCAGCTTCCTCATGGGTGATACCCCCTGTGAGATTTTGTCCGCATCATAGATTTAAATTCATGCATATGCAACCCGGAACTCCGCCCGCGTTTCTCACCGGGAACCCGCCGGTGGTAGACTGCTTCCGATGCCCGGACGCACCGCCTTTGTGTACCATCCCGCTTTCGAGGACCGGGGACTGTCTCCGTTCCCCTCGGTGTGGCGGCGGTACCGGCTGACCCGGGACCTGGTGCGCGAGCGGAACCTCCCGGTGGTGGAGATCGCTCCCGAGCCGGCCGGCCGGGAGACGCTCCTGCGGGCGCACACCGCGCGGTATGTCGATTTCGTCCGCGCCGCGAGCCGAGCGGGCTTCGGGTTTCTCGACGAGGGCGACACCCCGGCGTACCCCGGCGTCTACGAGCGGGCGTGCGCCTCCGTGGGCGCGTCCGTATGCGGGGCGCGCCTTGTCGCGGGCGGGGAGTTCGACCACGCCTTCAACCCCGGAGGGGGGCTGCACCACGCCAAGGCGGACTCCGCGGGGGGGTTCTGCGTCTTCAACGACATCGTGGTCGCGGTCCGCATCCTCCAGCGCGAGTTCCGCCTCTCCCGCATCGCCATCCTCGACATCGACGGCCACCATTGCGACGGCACCCAGGAGATGCTGTACCGGGAACCGCTGCTCAAGATTTCCCTCCACCGGTTCGGCCCCGGATTCTTCCCGGGCACCGGCAGCGCGGAGGAAACCGGCGAGGGGGATGGGGAGGGATACTGCCTCAACATCCCCCTTCCGGAAGACACGGATTCCGCCGCGTACCGGGCCGCATTCCACGGCCGGGTGCCGGGCGCCATCCGCGGCTACCGCCCGGAAATCATCTTGATGCAGTGCGGGGTGGACGGCGAAAAAGGGGACCCGCTGGTGGGGATGTCACTTTCGGAAAATACCTACCGGGAAGTGGCGGCGGCCGTCCACGGGCTGGCCCACGAACTGTGCGGGGGGAGGCTGCTCCTGTTCGGCGGCGGCGGCTACCGGCCGGAGCGGGTAGCCGCCTGCTGGACGGCGATCCTGGAAACGGTCTGCGAGCCCCGGACGCCGTAGCGTCAATCGCCCAGCCACAGGCCGAACTTGCGGGTCGGCCCCATGTGTTCCAGGACGCTTTTCACCACCGCGACGATGGGGATTCCCAGGATGAGGCCCATTCCTCCCCACAGCCATCCGAAGAACATGATGCTTATCGTGGAGGCGACGGGGTTCAGGTGGACCCCTCCTCCGATAAGCTTGGGCATGAGGAAATTCGCCGACACGACGTGGAAGGAAGTCACGCACGCCACGATGACGATGATGGGGATGCCGGAATGGAACGAAACCAGTCCCACGACCAGCGGGGGCAGGATCGCAAGGACCAGCCCCAGGTAGGGAATGGTGCTGATGACCCCGCTGACGATGCCCAGAACGAGCCAGTACGGGAGCCCCACGAGGAAAAACACGAGGGCGGATGCGGCGCTCAGGATCCCGGCCACGATGACGTTGCCGGTGATGAACCGCTGCATCATCCGCTCGATGCCCCGGATCGTGGCCATCATGGTTTCCTGGTGCTCCCCGGGGAAGAGGAGCCGGGTCCGGCGGATCAGGTGCTCCTTCTCCGCCAGGAGGAAGTAGACCAGGAACGGGATGAAGCTCAAGGAGAACAGGAGCGTCGTGACCGAGCCCAGGCCGCGGAAGATCGTTGCGGCCCAGGAAGCCGAGTCGCGCACGATGATCGCGGTTTCCTTCGCGGGAGGCGGGGACGCGGGCGCGGACGGCAGGATCGTGCGCCCCGTCTCCTGCAGGGTTTCCGTGAGCCGGTAGACGTGGCCGGTGAGGCTCTGGACGAGAGGGGCGTTGCGGACCTGCTCGATCAGGACCGGCAGGTCGGTGAAGAGCTGCTGCGCGCTGCCGTAGGCGAGATAGACCAGCGCGTACAGCACCGCCATCGCCAGGAATACGACGATCACGCTGGAGACGTTGCGCCCCATCCGCGCCCTCCGGTGGAGAACATCCGCGAGGGGATCCAGCGCGAAGGCGATCAGGATCGAGGACAATACGGTGATGACGACCGAAGAGGCGAAGTAGCAAAGCGTGAGCATCCCCAGAACCGCCAACGTAATGAGGCTGCCCAGTACGGCTCGATCCGAGCGCCGTCGGATGAAGTGGCCCGGCACGGCGCCCGGCGGCAGGGGAGGGGTTCCGGACTCCCCGGATCCTTCCGGTGTGATTACCGAGGCGCCCGCGGTATTCTTTTCCTCGGGAAGCGGCATTCTACTAATGTACCGTTTTTCGGCTTTTCCGCCTACGTCCCGGTTGACTTTCCGGGCAGGGATAAGGTAATGCTGGAGTCGCGGAGGAACCGATGCCTCCATCCCCCTTCCATACCATCGAGATCCGCGTCCGTTTCGGGGAAACCGACCCGTACGGCGTGGCGTACTTCGCCGCCATCCTGGATTATTTCAAGAGGGGCCTGGACGAATTCCTGAGGGCGCGGGGGCTCGCTCCGGACGCCGTCTACCGGAACCGGCAGAAGAACTTCGGGTTCCCGATCGTCGCGTCGCAGTGCCGCTACCGGTCCCCCGTCCGGTTCGACGACCCGCTCACCCTGCGCACCCGGCTGGTGCGGGTGGAGGAGAAGGGGGCGACGTTCGGGTTTTCGCTGTTCCGCCTGGTGGAGGGGAAGGACGTCCTGGCCGCCGAGGGGAAGATCTCGTGCCGGTCGATCGACGCGTCCTGGAAGCCGGTCCCGATCCCGAAGGAGCTGCGGAAAGCGCTGACCGGCTAGGGGATGCAGCCGGACTGGGCGTAGGACGGGACGTTGGGCCGGCATTTCTCCGGTGTACGCGGACCGGCGTTCGCCTTGTCGGGAGTTGCGGACTCCACGCAGCCCGGCTGTGCGTAGCGGGGGCGGTTGGGGTCGCAGATCGTGCGGGTCGCGGGCTGCGGACCCTGCCCGCCCGTGCTGCTCTTGTCGGGCTCGACGCATCCCGGCTGCCAGAGCCTGGGCAATTCCGGGTTGCAGATCTTCTTGTCCTGGTGGACCGGCGGCGGGGCTGCGATCGGCTTGTCGGGCGGCTTCTGCGCCTGCGCCGGGGCATCCTCGACAAGAAATCCCGCCCGCGCGGTCGAGGCGCCGTCCGACACCTCGATGACCCAGGCGCCGCCGCGCGAATCGGCGGGCAGCTCCCAGTACTTGCGGATCTCCCCCTTCGTCTCGTCGCAGGGCGCCCCCTGCGGCCGGCCCTCGACGAACCCCCACACGCACCCCTCGCGCATCCCCGCTGGCGTCCTTGCCTGGCCCTGTTCCGGGTAAAGCACGCCGCGGAACGTTCCTTTCGGCATCCAGCCGAAACCGGTCGTGTTGAGCGATTCGCCCGGCTTGAAACGCGGCACCCGGCATCCCGGCTGGTTCCCGGGACACGTGATGGAAAGCGTCGGGGCGCGGTACCCTCCCGCGATATCGATCCATGCGAACGCCGTGCGCGCCGGATCGTTCATCGATGTTGCCGTCACCTTGTAGCGGCCGTCGCGGACGTCGCCGGGAACCGGCACGGGCTGCTTCACCATCAGCTCCCGCTGGTACGGATTGCCGACCTCGAACAGCTCGTCGAACCTCAATACGAGCTGCTCGTTCTTCAAGAACCCGCCGAGGATCGCGTCGAACGGCTCGCCCTGCCGCGCCCGCGCCGGCAGGATCACGCACGGCTTCGTGCAGACCGCGTCGGCCCCCCGGCCTTCTATCTGTATCGTTTCTTCCGCCTCGTTTCCGGCGCTGTCCTTGAGGCGAACCACCTGTTTTCCGGCAACCCCCTCGGGGAGGACGACCTCGACCGGCTGCCCCGCCTCGAGCGGCTTCCCGTACCCGGGGGTAAGGGGCGCTTCTCCCAGGAACACGTTCGCGTAAGTGTTCGCCTTGAAGCCGTACGGCATGACCTGTAGCCGCTGGCCGGCCTTCGGCGCCTTCGGGGTAACTTCGATGTAGACAGTAGGAGCCACCGTGATCGCCTGCCGCGCCTCGCGGCCGGAATCCCCCCTGACGATGAACGTCAGCCGCTGCGGCTTGCGCGGCTTGACCCGCTCTTCGATCCCGCGCACCTCGATCGCTCCGCTGCCGTTTACACCCGATGCGATGCCGTCGCCAAGGGGGCCCACCCGGGCAACGACGCCCCAGTCGACCTTCTCCCCGCCCTCGCCCTCCGACAGGACGCTTATCCGTTCGCCGCAGGGAAAGCCCGAGATCTTGAGCGTAACCGCGCTGCCCGCGCGCAGGGGCAGGTTGGCCGGGCCCGCGAATAGCAGGGGGCGGATTTCCGTCCGGCAGACGATGCCGACTCCCAACGTGTATTTTTCATGGAAGCGGTGCCAATCGGAATCGCCGATCCGCTGCCTGAAGGACACCCGGAGCGGTACCTGCCTTTCGGTCCCGGGCTGGCTGTCCCCCAGGCTGTTCATCCAGACCCTTTCCACCGGGATAAGGAACCTGATGTCGATCCTATCCCCGGCGACGGCGGAGCTTGCCTGGATCGGATCGTACGCGTTGTCGTAGTCGGCGATTTCCACCGACTCGACTTCCATCGCGGGGTGGACCGGGGTGATCGCGCCCGCGGCTTCCAGGCCGGTTTCCACCCGGCCCGCCATCGCAAGGCGCGGATGCACGGGCATTACCGTGACCTGGATGTCGGTCGAGCCCTCGAATTCGATCTTCCTTCCCGCTGTGAAATGCTCCGCGTGGAGGGTGATGCGGTGTCGTCCGGCGGCAAGGCCGGCGGGAAGCGTGACGGAAGTGTCCCACGCGTATGCGTAATTCCATGAAAGCTTTTCGCCGTCCAGCAGGATGTCGTAGCGCTCCGCCTCGCCGTGCGTATAAAGGTTCCAGCCCTGCGGCTGCGCGACTGCGAGCAGCAGCTCCATGCCCGGATAGGCTTCGGCGGCGCCGAACGAGGGATAAGGGCCGTTGTAATTTTGCGGAAGGATCTTGCGCTTGATCTTGATCGAAAGGTCGAATTTCGTCACGGGAACGACCGGCGGGGGCGGCGGCGGAGGCTTGGGGCCCTCGGCCAGGAGGTATTCGCCGAGAAGGAGGGGGGGTCCGCCATAGCAGTCGAAGTACGCCTTCCACCTGCCGGCGCCCGGCATGTTGCCGAAGCCGTTGAGCAGGAACTGTTTCGGTCCGAAAACGGGATTCCCCTTGTCGTCGCGCAGCGGCGGCTGGACGGGAAGCGGATCGCCGTCCTTGCGGAACTTGAGGCACCCGCCGCGGCCCAACTGGCGGGAAGGCGCGACGGTGGTGAAGGAGAACGGCGAGCCGCCGGCGCACGTTCCGCCGGAAGGCGGACAGGCCAGGCGGAACGCGCTCGAGTCGAGTTCGGGCCGCTTGCCCGGCAGGATCTCGATTTCGGCCCATGCGAATTCCGACCGGCTCCATGCGGAATCGTAGTACAGGCTGGCCGGCACGTCCTGGGGGCTTGCCGGCTTGAATTCGTCAGGCAGCGGCGTTTCCCGGGTCCTCGCGTTGCAATATGCGCTCGGCGAATGCTCGCAGGGGATCCGGGCCTGGAAGAGCACCTTGTACCGCCCCGGCGGAAGGAGGGTTGCCGGCTGGGTGATCAAGCGTCCGACGAACCCGCCTCCGCGCCGTACGGCGAGGAACGTGCCCTTGCCCGGGTAGTCGAGCGGGTCGATGGTCGCCTTCTGCCCCTTGACGTACCTTCCATCCGGCGTGAACCACCAATGATCCAGGGTCGTCTGGGGAAACCCGTTCGTGTCCTCCGTGTACGGAAATCCCACGAGCTCGACGACGACCCCGTCGCGCCAGTTCCCGTCGCCGGGATACGCCGCGCCGTCCCGGGGACACGCGGTTACGTTCTCCTCCCAGTGGTTCGCGCGGTTGTCGCAGCGCAGATGCGCTTCGGGCCAGGCCCAGGCGCCAGGCGCTACACCTGCCGATAAGGCGATCCCGGCGATCGCGGCTGCGGTCCTGACCGCCCTCTTCATGTCGATCCGCGGAACCGCCGGCCGAAGGCTATTCGCAGTCACGGCACAGATACGTAACCGTGTGGTGGAAGCCGTTGTAATCGTATTCGAACCGGATCTTGTTCCCGTCGACGATCTTTCCCGGTCCGCGGATCCTGGAGCCGGAAAAAACGATCGTGTCGTCTTTTACTTCGTACGTGCCTTCCGTCCTGGATTCCTTGTAGGTGCCGTCGGGCGCAAGCACGATGGGAGGGGCCAGCCGGCACGATCCCCCGCCCCCCGATACGTTGTACTGCCAGCAGCGATACGATCCCGCCGGGCCGGCGTGGGCGATGGCCACGCCCATGCCCGCAAGCAATATTACGAAAACACCAATCGTTTTCCGCATCGAGGCCCCCCTCCTCCGGTTTGAGCATTTCTTCTTTATTATCGGAAGGGAGAGGCGAAATATTCAGGGCGGGGCAGGGAAGGACGGTAACGCGCGGGCGGCGCAGATCGCTGCGTCGAGCTTTTTCCGGAGGCGGGATACGAGGGAGAAGAGTTTTTCCGGGGGTAGGTCCCGTCCCTCGATCTTGAAGGCGTCGACCCCGGCGGCGATCCAGTCGGCGAGCTCCGTCTCGATCGAGTAAGGGGTCCGGTCGACGGAGAGCGCCGAACAGACGAGGAAGCACCGCCCGCCCCGTTTGGCGGAGGAGGGCGGTCCGGCCGCCGCGGGCCCCGGGGGCTCCGCGGGCGGTTCGGACTCCCGTGCGTATCCGGACAGCCCGCACTTCCCCTGGACGATGAACTCGGCCCGGCAGCGAAGGAACACCTCCACCTTCAGGCCGCAGGCCGCCTTGATGGCCGGGACCTCCTCGCGGGACACCGCCGTCGGCAGCACGAGGGCGCGCGCTCCCAGTTCGCGGTAGAAGAGCGCCTCGGAAGGGTTCAGGGCGGATACCCCGACCGACGCGCAGATGGGCAGGTCCGGGAACTCCCGCGCGGCCAGCCGGATCACCCCGGGGTCGGAGAGGATCGCGGCGGCGATCCCGTCTCCGCGGATCCGGCGGAGAACCGAGAGGAAGCCGGGCAGCTCTGCCGGCCCGGGGACGGTGTTGAGCGCGACCTGCAGCAGAGCGCCCCGGCGCCGGCACTCCCGGGCGGCCGCCGAAATTTCCTCCGGGGAGAGACCCCTCCGCGGCCCCCCGCGGCTGAAGCCCCTGGCTCCCACGTAGACGGCGTCCGCCCCGGCGGAAAGGGCGGCCGGCACCGCCGCGAGGCTGCCGGCGGGGGCCAGCAATTCCGGCGTCCCGTTGCGCGGGGAGGATTCCATGCGTGATATTATAATGGAAAGCGACGCGCCCCCGGATTTCCACGAAGAGATCGAATCCCGGCAGCGATCGACATTTTTTTGGTTGACTTGGGGAGATTCCCGAGTATCGTATAGTGTCGATTGTATACAGAAGGCTCCCCCGAAACAGAAAATAAATCGCGGAACAGGCCGATATGCTGACAGAGTTCGCAACCGTCCTCGTGTTTATCGTGCTGGGCGCCGTCACCGTGGCCCTCATGCTGGGCGTCTCGCGCCTGCTGCAGCCGCGGGACCAGACGGCGGTCAAGCTCTCCACGTACGAGTGCGGCGAGGTGCCGTTCGGCTCCTCCTGGGTGCAGTTCAACATCCGCTTCTACGTGATCGCCCTCATCTTCATCGTGTTCGACGTGGAAGTGGCGCTGCTGTACCCGTGGGCCGTCATCTTCCAGCGGCTGGGGCTCCTGGCGTTCGTCGAGGCGCTCGTCTTCATCGTGATCCTGATGGCGGGGCTCGCCTACGTATGGAAAGAGGGCGACCTCGACTGGGTCCGCGCGATGCAGGAAAACCCCGCCGGCAAGGGGGGGAAATGAGCCACGATCCGGCGCAGGGCTCGGCCGCGCTTCCCCACGCCCCCGCGGCCCCCGTCGGCCCCGAGGCGCACGTCATGGTCGGAAACGCCGACCTGTTCGTCAACTGGGCGCGCAAGTCCTCCCTCTGGTACCTCCTGTTCGCCACGGCGTGCTGCGGCATCGAGCTGATGCAGGCGGGCGCCTCCCGGTACGACCTCGACCGGTTCGGCGCCGTCTTCCGCGCCACCCCGCGGCAGGCGGACCTGATGATCGTGGCCGGCACGATCACCCACAAGATGGCCGAGCGGCTGAAGCGGCTCTACGACCAGATGCCCGAGCCCAAGTACGTGATCTCGATGGGGTCGTGCGCCAATACGGGCGGCCCGTTCTACAAGGATTCGTACTGCGTGGTGAAGGGCGTGGACCTGCTGATTCCCGTGGACGTCTACATCCCCGGCTGCCCCCCGCGCCCCGAGGCGCTGATCGACGGGATCATGCAGCTGCAGAAGATCATCATGAAGAAGAAAAACTTCGCCGCCAACAAGGCATAAAGGAAGCCGTTGGAACCACAAGCCATCTTTGAGACGTTGAAGGGGAAGTTCGGCGACGCGGTGACGGAGCTGCAGTCGGAAGGGTTCCGCCCGGCGTTCGTGGTGGTTTCCCCCGAAAGGCTTGCCGAAATCGCCCTCTATCTGCGCGACGACCCGTCGATGCGGTTCGACTCGCTCATGTGCCTCTCCGGCGTCGATTACAAGGACCGGTTCGCCGTGGCCTACCACCTCTATTCCATGACGCACCGGCACGCGGTGGGCTTGAAGGTCTTCCTGCCAAGGGAGAACCCGTCCGTGGCGAGCGTCGACCCGGTGTGGCCGGCAGCGAACCTGATGGAACGGGAGGCGTTCGACCTGTTCGGGATCGTGTTCGAGGGGTCGAAGGACCTGCGGCGGATCCTCCTGCCGGAGGACTGGGAGGGGCACCCGCTGCGCAAGGATTACAAGTACCCCGAGTTCTACCACGGGATCAAGGTATGAACCGGCCGGCCGAAGCGCTTCCCACCCAGGAAATGCTCATCAACATGGGGCCCCAGCACCCCAGCACCCACGGGGTGTTGCGGGTGCTGCTGCGCACCGACGGCGAGGTGGTGGTCAACGCCCGCCCCGACGTCGGCTACCTGCACCGGGCGCTGGAGAAGATCGGCGAGCGGGTGACCTACGCGCAGTTCATGCCGTTCACCGACCGGCTGGACTACCTCGCCTCGATGAACTGCAACTGCGCCTACGCCTGGTCCGTCGAGAAGCTCGCGGGCATCGAGGTCCCCGAACGGGCCGAGTACATCCGGGTGATCGTCTGCGAGCTCAACCGGATCTCCTCGCACCTGATCTCCTTCGGGTCGTTCACGGCCGACATGGGGGCGTTCACCCCGTTCCTGTATTCCATACGGGAGCGGGAGCGGGTCAACGACCTCTTCGAGATGGTCTGCGGGAACCGGCTTACGTACAACTACGCCCGCATCGGGGGCGTCTCGGCGGACGCCCCTCCCGGCTTCCTGGAGAAGACGAAGGAGTTCCTCGACTACTTCGAGCCGAAGATCGACGAGTACAACAACCTCATCTCCTACAACAAGATCTTCGTCCACCGGCTGGCGAACGTCGCCGTCGTCACCGCGGACGAGGCGGTCGCCTACGGGCTGACCGGGCCGAACCTGCGGGGATCCGGCGTGGCCTTCGACCTGCGGCGGGACGAGCCGTACTCCGTTTACCCGAAGCTCGACTTCAAGGTCTGCGTCGGGACCGGCGAGCGGGGGAGACTGGGCGACTGCTTCGACCGGTACATGGTCCGGATCAACGAGATGCGGGAGAGCGTGAAGATCCTCCGGCAGGCGATCGCGCAGATCCCCGACGGGCCGGTCCTGGCGAAGGTCCCCCGCCTCTTCAAGCCGCCGGCCGGCGAGGTATACTTCCGCTCCGAGTGCCCCCGGGGGGAGACCGGCTTCTACCTGGTCAGCGACGGGACGGCCAATCCTTCCCGGCTCAAGATCCGGACGGGATCCTTCGTCAGCATGAACATTTTCGAGAAGGTGACGGTGGGCCTCATGATCGCCGACATCGTGGCGGTGATCGGGAGCCTCGACATCATTCTGCCGGAGATCGACCGGTGAGGAAGAGGCCGTAGCGATGGAATCGTTCGTCCACTCCCTGGTCAAGGCGGTGCCCGTCCTTTCGGGGGTGCCGATGTGGACCCTGACCCTCACGGCGATGATCCTGTCGGCGGCGGTCCTCCTCGTTTTCGCCCTGACGTTCGGGGGGGTGGGGTCGTACGTCCTTCGCAAGGTCGCCGGCGACATCCAGGCGCGGATCGGCCCGAACCGGGTCGGGCCCAACGGGATCCTCCAGTTCCTGGCCGACGGCGTGAAGCTGGTCCTCAAGGAAGACATCATCCCGGCCAAGGCGGACCGGTTCCTCTTCGCGCTGGCCCCGTACTTCGTGTTCGTCGGTTCCTTCGCCGCCTTCGTGGTCCTGCCGTTCGGCGTGGGCCTCATCGCCTCCGACCTGAACATCGGGGTCTACTACGTCATGGCGGTCACCTCCCTGGTGGTGGTCGGGGTCCTGCTGGCCGGCTGGGCCTCCAACAACAAGTGGGCGCTGCTGGGGGGGATGCGGGCGGCGGCCCAGATCGTCTCCTACGAGATCCCGGTGGGGATGGCCCTCATGCCCGCGGTGCTGATCGCCGGCTCCCTCTCCCTGCAGGACATCGTCCGGTCGCAGGGGGGGCTGCTGGGCGTCTTCGGGTGGAACCTTTTCCACAACCCGTTCACCTTCTTCTCCTTCTTCCTCTACTTCACCGCGGCGCAGGCCGAGACGAACCAGACCCCGTTCGACCTCCCCGAGGCCGAGTCGGAGCTCGTCTCCGGGTACAACGTGGAGTACTCGGGGATCCGGTTCGGGTTTTTCTTCCTTGCGGAATTCGGCGACATGTTCGTCGTGGCGGCCCTTGCGACCGCCTGCTTCCTGGGGGGGTGGCACATTCCGTTCCTCCACGCCGAGGCGCTTCCCGCCTTTTGGGGGAACCTGCTGTCGCTCGGGGCGTTCCTGGCCAAGGCGTTCGCGCTCGTGCTGGTCATGATGTGGATCCGGTGGACGCTGCCGCGGCTTAGGGTGGACCAGCTCATGCGGATGGCCTGGAAATACCTGGTGCCGTTGACCTTCGTGAACCTGCTGGGCGTTTCCCTGTGGCTCCTGATCTTCAAGGGGAAGGGCATTCCCCAGATGATCGCATCCCTGTTCGGATAAAGGATATGGGATTGAAGCAATACATCGCCGACATCGTTGAAGCCGTGGTCACCACCGCGAAGGGGATGAAGATCACGGCGCGGTACGGGGTGGACGCCGGCGAGGAGGTCACCCAGCAGTACCCCGAGGTGCGCCGCGAGCCCTCCGAGCGGTTCCGGGGCTTCCTCCACAACGACATCAAGGTGTGCACCTCCTGCACGATGTGCGTGAAGGTGTGCCCCGTCGACTGCATCTCCCTCGAGGCCGTCCGCGGGGCGGACAAGAAGATGGTGCTGGCCTCGTACGACATCAACATCGGGCGGTGCATGTACTGCGGGCTATGCGTCGAGATCTGCCCGGCCAAGTCGCTCAAGCACACCCGCGGCTACGAGAAGGCGTCCGTCGACCGCGGGGAGCTCATCCTGCATTTCGTCCACGAGGACGCTTCCGAGATCAAGGCGCGCGTCGCGAAGCAGGTGGCCGAGGCGGCGGCGAAGGCCGCCGAAGCCGCAAAGGCGGCCGAAGCGGCCAAAGCGGCGGCTCCCGCCCCGAACCCGGCGGCGGGGAACCCGGCGCCGAAGGAAGACCCGGAGAAAAAGGGATGAACGGCCCGGCCGACCTGATCTTCTATATCCTTGCGGCGCTCACGGTGGGATCCGCCATCCTGGTGGCGATCCTGCCCAACATCGTCTATTCCGCCATTGCGCTCCTGTTCGCCTTCGCGGGCGTGGCCGGCCTCTACGTGTTCCTCTCCGCGGATTTCCTCGCTGCGACGCAGGTGCTGGTGTACGTGGGCGGGATCCTCATCCTGATCCTGTTCGCCGTCTTCCTCTCGCACCGGATCTCCGACGTGAAGCTGTCCAACCCGGCGCGCTTCCACTGGCAGGCGGCGTTTATCTGCCTGTCCCTGTTCGGCGTCCTGTCCTACACCGTGGTCTCCACCTCCTTTCCCGTCAAGCCGGGGACCGTCTACCAGCCGAGCACCGCGGAGATCGGGGAGCTCCTGATGACCCGGTACCTGCTGCCGTTCGAGGTCGCCTCCGTGCTGCTGCTGGCGGCGCTGATCGGTGCCGCGCTGCTCTCCCGCCCGGAAGGGCGGAAGGGGACGTCGTCCGACATGGAGGAGCCGAAGTGATGGGCATGGACAAGCTGCTGGTCATCGGCGCCGCGCTGTTCTGCTGCGGGCTCTACACGATCCTGACGCGGCGCAACGCGGTCGCGGTGCTCATGGGAGTCGAGCTGATCCTCAACGCCGCGAACGTCAACTTCGTCGCCTTTTCCCATTACGTCTCCCGCGTCATCGGCGGCCAGATCTTCGCCGTCTTCGTGATCGTGCTCGCGGCGGCCGAGGCCGCCGTCGCGCTGGCCATTTTCCTGC
Source organism: Deltaproteobacteria bacterium (assembly GCA_003105225.1). Lineage (GTDB taxonomy): Bacteria > Desulfobacterota > Deferrimicrobia > Deferrimicrobiales > Deferrimicrobiaceae > FEB-35. The sequence continues at coordinate 2,599 of PQAK01000146.1, read as the reverse complement.
GGCTGTACGCCACGACGGGCACCGTCGAGGTGGACACGGCCGACGAGCTCAAGGGGTAGATCTTGATCCGATACGCGCATCTCATTCCGCTCCTGCCGTTCCTCGCCTTCCTCGTCAACATCGCGATCGGCAAACGGCTGCCGCGCAAGGGGGACTGGGTCTCCCTGGGCGCGATCGCCATCGGCCTGGCGATCTCCATCGGGATCTTCTTCGAGGTCTTCCGGGCCTACGACCCGAACTTCAAGTACCACGTCACGTTCCCGTTCCTCGACCTGGGGGGCCGGTTCGTCGTCAACGTGGGGATCCTGATCGACAACATCACCGCGGTGATGCTCCTGGTGGTCACCACGGTCTCGACCCTGGTCCACCTGTACTCCATCGGGTACATGCACGGCGATCCGCGGTACAACCGGTTCTTCGCCTACCTCTCGATCTTCTCCTTCTCGATGCTGGGGCTGGTCCTCGCGGACAGCTTCTTCTTCATCTACATCTTCTGGGAGCTCGTGGGGCTTTCCTCCTACCTGCTGATCGGGTTCTGGTTCGAGAAGAAGTCGGCGGCCGACGCCGGCAAGAAGGCGTTCATCGTGAACCGGGTGGGGGACTTCGGGTTCCTCATCGGGATCCTGATCATCTTCGCCACCTGCGGCGTGCTGGGGTACGACGAGGTGTTCCAGGCGATCGGCGAGGGGAAGCTCTGCGGGACGCTGCTCACCCTGGCGGGGATCGGGATCTTCTGCGGCGCGATCGGCAAGTCCGCCCAGTTCCCGCTGCACGTCTGGCTCCCCGACGCGATGGAGGGCCCCACCCCGGTCTCCGCGCTGATCCACGCGGCGACGATGGTCGCCGCCGGCGTCTACCTCGTCGGCCGGGTCTACCCGATCTTCACCCCCGACGCCTTCCTGTTCATCGCCTACATCGGGCTCATCACCCTGTTCATCGCGGCGACGATCGCCCTGACGCAGAACGACATCAAGAAGGTCCTCGCCTACTCGACCTGCTCCCAGCTCGGCTTCATGATCATGGGGCTGGGCGTCGGCGGCTTCACGGCGGGGCTGGCGCACCTGACCACCCACGCGGCGTTCAAGGCGTGCCTCTTCCTCGGCTCGGGCTCGGTGATCCACGCCGTCCACAGCCAGGACATCCAGGAGATGGGCGGCCTGCGGAAGAAGATGCCGATCACGTTCGTCACCTTCCTCATCGCCACCCTGGCGATCGCGGGGGTCCCCGGCTTCTCCGGCTTCTACTCCAAGGACATGATCCTCGGGGCGGCGCTCGAATTCGGCATGAAGAGCGGGAACCCGCTGCACATGATCTTTTTCGTCGGCGCCCTGTTCACCGCCGGGCTGACCGCCTTCTACATGTTCCGCCTGGTGATCCTCACCTTCTTCGGCGAGCCGAAGGACCACCACAAGTTCGACCACGCCCACGAGTCGCCCCCGAACATGTGGGTCCCGCTCGTGGTCCTGGCGGTGCTCTCGTTCTCCTTCTGGTACTCGGGCTGGTTCGGGACGCTGGTCCAGAAGCCGAAGTCGGTCGCCAACCTGGCCGGGGTTTCGGCTCCGGCGCCGGCCGCCACGATGGAGCACGCCGCCGTCATGGCGCCCGCGCCGCAAGGCGAAGCGGCTTCGGCTCCGACCGTGACGCCCCACGAATCCGGTGCGGTCGTTCACGGGGGGTCGACACTGGATGCTTCCCGTGGATCTGCGCCTGGAAAAGTGGAGCACGGGCAGGCTCCGTCCCACGGGACTTCGGCTCCGGCAGGGACTCTCCATGCCAACGGTTCCGCTGCACATGGGGAGTCTCATGACGATGCCTCGCATATCGCGCACACGGCCCACACGTACGCCATGTACTCCTCGGTCGCGGTGGGGACCCTCGGGATCTTCCTCGCCTTCGTGGTGTACTCCTTCGGGTGGATCGACCCGGACCGCGTCATGAACGCGTTGAAGCCGCTCCACACCTTCCTGCAGAACAAGTGGTACTTCGACGAGCTGTACGACGCGACGGTGATCAACGGCTCCAAGGCGCTCTCGAGGGGCCTCGCCTGGTTCGACCTGCACGTGGTGGACGGCCTGGTGAACCTCTCGGCGCAGCTCGGGGTCTTCGTCTCGTTCCTCGTCGGGAAGTTCGACGATTACGTCGTCGACGGCGCCGTCAACGGCCTGGCGAGCGCGACGATCGGCAGCGGATCGGTCCTGCGCCGGCTGCAGACCGGGAAGCTGTACCACTACGTGTTCGTGCTGGCCGGCGGTGCGCTCGTCATTTTCCTGATCAAGGCTTTCTGAGAACGGAGGTGGTCTTTCGTGGNNTACCACTACGTTTTCGTGCTGGCGGGCGGTGCGCTCGTCATTTTCCTGATCAAGGCGTTCTAAGAACGGAGGTGGTCTTCCGTGGGTTTCATCGATAGTCACATCCTGTCGCTCATGACGTTCCTGCCGCTCCTCGGGGCGGCGGTGATCCTCTGCGTGCCGAAGGGGAAGGACGAGACGATCAAGTGGATCGCCGCCGTCGCCTCCTTCCTGCCGGTGGTCCTGGCGGTGCGGCTCTGGTTCGCCTACGACCGGACCATGGCGGGCGTCAACGTGGCCAGCCAGTTCCA
>PQAK01000145.1 GCA_003105225.1 Deltaproteobacteria bacterium | reverse complement strand
TCCGGCATGTCCTCCGGGATGGTGAACCGGTCGCGATCGAGCAGGTTCTTCGAGGGGACCCCCATCCGCTCCAGCTCCGCGATCCCCCGTTTTTCCCGCTTCCGCGAGGCGATGACCGCCAGCTCCGCCCCTCGGGACAGGGCCGCCTGTGCGAACTTCCGGGAGTAGGCGTCGGCCCCCCAGATCAGCCCCCGGCGCCCGGGCGGAAGCCCGATCTCCTTGAAGATCGAGTCGGGGGTTGCCTTGCGGAAAAGGATCTGCTTCTGCCGCATCCAGACCCAGCGGGCGTCCATGACCAGCCTGCGGCCGCGGTAAAAGAACGTTTCCTTGTACTCCCCGCGCAGGCCCGCCCCCGTGGCGCCGAAGAACGCCAGCCGCCCGCCTTCCGACAGGACGGACACCAGCAGGGGGAAGTTGGCGCCGCCGGTGTGTTCGAATACGGCGTCGACCGGGCGTCCGCCGTTCGCGTCGAAGATCGCCTGGCGGAACGGTTCGGTCCGGCGTTTCCATGCCTCGGAATCCTCCTCCACCGGGACGGGTCCGAAGACCTCGCGAGGGATGCGCGTCCGGTCCACGAAAGCGTCCGCCATTCCGCGGTCGATCAGCGCCCTTGCGAGCTCGGGGTTGGATCCCGCGAGAAGGACGCGCGCCCCCAGCGTTTTGGCCACCTGCGCCCCCGCGAAGCTGGTTCCTTTTCCCCCGCCCATGACGAGGACCGAGTCGCCCGGAGAGACCCGCAGGCGCTCCACGACGGCGCGATACGCCGTTCCGAAGGTGAGCAGCATGGCGGCGAGCCGCTCGGGAGCGTGGAGCCGCAGCCGCGGGGGGACCGGAATCGCGCGCTCCTCGTCGACGACGGCGAACTGGGCGTTGAACCCGTCGTGGGTTTCGTACCCCCGGATGTTCCGGCCGGTCCAGGAATCGAGGATGACCGCCTGCCCGACCTTGACCCGGGTGACCGACGCGCCGGCGTCCACCACGATCCCGAGGGCGTCGCTCCCGGGCACGTGCCGCGTGGCGGCATCCCCGCGCCCGAATACCGGAACGGGAAGCCCGAGGGACGCGAAGTTGGTGTTGAAGTTGGGACCCGTGGCCAGGATCGCCACGAGGACCCGTTTCGCGTCCGGGGAACGAAGCCGCGGCGACGGGATGGTCTCCAGCCGCAGCGCTTCGGAAGGGGGGCCGTATCGATCGCGGTGAATCGTGATTGCAGCCATCTTTCCGGGGACCGGCGTCCCGATCCGGGGAACGGTTCCGAGAGGCCAGGGGGCATCGGCGGGCCGGTTTGATCCGATCAATGGCAGTTCCTCCTCGAGTGGAATCAACGGCCGGATAATGGTCCGGAAATGGATGCAAATTGGATTCAACGCGACGGAATTCGATTCCTGGTTTTTTTATCGCCGGGTCCGAAAAATCCTTTACGGATTTCTGTTTTTATGCCCATAATGGGCAATCCGTTTCCGTTGTGGTTGCTTTCCTGTCTCCCGTCGCGTGTATATCTATACGATAATGAAACGGAATGCGGCCCCGTTCCCTCCGGGCCCGATAATTGCTTTTTTATTCGCCCGTTTTGCGCATGTTTTCGGAACCTTGGAACGAAACCGCACGGGAAGAAGGGCATCTCATGGCAGTGTGCGGCTACCCCGTATACCGGATCCATCCGCTCGTGGACGACGTAGAGCATATCGGCTCGATCCTGGAGTTTCGCAGGAGCCGCAGGAGCATGAACCAGATCGGGCTGGCCAAGCTGGCGCAGAAAATCTTCGCCCGCGGACCCGGCGACATCATCGTCGTAGGTTCCCATTCCACGCAGGATCGCGGAGAGATTTCCATGGAGCAGGCGCTCGCCGCTTCCGGCGGCTGAGCCCATTATTCTATTGACATTCCGGAGTAAATCCATTAAGTAGAATACGGTCCAGTCCTTCGGTCCCTTGTCCGGACGGTTCACCGCGAGGAGTCGGCGCGCGAGTGTCGTGTCTCATCCTGACGGGCCGAACGCAGAGGGGCAGCGCATCGCCCCCAATGATCGACCCGACGGGTCGAAACAAAAAGGAGAGCAGCATGGCAACAGGAACGGTCAAGTGGTTCAACGACGCGAAAGGGTACGGGTTCATCACGCAGGACGAGGGAGAGGACATCTTCGTGCATTTCAGCGAGATCTCCGGAGACGGTTTCCGGTCGCTGGCCGAAGGACAGAAGGTGGAATTCGAGGTGACCGCCGGCCCCAAGGGGAAGAAGGCCGCCAACGTCCGGAAGGTCGTGTAACCGAATCACCCGATCCCGCACGAACAGGCGCCCCGGACCCGTTCCGGCGGCGCCTTTCTTTTTCCTCCCCCCTTTGCTAGATTGTCAAAAAAACAGCGGTGGTGCCCCATGCCCGGCTCCCTCACGCCCCTGTTCCGACCGGAGCGCGTCGCCGTAATCGGTGCGTCGTCCAACCCTGAAAAGATGGGGTTCCATATCTTCCGGAATATCGTGGAGGCCGGCTTCCGGGGAGAGATCGTCCCGGTCAATCCGAAGGGGGAGACGATACTGGGAAGGCCCTCCCTGAAATCGGCGGCCGAAGTGCCGGAAGGGACCGACCTGGCCGTTCTCATCATTCCCGCGAAGCGGGTGCCGGAAACGCTCCTTCAGCTGGGGGAGCGGCGCGTCAAGGCCGCGATCGTCATCAGCGGGGGGTTCGCCGAATCGGGCGAGGAGGGGGCCGTCCTCCAGGAGGAGCTCGCGCGCAACGCGGCACGCTGCGGGATCCGCGTGGTGGGCCCGAACTGCCAGGGCGTGAACTACCCCTACCACGGCGTGTGCGCCTCGTGGCCCCTGATCACCCGTCGGGGGGACATTGCGTTCGTGTCCCAGAGCGGCACGGTGGGCGCGGCCCTGATCGACTGGGCGTCGGAGGACCGCCTCGGCTTTTCCGCGTTCGTGAGCATGGGGAACCGGGCGGACGTGGACGAGGCGGACCTGATCGAATTCTTCGCGGAAGACCCGGAGACGAAGGTGGTTTCCCTGTACATCGAAGGGGTCAAGGACGCGGGGAAATTCCTGCGCTCGATCCGCGCCTGCAGGAAACCGCTCGTGATCTTCAAGGCGGGACGGACGGAACGAGGCAGAATGGCGGCGGAGTCGCACACGCGGTCGCTCGCGGGGAGGGACGAGATCTACGACGCCGTGTTCCGGCAATACGGCGTACACCGTGCCGCATCGCTGGAAGACCTTTACGATTTTTCGAAGGCGCTTGCCTGCCTCCCGGCTCCCGCGGGTCCCCGGATGCTGATCGTCACCAGTTCGGGAGGCTCCGCGATCATCGCCACCGACGTCGCGGAGGAGGAGGGGTTCCGGGTCGTTCCGCTGCCGCCCGAACTTGCGGCGACCCTCAAGGAGACCCTGCCGTCGCACTGCATCGTGGGCAATCCGCTGGACCTGACCGGCGACACGGATGCCGACCGCTACCGGAAGGTGCTGGAAGCATCGGCGGGGCACTACGACGTCGTCATGCCGATCTTCGGAGATCCGATCCCGGGGGCGAGCGGCGTCATCACTCCCGGCCGGTGCGAGCTCGTGGCCTATCTGGGCGGGGCGGATGTCGAGCGTGCGGAGCGGGCCCTGCTGCACGAAAAGGGGGTCGCGGTGTTTCCGACTCCCGAGCGCGCGGTGAAGGCGCTGTCCTGCCACGCCCGATTCCGCAGGGATCGGTTTCCGAAGGCGGCGGTGCCGGCGGGAGCCGGCAAAACGGAAACCGGGGCGCGCATGGCGCTTTCTCCCGCGGAATCGATGCGGCTCCTGTCGGAATCCGGGTTTCCGGTGATCCCCTTCCGGCACGCGAACGACGAAGAGGGGGCGGTATCCGCCGCACGGAGCGTCGGGTATCCCGTCGCGGTGAAGCTGAACTCCCCGGACGTCACGCACAAAAGCGACATCGGCGGCGTCATCCTGAACGCGGCCGACGAACCGGCGGTGCGGCGGGCCTGCCGGGACGTCTCCCTGGCGGCGAAGCGGGCGGGAGCCCGGGACGGCGGCGTGCTCGTGAGCGCCATGGCCCGGGCGGGGCGGGAAGTGATCGTCGGCGTGGTCAAGGACCCGCAGTTCGGCCATGCGGTCATGTTCGGCATGGGGGGAATCCTGGTGGAGGCCTTGGGGGACGTGGCGTTCCGGATCGTGCCGCTTTCGGAACGGGACGCGGAGGAAATGATCGGCGAGATCCGGGGAAGCCGGTTGCTCCATGGGTACAGGGGCCAGAAGCCCGTGGACGTCGCCGGCATCCGGCGGCTCCTCCTCCAGGTGTCGGATTTCGTATCGCGGCACCCGCGGATCGAGGAACTGGACTTGAATCCCGTCATCGTCCATGAAAGCGGCCTGCAGATCGTGGACGCCCGGGTGATCCCGTCCGGCGGGGCTTGACGGGGATGCGCATCGGGGTGCCCCGGGAGGTCAAGCCGGGAGAAAACCGGGTGGCCTTGACGCCCGGCGGATCGGAGAGGCTGACCGGCGCGGGAGCCGAGGTGAGGGTCCAGGCCGGCTCCGGGGAGGAAAGCGGCTTTTCGGACGCGGAATATACTGCGTCGGGCGCGCGGGTGGTCCCGACCGCCGCCGAAGCGTGGGAAGCCGACCTCGTGGTCAAGGTCAAGGAGCCGCTCCCGCAGGAGTTCCCTTTCCTGTCGGAAGCCTCCGCACTCTTTACCTATCTGCACCTGGCCGCGATTCCGGCGTTGACCGGGATCCTTCTGCAACGCCGCGTGACCGCCATTGCCTACGAGACGGTCTCCGACGGCGGGAAGCTGCCGCTGCTTCGCCCGATGAGCGAGGTGGCGGGAATCCTGGCCGTCCAGGTCGGCGCGCGTGCGCTGGAAAAATCATGCGGAGGAAGGGGGGTGCTCCTGTCCGGGGCCGGCGGGGCGGCGCCCTCCCGGGTCGTCGTGATCGGAGCCGGAACCGCGGGAAGGCATGCGGCCCGGACCGCAGCCGGGGTGGGGGCGGATGTCGTCCTTCTCGATATCTCCCCGGAGAAGCTGGCGCGTGCGGCGGAAGAAATTCCCGGTCGTCTCCGAACGGCGCTGTCCACGCCGGGGTCGGTGGCATCGGAGGTACCTGCGGCCGACCTGGTGATCTCCACGGTGCTGGTCGTGGGGGACAAGGCGCCGGTGCTCGTCACCCGGGAGATCCTGAGACGGATGAAGCGGGGGGCGGCGATCGTGGACATCTCCATCGACCAGGGGGGATCGGTGGAGACCTCGCGTCCGACGACGCACGCCGCGCCCTATTTCATCGAGGAAGGGGTGGTGCACTACTGCGTGTCCAACATGCCGGCGGCGGTCCCCCGCACCTCGACGCTCGCCTTGACCTCGGCGACCCTGCCCTACCTCCTGCGGCTCTGCGCGTCCGGCATCGAGGCGGCGTTGCGGGATGACCCGGCGCTGCGCTCGGGGCTCAACACCTTCCGGGGAAAGGTCACCTGCGAGGGGGTCGCGCGCGCCCTCGCGCTGGAGTACGCGCCGCCGGAGTCGCTCCTGTAGCCATACACGGAAGGCGCCTGCCTCCGGGGGGTCCGGCGCAGCGGGGGCGCTGGCGAAAACGATCAAGGAGGGACGTTCTTGAAACTTTCGGAAGGGGACGTTCTGAAAACTTTTCAGAAGGGGACGTTCTTTAAGTTTTTTCATTATTTAAATCCTGCAAAAACTTAAAGAACGTCCCGGAACTTCACATCAAAGTTTTCAGAACGTCCCGACATCAAGTTTTCGCCAGCGCGAAAGTGAGCACGGACCCCCCATCGGCTGCGCCTTCCGTCTTAAGCGCATACCGCAGTTGCAGGAGCGTTCCCCGTCTCCGCCGGATGACGCAGCGTTAGGAAGGATCGCCGGGTGCGGTGAAGTGAACGCAGCAGGGGGGTCTGAACGAGGCTTTCAGGCGAAGGTTGAGCGCAGGCTTGCGGTTCTCAGCAAGCCGAGCGACCGAGTGAACGGCCCCCCTGCGAGGAAACGGAGCCGCTTGCGGCCACCATGCTGTGATTCCCCGCGAGGAAGCAGGCGTATCTTCAGGGAGCGGAGCCGGACTTGATCCGTTCCGCAAGTTCGCGGACCTGTGCCCGGGTGGCGGCCCGGTCCCCGGAGTTGTCGATGACGTGCTCCGAGGCGCGGGCCTTCTCCTCCGGGTCCATCTGGGAAGCGATCCTTTGCAAGATCCGCTCCTCGGACATGCCGTCGCGCTTCACGAGGCGCCGCACCTGCCGGTCCCGGCCGCAGCGCACGGTGATCACCGCCTCGAACCGCGCACGGCGTCCGGTTTCGAAGATGAGCGCCGCCTCCACGAGGGCCACGTTGTGTCCCTCGGACTCGAGGCGGTAAAGTTCGGACGCGATCCCGCGGGCGATTTCGGGATGGGTGATCGCTTCCAGCTCCGAGCGTTTCCCGGGGTCGGCAAAAACGATGTCCCCGAGCCGCCGGCGGTCGATCCGGCCGTTGGGAAGGAGGATCCCGCGGCCGAAGGCCCGGAGGACGGCTTCGTAGGCGGGACGCCCCGGAAGCGTGATTTCACGGGCGATCCGGTCGGCGTCGATGACCGCCAGCCCCTCCTCCCGGAACATCCTCGCGACGGTGCTCTTCCCGGAACCGATGCCTCCCGTCAGGCCGAAAATCCTCATTTCGCGATTATAGCAGCCGGAGGGTCGTTGACAATCCGGCAGCCGGAATGGTACGTTCAGTTTCGAATGAATCATCGTTCATTATTGCCGAAGGGGGAGGCGCGATGGCCGAGACCACGGTTACGGGATTTTTCGAGTCGCTCCAGGAGAAGCTCGCGAAGAACGCGCCGAAGCTGGCGGGCCTCACCTGCGTCTACCAGTTCAAGGTGGGGGAAGCGAACTACAACGTGGCGTTCACGGACGGCGTCGCCGCGGTATCCAGGGGGGAGGCGCCCGCACCCGCCTGCACGGTCACGATGGCGGAAGGCGATTTCCTCGACCTGGTGTCGGGGAAGCTCAACGGCCAGATGGCCTTCATGACCGGGAAGTTGAAGGTCGCCGGCGATTTCGGGCTCGCGCTCAAGCTGGAATCGCTGCTGAAGGCCTGACTCCCACGGAGAAGGCTCCCATCGACGATGACCTCTGCCGAAAAGCGGCGGACGCCCTCGTTTTCCGGGGAAACGCGGTTGCGCTGACCGGGGCCGGCATCTCCGTGGAAAGCGGGATCCCCGCCTTCCGCGGGGCCCAGGGGATGTGGGAGAAGTTCGACCCCGCCGAATACGCCACCATCGGCGCGTTCCTGCGGGACCCGGAAAAAGTCTGGGAAATGCTCTCCGAGATGATCGATGTCCTCAAGGGCGCTTCTCCCAATCCCGCCCACTACGGGCTCGCGGAGATGGAGCGGCGGAGGATCCTCCGGTCCGTCATCACGCAGAACGTGGACGGCCTCCACCAGGCCGCGGGGTCCGGCAGGGTGATCGAGTACCACGGGAATCCGAGGGAACTGGTCTGCGTTGCGTGCTGGAGGCGATATCCATCGCTCGAGAAGATCGCGGAAGGCATGCCTCCGCGCTGCCGGTGCGGGGAGATCCTCAAGCCCGACATCGTGTTTTTCGGGGAACCGATTCCCTGGATGGCCCAGGAGCAGGCGGAGGAGGAGGCCAGAAACTGCGGCGTCCTCCTGGTGATCGGCACATCCGCGCAGGTCTCTCCTGCGTGCGACATCCCGAGGATCGCCAAGGAGCGCGGCGCATTCATCATCGAGATCAATCCGGAGGAAACCTCGCTGACGGCCGGGATCACGGATTTGCACCTGCCGGGCATCGCTTCGGAAATCGTCGGGCGATTGGTCGAACTGCTCGGAAAATCTTCCCGGGATGGCGAGCCGGGACATTAAAAGTTTTAATCCCGTTTAAACATTTTTCTCCCGATTCCGTCAATCCGGAGTGCGGCAAGGGATCGGCTCATGCCCGGATAGATACTCCTATTAAGGGTGTATCTTGTTGTAATAACATCATAATATCGCATACTCGGCCCGATTAAAGATTCCGTTCCCACCAGGCGATAAAGCTAAAAAGGGAATAGGTATGCTTATTGCTGTTAATCATCGCAAGAAGGTACGGGCCCTGATGGATTCCGTGGTGCGGAAGACTTGATCTTGGGGAAAGCGAGGAAGAGATGAAGAATAGATGGCGGACTGCGCTCCTTGTCGCCGTCGTGATGGTCGTACTTGGAAGCGCCGCGGCAGTCCCCGGTGCGGGTCAGGCTGCCGACCGCGTCACCTCCGTCACGGGGGTCGTGGACAGCCTCCAGGGAACGGTCGTTGCGATACGAGGGTTGACCTACGATCTCAAAGGCGTCCCGCTGCGCAACGCGCAGTCGGGGGCATCGGTCGATGTTTCCTCGCTGAAGGGGAAAACGGTGGAGATTGTTTTCCGAAACCGGAAGATCGTGTCGGTCACGGTGTACCGCACGCTGCCTCAATAAGGGGGGACCATGAACCGCCTGAAAATCCATACCGCGATCCTCCTTGCCGCCCTGGCCGCCATGACGGGGATCCTCCGGCCGCCCGAACCTGTCGCAGCCGTCATGAACGACTACTGCCAGGTGCCGCCTTACGTGATCCAGAACATCCCCCCGAACGTCCTCATCCTCCTGGACATCTCGGGGAGCATGCTGAACAACGCCTACTTCGACGGGTACCAGACGCCGAACGATTCCTCCGACGACCGGAGCTGCAAGATTGACAATGTATGCATCGGGTACAATTGGACGGGGCGCCCCGCATCCCACCGGTATTACGGCTACTTCGACCCGGACCAGTGGTACCAGTACAGCACCAACCAGTTCTCCCCGTCGCCGACCGGTACGAGGACGGGGAACTATCTCTGGTCCGGGGACTTCCTGAACTGGCTGACGATGCGGCGGATCGACATCATGCGCAAAGTGCTCACGGGAGGCCGTCCCAACGGAAACAACATCGATGGCGAGATTCCGGACGATCCCGTCCGCGGACTCTACAAGCAGATCACGGCCGAGGTAGCCGCGGCGAATACTCCCTACAACGTGGCGGTCAACTTCGTCTCCCAGACGGGGAACTCCGGCACGGCGCAAATCAATGTGTCCAAGGTGACGGGCTCGGGCAGCCTCACCCCCTCCAGCATCCGGGTGAACGTCGTGGTCCCCATTCCGGTGGAGGGGGTCCTGCAGTCCGTGGTGGGGGCGCGCGCGCGCGTGGGCCTGGAGTTCTACAACACCAACGACGGCGGGCAGGTGGTCACGAACATCGGGAAAGACAAGGTCGTCGGAAAGAAGACGGTCAGCAGCCTCTCCGACACGATCAACCAGATCAACCTTTCCCGGCCGAGCACGAATACGCCGCTGGCCGAGGCGCTGTGGTCGGCCACGGGGTACTTTGCCCAACAGACATCCATTACGGGGTATGCATCTCCCTCCGGCACCGGTCCGGATTATTCGAACGACTACGGCACCACCAACAATGCCGACCCGATGAACTTCGGCACCGGCGGGAACCCCCGCTGGCCGATCTGCCAGAAGAATTTCATCCTTCTCCTTACGGACGGAGAGCCGTGTTCCGACGGGAAGATCCCCACCGCGGTCCGGGACTACCCGATCGGGAAAACGCCCTTTATCTGCAAGGTGGGCACCAATTATCAAACCTGTCCGGCCACCAGCGGCACGGGATGGTCCTTCCTCGGTTCGAGCATCGTGAACCCGCTCTGCGGCGGCACGGGAGTCAAAAGCTTTTACGGGGACGAATCCGGCGTCGAGGACGTAGCGCTGTTCCTGCACACCACCGACCTGCGGAATTCACCGTCGATCGGGGCGGACAACATCTCCGGGTTCCAGAACCTCACGTTGTACACGGTGTTCGCCTTCGGGGAGGGATCGACCCTGCTCAAGTATGCATCGATCAACGGCGGGTTCGAGAATTCCGACGCATCGGAAATGCCCTCCACCGGCTCGCCGTCCAACTGGGACAAGAACGGCGACGGCGTCCCGGACACCTATTTCGAGGCGACCGAGGGGGCCGCGCTCGAGAGGGCGGTCAGGGACGCCTTTTCCGGCATCCTGAAGCGCGCCTCCTCCGGCACCGCGGCATCGGTCCTCGCATCCGGAGAAGGGAGCGGGGCGAACCTCCTGCAGGCGATCTTCTACCCGCGCCGCGCGGTAGGGAACGACATCATCTGGTGGACGGGGGCGCTGCAGAACCTGTGGTATTTCGTGGATCCCTTCTTCGCCACCGCCACCATCCGCGAAGATACGACGCAGGACAACTACCTGAATCTGGCCAACGACGACATCGTGCAGTTCTTCTTCGACCCAGTGTCCCAGCTCACGCAGGTCCGGCGCTGGCAGGATACCGACGGGGACGGCATTGCGGACGTCACGGATCCCACGGTGAGTTTCGAGAACATCCGCAGCCTCTGGGAGGCGGGGAGAAAGCTCTGGAACCGCGACGTATCGCCGTCCGGCTCCCCGCGGACGATCAAAACGTCGCTTAACGGCTCCACGCTGATCGACTTCTCCGTCGCCAACGCCTCGACGCTGAGTCCCTACCTGATCCCGGACGCGGGGGACAACGTGGCGACGATCATCGAGTACGTGACCGGCATCGACAACACGGACGATTCCGCCCTTCGTCCGAGGACGGTGTCGATCGGCGGTACGGAGAACGTGTGGAAACTGGGGGACATCGTCAACTCCACGCCGAGAATCGTGGCGGGCGTGCCGCTCAACAAGTACGATTCCGCGTACTTCGACACGACGTACAAGTCGTTCATCGACAATTCGAACTACACGAATCGCGGGATGGTCTTCACGGGCGGGAACGACGGGATGCTGCACGCCTTCCACCTGGGTAAACTGGAGCAGCATTGGACCTCTCCCGCCCAGTTGTCGACGCAGAAGGCGAGGATCACGAATCCTTACTCCGTATCCCTGGGGGATGAAGCCTGGGGGTTCATCCCGAAAAACGCGCTTCCGTACCTCAAGTACCTCAAGGACCCCGACTACTGCCACCTCTATTACGCCGACCTGTCCCCGTACGTCTTCGATGCCAGCATCGGAGGAAATCCTTCGGACACGCGGACCGCCGCCAGTTGGAGAACCGTTCTCATCGGGGGGATGCGGACCGGGGGGGCGTGCGACAATCGGGTATCCTGCACCACGGCGAACAACTGCGTGCGGACGCCCGACGGCGGATCCGTCGGGTACTCTTCGTACTTCGCCCTCGACGTGACCGACCCGAGGACCCCCACCATCCTGTGGGAATTCTCGAACGCGAACATTCCGGATGCCGCGACGAACGGGGGGCTGGGCTTCACGACCACCGGCCCCGCCGTCATCCGGATCAACGCATTGAACTCGGCGATCCCGCCGGCGCGCGACCGGAACCTGAACGGCGAATGGTACGTCGTAGTGGGTTCCGGTCCGACCGGGGGGATCGACAATGTCAACAACCAGTTCCTCGGGCGCTCCAACCAGCCGCTGCGATTCTTCGTCCTGAACCTGAAGACGGGGGCGCTCGTACAGACGATCGATACCGGGACCCCCTTTGCCTTCGCGGGATCGATGATCAACTCGGTGGCCGATTTCAATCTCGATTACCAGGACGACGCGATCTACGTGGGGTACGTGAAGCGGGCGGGATCGAGCCCCAATTACACATGGACCGACGGCGGCGTGGGCAGGATCGTCACCGCCAACGCTACGCCGGGAGCCGGCGTCTGGACGTGGAACCCGGTCATCGACGGGATCGGTCCGGTGACCTCTTCCGTGGCGCGCCTGCAGAACAAGAACACGAGCACGAACTGGCTGTTCTTCGGCACGGGCAGATACTTCTTCGAAAATCCCCCCTCGGGAACGAACACGTCTCCGGACATCGACGACCAGGCGGGACAGCGCCAGCTGTTCGGCATCAAGGACCCTTGCTATACGGCGATCAACACGATCAACCCGTCGTGCACCGATACGGTTCTCTTCTCGTCGCTGACCAATGTCACCGACATCACCAATGTCCCCACGGAAGGAACCTCCCTTCTCCCCGGGTTCCGGGGATGGGTCATCGACCTGGATCCTTCCAATAATTATACGTACGACAATACGCTTCGTTATTACCGGTCGGAGCGCGTGATCACCGACCCGCTGGCCACCACTTCGGGGGTGGTCTTCTTCACCACGTACAAGCCGTACGGCGACGAGTGCGCCCTCGGGGGGAAGAGCTTCCTCTGGGCGTTGCGGTACAATACCGGGGATGCGCCCGCCACCGCGGTGATGAAGGGAAAGGCGCTGGTGCAGGTGTCCACGGCGAGCGTCGAGCAGCTCGACCTGTCCACCGCCTTCCAGAAGGACGTCGGGGAAGGCGCGGGGGGAACGCACAAGGACGGGCGCCGGACCGGGGCGATCGAAGGCGTGCCGCCGACCGCACAGGGACTCTCGCTGCTGTCCCAGCCGCCGCCGGTCAAACGGCTGCTGCACATGAAGGAGAGGTAAGGAAAGCGTGAGCGGCGGAAACATCGCGGGCGATCGGAAAGGCATCACGATACTGGAAATCGCCATCGTGATCGCCATCGTGGGTATTCTCGCCGCGTTGGCGGTATCCTCGTTCCGCGAGATGAACGAGAAATACAAGGTCGAGGAGGAAACCAAGCAGCTCTTTGTCGACCTGATGGACGCCCGCGGACGGGCGATGCAGCGCGGCAGGTTTTATTTCGTCCGGTTTACGGGGACGCCCGTGACCCGGTACGCCACCTACGAGGATTGCAATCCGCTGCCGGATGGAGACTGCAATTACCAGTCCGGTTTGGACAACATGGTCACCGGTGCGACCATCACGCATACGATCGTCGCCGGAGGGGGCGCGGCGAACTTCGCGTTCAACCGGAACGGCATCGCATCGACCGACAGCGGGACGATCCGTCTGTCGTCGAACGTGAATCCGGATTACGATTGCATAACGGTGAGGGCGACAAGAATGAAAATGGGGAAATACGATGCGGGAACCGGGATCTGTGTCGAAAAATAACGGGGGGATGACGCTGGTCGAGGTGCTGGTCGCCCTCGCGATCGTCTTCATCATCTTCCTCGGTTTGAGCGACGGGGGACTGATCGTATTGAACGAGAATATCCGCAATTCGATGCGGGACGAGGGCGTGAGCGTGGCGGAAGCGGAAATACAGCATGTGAGAAATCTGCCCTTCGATAATGTGCTGAACGACAACACGATCGTGCCGCGGCAGATCCGCGGATTCACCACGAACTACACCGTGACGCGGACCGTTGCCAATCTGGACCCGACCAACCGGCAGGTAACCGTCAATGTGAGCTGGAACCGCCGGAATGCATCGTACAGCCACCAGGTCGTGACGATCGTGAGGCAGCGATGAACCGTCGCGAGGAGGGACACTCCCTGATCGAGTTGATGATCGCGCTCGCGATCGTCGGTTTCGTGCTCGCCGCCGCGACCACCTTCTTCATCGTGTCGGTCAATCAATACAAGGGGCAGACGAAGATCGTCGCGACGAACGTGGAAGGGATCCTCGGGCTGGAGCTGCTGCGGCAGGACCTGGAGGGGCTGGGTTTCGGGCTGCCGTGGAATAACCTCCTCGGCTACACGGAGCGTCCGACCGTGGCGGCCCTGTCGTCCCTCGAAGATACTCCCAATGCGCCGCGCGCCGTGATCAGCCTCGACAACGCGTCGTTCACGGTCAACCAATCCGCCTACCTGGTCATCAAGTCGATCAGCGTCGGCATGGACAACGCGGCGGGGAGGTGGACGACGCTCACGCAGGCGAACGTAAAAAGGCCCTGGACCCCTGCGGAAGAGAACCTCGACGCCGCCGACTGGGTCATCGTGCTGGCCGCCGGGAGCACGGACACCAACCGGCGGTCGCTGGTGACGAACGCGGGTTCCTTCTCCACGCAGTTCTCCAACACGGCGGCTTTCGTCCCTGTGGAGCCGTATTCGGCGAATATCATCTACGGGATCAAGAGCTCCGGCGCTTCCCCGGACAGGCCGTTCAACCGTGCGGAGTATTACATCGCGAACGCCGCTTCCGGTTCTCCGATATCGCCGGTGACCGTGCCGCAGCGATGCGCGCCGAACACCGGGGTGCTGGTGAAGGCGGTCCTCACGAACGACTCGGGTACAGGAGATGCAACGACCGTGTATCCCTTGATGGACTGCGTGGCCGACCTGCATGTGGTTTACGGCCTGGATACCGACGCCGACGGAGCGGTGAACTCATGGACCGATGACATCTCCACGGGACTGACGGCGGCGGATCTCCGCGCCCGGCTCGCCGAAGTCCATGTCCACGTCCTGGCGCAGGAAGGGCAGAGGGACGACTCCTACCGGCACGCGACGAACCCGATCTTCGTGGGGTCGGAGGGGATAGGGAGGAATTTCGATATCACCGGTTTCCTGAACTATCGATGGAAAGCGTACTCCATTGTGGTAAAACCGAGGAACCTGGCGCAATGACCATGAAGATCCTTCGAAGCGAAAAAGGGTTCGCGCTCGCTTTCGTGCTGATCCTGGCGGTGATTGCCCTCGGGATGACCCTCGCCATGCTCTTCATGGTGGGACGCGGCTCCTTCGTCTCGGGCCAGCAGAAGAGTTACCGGACGGCCGTCGAGGCGAGCCGGGGGGGGATGGAGGCGATGTTCCAGCTGATATCCAGCCGGGGACTCCCCACCACCCCGTTCACCAACCAGGTGTTGAGCGCAGGCATCGGAACGAAGCTGGCCGGCGGTATCGGCACGTGGGGAGGGTTGGACAACTCGATGACGATCAACCCGGCGGTCTCCACGACCTATGACATGCGCATCGACCTGGGAGCGTATCGCGTGTACTCCAAGGTCGTCGACACCGTGGACGGGAATTCCGGCGCGGACGAAGGGCTGCTGAAGACGGCCGTCGTGAACTCCGGGTCCGGAGAAGTGACGGTGGTGAGCGTCCCGTACCTGTACACGATCGAGGTTCTCTCCGAGAGGATATCGAACCCCACCGAGCGCTCCAAAATCTCCGTCCTGTACCAGTACTGACGCGCATGCTCTCTCATCGATGGTTTCCGTCGCTCGCGGTCCTTCTCCTGCTGGCCGGGTGTTCCAGCGACAGGAGACCCGCGTCCGACAATGCCGGGACGGCAGGCCAGACCTC
>PQAK01000144.1 GCA_003105225.1 Deltaproteobacteria bacterium | reverse complement strand
GGAGCCGAGGTGATGGATTACCACCTCCTCAGGCACCTGAAGCGCCGGGAAGATCTCGGGCTGTCGGCGATCCTGCTCAACGAAGGGATGCTCGCGGATAAGATCCGGGAGCTCGGCATCCCCGTGAACGTGATCGAGGAAAGCGGCCGCAGCTTCTATCAGCTGGTGCGGGACGCCGGCGGCGTGCTGGACCTGGAATCTCCCGACATCCTTCACTCTCACCGGTACAAGGAAAATATCCTGGCCTACCTGTCGTCGCGGCGGAGAAACGGCATCCGGCTGGTCGGAACGCAGCACGGGCTGCCCGAGTCTTTCGGGACGAGCCAAAACAGGAAATACCGGCTTCTCCACAGGCTGAATATTTCTCTGGTCATGAAATCCTTCGCCAAGGTGATCGCGGTATCCGGCGATATCCGGAAGAGCTTCATCGAACGCTTCGGATTCCCGGGAGACCGGATCGACGTGATCCATAATGGGACCGATCTCCCGGAAGGTTCCCCGGCGGCGATGAGGAGGGACGATTTCGTCATCGGATCGATGGGAAGGATCTTTCCTGTCAAAGATTTCCCCTTGATGGTGGAGATCGCCCGGGAGGTGCGAAGGGAGACGGACAGGATCCGCTTCGAGCTTGCGGGAGACGGGCCGGACCGCGGGAAGGTCCAGGAGTTGGTCGATCGGTACGGACTGGGAGACGCTTTCCGGCTTCGGGGATTCGTGGACGACCTTGCGGGTTTTTACCGGGGGATCGACCTGTATTTGAGCACCTCCCTGCACGAGGGGATTCCGATCAGCGTCCTGGACGCGATGTCGCACGCCATCCCGGTGGTAGCCCCGAACGTCGGGGGGATGAAGGAAATCCTGGAGGATGGAAGCGAGGGATACCTGGTGGACGGGCGGGACCCGAAGACATTCGCGCGGAAGTGCCTCGATCTTTACCGGAGCGGGGGATTGAGGCAAGCCATGGGATCCTCCGCCCGGAATAAGGTCGAGAAGGAATTTTCCAACGAATGCATGGCAAACGCATATCATCGCCTCTATCTCGAAATCGCCCGCGTTTCCGGAAATGGAGTCCACGCATGATGGATAGGGGAGCCGCGCCGTTGGGGAAACTGCGGGTCGCGCTGTTCGGCGCCGGCAAGATGGCATTGCATCATGCCAAGGCGATCCGCCTGCTCGAGGATGCGCGCCTGGTCGCCGTGGCGGACCCTGCCATCGGCGGCGGGGAGCGTTTTGCGGAAGCAGGGGATGGCCTGGAATTTTTCACGAGCGCGGAGGATCTCCTCGACCGCCTGAAGCCGGACGTGGTCCACGTCTGCACCCCGCCGGAGACCCACGTCCCGCTGGCGCGGCTGGCGCTGCAGCGCGGGGCGCACGTGTATGTGGAGAAGCCGTTCGCTCCCTGCGCGCAGGAGGCGCGGGAATTGATTTCCCTGGCGAAGGAAAGGGGACTTCGCGTCTGCGCGGGACATCAACTGTTGTATGAATTGCCTGCACGCAAGGCATCGGAAAACCTGGCGAAGCTTGGGCGCATCGTCCAGATCGAAAGCTATTTTTCCTTCAAGCCGGTGCGGTATTCGAAGGATGGGCGTACGGCTATCTCTCCGCTCGATCAGCTCGTGGACATCCTTCCCCACCCGGTATACCTCCTGCTGCATTTCATGAAACAGAATCTCCCACGGGAAGAGGTCCCGGTCGAGATCCGGGCGCTGGAGGTGAAGGCCTCGGGCAGCGTACACGGGATATTCCGCTGCGGAGAAGCCACCGGGACGCTGGTCGTCACCCTGGAAGGGCGGCCGATCGAATCCTATATCAAGATCGTCGGAACGAACGGCTCCCTGTTCGCGGATTTCGTCCGGGGGGCGGTGATCCTGCTTCCGGGCCCCGGCGTATCGACGATAGCCAAGATCCTGAACCCCTACCGGCAGTCGTGGCAGACATTCTCGGAAACGACGCGCGCGCTATTCCGAAGGGTCGTCAAAAAGCAGAAAAGCTATCCCGGACTCCTGGAGATCATCGGGACATTCTATGAAAACCTGCGGTCCGGTCTCCCGGACGCGGGCGACGCCGCCTCGATCGTCGATACGGTCGCGGTCTGCGAGCGGATCGGGAAAGAACTGGAGGCCGCCGACAGGGAGGAAAGCGCCGCCCGCCAGGCGGAGCTGGAACGCAAGGAATCCGCGCTCCCTCCGCCGGACCGCGCCCGCGGCGGCGTCCTGGTCACCGGGGGGACGGGGGTATTGGGAAAGGCGGTCGCATCCGAATTGAGGAGACGGAACCGGCTGACGCGCGTCGTCGCGAGGAAGATCCCGCCGGCGGCGAGCCGGATTCCCGGCGTGGAATACGCCGCGGCGGACCTTGCGGGAGACGTCGAGCTGATGCTCTTCGACGGCATATCGCATGTGGTCCATTGCGCCGCCGAAACGGCGGGAGGAAGGGAAGCGCACGAACGGAATTCCATAGGGGCCACGCGGAACCTGATCGAGGCGATGCATGTCGCCGGTGTGAAGAATCTCGTGCATATCAGCAGCATCGCCGTGCTGAAAACCGGACGGGAGACCGGACGCCCCATCACCGAGGATACGCCGCTGGCCCTGGATACCGAGGAGAGGGGCCCCTACGTGTGGGGGAAGGCGGAATCGGAGCGCCTGGCGAGGGAGCTTTGCGGGAAGCTCGGCATCGGGGTCCGCGTGGTGCGGCCCGGGCCCCTGGTGGACTATGACCACTTCGAACCTCCCGGCCGCCTGGGCCGGGAAGTCGGGCCCTGGTACATCTACGTCGGCAGCGGAAGCGGCAGGCTCAGCCTCTGCGGCGTGGATCGGGCGGCGGAAGCGATCCGGAAATACGTCGAAGATTTCGATCACATGCCGCCGATTCTCAATCTCATCGAACCGGACGCTCCCACCCGGGCGGAACTGGTGTCCCGCCTGCTGCGGGCGCGTCCGGACCTGAAGGCCGTGCGATTGCCGTCCG
>PQAK01000143.1 GCA_003105225.1 Deltaproteobacteria bacterium | reverse complement strand
CCGGGCGTGCCCAACAAGAAGACGCGCGGCGTCATCATCGGCGGCGTCATCGCCCCGATCTTCTTCAACA
This sequence comes from Deltaproteobacteria bacterium, assembly GCA_003105225.1. Lineage (GTDB taxonomy): Bacteria > Desulfobacterota > Deferrimicrobia > Deferrimicrobiales > Deferrimicrobiaceae > FEB-35. The sequence goes on along the minus strand of PQAK01000143.1, from coordinate 8,394 downwards.
CCGCCCAGGACTCCGGCGCGCTTCCTCTCAAGGCCGACGTGGCCGGGATGAAGACGGGCGACGTGATCGTGATCGACACGAAGAACGGCGTCATCGCCGACGAGAGCGGGAAGGAGCTGTCGAAGTTCACCCTTTCCCCCAACACGCTGGCCGACGAGTTCCGTGCCGGCGGCCGCATCCCGCTGATCATCGGCCGGGCGCTCACCGCGAAGGCGCGCAAGGCGCTCGGGCTTAAGCCCTCCACGGTCTTCACCCTGCCGGACAACCCGGTCCCGAAGAAGGACCAGGCCTACTCCCTGGCCCAGAAGATCGTCGGCGCGGCGTGCGGCCTGCCGGGCGTACTCCCCGGCACCGCCTGCACGCCCAGGATGACCACGGTCGGCTCCCAGGACACGACCGGGCCGATGACCTCCGACGAGCTGAAAGAGCTGGCGTGCCTGAAATTCCAGGCCCCCCTGTTCATGCAGTCGTTCTGCCACACGGCGGCCTACCCGAAACCGTCCGACGTGAAGATGCACAAGAACCTGCCCGGCTTCGTCTCCGCCCGCGGCGGCGTGGCGCTGCGTCCCGGCGACGGCGTCATCCACTCGTGGCTGAACCGCCTCCTGCTGCCCGACACGGTCGGCACCGGCGGCGATTCGCACACGCGCTTCCCCATCGGCGTCTCCTTCCCGGCTGGCTCCGGGCTGGTCGCGTTCGCCGGCGCCCTGGGATTCATGCCCCTGGACATGCCCGAGTCGGTGCTGGTCCGCTTCAAGGGGAAGCTCCATCCCGGCATCACGCTGCGCGACGTCGTCAACGCCATCCCGTACTCCGCCATCCAGAAGGGGCTCCTGACCGTCCCCAAGAAGAACAAGAAGAACGTCTTCAACGGCCGCATCCTGGAGATGGAGGGGCTGCCCGACCTGACCGTCGAGCAGGCCTTCGAGCTGACCGACGCCGCCGCCGAGCGCTCCGCCGCCGCCGGCTGCATCCAGCTCTCCGAGAAGACGGTGGCCACCTACCTGCGCTCCAACGTGGCGCTCATGAAGAAGATGATCGCCGACGGGTACCACGACGCGAAGACGCTCGCGAGCCGCATCGAGGCCGTGGAGAAGTGGCTGAAGAAGCCGTCGCTCCTCAAGGCCGACAAGGGCGCGCAGTACGCCGCGGTCATCGAGATCGACCTCGCGGAGATCACCGAGCCGATCCTGGCCTGCCCGAACGACCCCGACGACGTGAAGCTGCTCTCCGAGGTCGCCGGAAACGAGATCGACGACGTCTTCCTCGGCTCCTGCATGACCAACATCGGCCACTTCCGCGCCGCCGGCGAGATCTGGAAGGGGCAGAAGTTCAACCCGGCCGTCCGCACCTGGATCTGCCCGCCCACCCGGATGGACCAGCAGCAGCTCAAGGACGAGGCCTACTTCTCCGTGTACAGCGCGGTCGGCGCCCGCATCGAGATCCCCGGGTGCTCCCTCTGCATGGGGAACCAGGCGCGCGTGCCGGAAAAATCCAACGTCTTCTCCACATCCACCCGCAACTTCGACGACCGGATGGGCGACGGCGCGCGGGTGTACCTCGGCTCCGCCGAGCTGGGAGCCCTGGCCTCCGTGCTGGGAAGGCTGCCCCAGCCGGCCGAGTACTTCGACCTGTATCGCGAGAAGATCGAGCCGAACAAGGAGAAGATCTACAGGTATCTGCAGTTCGACGAGATGCCGGACTACCGGTAACCGCAACCCCTGATACCGGCGATCGCGAAAGCGGCCCGCGGGGGAATCCCCCGCGGGCCGCTTCTTTTTCCGGCGCGGGCGCCGCTCATTCCCCCGAGGCGCGCCGTTTCTCCTCCTCGACCGGGATGCGGCTCTTGTTCTTTTCGAGCCAGTCGGCGAAGGTCTGCAGCGAGGGATTCAAGGACCTGGCGACGCCCGGGTTGCGAGCCCCGCAGAAAACATCCTCGAAGTCCCGCTTGAACTGGAACATGTTCCCGAGGTCATCGGCTCCGGGGAAACCGAGGCGGCGATACGCTTCCGGGGAGATGTCATTGTAGCGGACGTCCTCGCCGAGCGCCTTCGTGAGGGCGATCGCCATTTCCTCGCCGGTCAGGCGCTCGCCGGCGATGCCGACCGTCTTGCCGATGTACTCCTTCCCCCTCCTGAAGATGCCGTATGCGCATCTGCCGATGTCCCCGGCGGCGATGCCCGGAAGCCGCTTGTCCCCCATGGGAAACGTGATCGCCAGCTTGCCGTCCGCTCCCCTCTTYGGGCCCATGCCGAAGTAGATCAGGTTCTCCCAGTAAAACGACGTCAGGAGGATCGTCACCGGCAGGCCAAGGTCCGTAAAAACATGGTCGGCTTCCCCCTTCGCGTCCAGGTGCGGGACCTTGTATTTCCCCATCAGCGTGGGCATGCGGTTGTCCTCGAGGGGAACCCACCTGCGGGTATCCTCGAGGCTGGACCAGATGACGTGTTGCAGGCCGGCATCGTTCGCCGCATGGGCCATCGCCCTGGCATGGTCCAGCTCCTTTTCGGGCGAGAAATGCTCCCAGAAAAACGTGACGCAGAACGCCCCGTACGCGCCCCGGAACGCTTTTTTCAGGCTCTCCGCATCGTCGACGTCTGCCGGTACGACCTCGGCGCCGAGTTTCGCCAGTTCTTTCGCCTTTTCGGAGCCGGGATTCCGTGTCAGGGCGCGGACGGTGAATCCGCCCCCCTTGTCGGCCAATATCGCGCGGACAAGTCCGCTGCCCTGCGCCCCGGTTGCCCCCACCACCGCTATGATTTTCGCGTGCGCCATTTCGCCCCCCTTTTCCCGATTGGTAATTTCCTGCCACCGCATGCGACGGGTTCGATCGCCCGAATTTGATGTTTCCGCCGGCGGGAGGGATTCGACATCGGGATCTCGTGGCAATTCCTTCGAGGATGCGTCACACTTAAGGTAGTAGCACACCACCTCATCCCGGAATTTGGACAACAAGGAGGAGAAAATGCGGGAAAGAACCCCGGTCTTTATCGCGCTGGCCGCGGTTTTGTCGATGTTTCTCCCGGCGATCGCCGCCGCATCCGGCGATGGTGGAAAACGGCCGGGAAAGACGAATCCTTCGGCCCAGGTCGCCCATGGGAAATACCTAGCAACCGTCAGCGGGTGCCACGACTGCCATTCCCCGAAACGGTTCACCGACAAGGGCCCCGTGGTGGATGAGAACCGGGTCCTATCCGGACATCCGGCGGAGGATAAAGTCCCGCCCGTCCCCAAGGATCTGATCGCCCCCGGGAAATGGGGCGGGCTTTTCACCGGCATGCTCACGGCATGGGCGGGTCCCTGGGGAGTCAGCTTCTCGTCGAACCTGACTCCGGACAGGGAAACCGGCATCGGGGGATGGACGGAAGCGGCCTTCATCAAATCGATACGGACCGGCCGGACCCCCGGGGGGCGCCCTCTCCTTCCGCCGATGCCCTGGCAATTCATCGGCCGGATGACCGACAGGGATCTCAAGGCCATTTACGCCTACCTGAAATCGATTCCGCCGATCCGCAACATGGTCCCGGATCCGATTCCGCCGAAATAGGGAGCGTCCCCCGGGCATGGCGGCCTGCTGGAGGACCTGGGCGGGAAGTTCGGGTTGAGAACCAAGGCTGGTCACCGGGATGACCAGGTCGACGGCTATTTCAAGAACGCGGCTATCAAGATCCTGTTGCCCAAAAAGCTCCGGAAGGATCCCGCGGCCAGGGTGACCGACCTGTTAAAGACGGTCTTCGGAGACAAGTGGTCCGATTAAATTCGCCTTTGTTTCTGCTTGGAAAAGCGGGGATAATGTAGGTATCGAGCGAACGGGAGGCGGTGCCGTGGACCTCAAGGCGCTCGCGGGAAAACCTATCCTGAAACGGTACGTCCTTTGGTTTGCAATCGCCCTGGCGGTCTTCACGGTAGTCGGATTCCTCGTCCTGCCCCCCGTCGTCAAATCGGTCCTGGTCAAGCAGCTCTCCGAAAAGCTCCATCGGCCCGTGGCCATCCGGTCGATCCGGATCAACCCGTTTCTCCTTTCGGTCCGCGTGGAAGGGTTTTCCATGAAGGACCGGGGCGGCGCGGGGCCGTTCGTGTCGTTCGAGGAGCTGTCCCTCGACCTCGAGGCGTCCTCCATCGTAAGGGGGGGGCCGGTGCTCCGGGAGATCCTTCTCCGTTCGCCGAGCGTCACGGTGATCCGGAACGAGGACTCGACCTACAATTTTTCCGATATCCTCGACGAGTTCGCCTCCAAGCCGACCGATAAAAAAGGCACGCCCCTCCGGTATTCCCTCAACAACATCCGCATCGCGGGGGGGAGCATCGACTTCGACGACCGCCCCAAGCACACCCGCCACGCGGTCCGTGACCTTTCCCTTTCCATCCCCTTCCTGTCGAACCTGCCCTCCGCGGTGGACGTGTATGTCCGCCCCGCCTTCGAGGCGAAGGTCAACGGAACGCTGGTGGCGCTCCAGGGGAGGACCAAGCCGTACAGCGCTTCGCGCGATACCCTCGTCGACCTGAATATCCGCGACTTCGACATCCCCTATTACCTGGAATACGTCCCCGTGAAGCTGAAATTCCGGGTCCCTTCCGGGTCCCTGGACGCGAAGACCGTCCTGACGTTTTCCCAGCCCGAGGGGAAGTCTCCCGCCGTATCGCTCGCGGGCGACGTGACGGTCAAGAAGCTCGCCGTCGCGGACGGGAAGGGGGATCCGGTGCTGCGGCTGCCGTCCCTGGCCGTCGGCATCGGGGCCCTCGAACCGCTGTCGAGACGGGTGAAACTGGACAATGTCGTCATCTCGTCACCGGAGGTTTTCCTGGTCCGCGAGAAAACCGGGGTGTTGAACGTGGTGTCGCTGCTGCCGGACGAAACGCCCCCGGCGAAGGCGGACAAGGGTGCGGAACCTGCTTTTGCGGTTGAGGTCGACGCATTTCGCTTGACCGGGGCGAAAGCGTCCTTTTCGGACCTCGCGGCGCCCGCGCCGTTCCAGGCCGCCGCCACCCTCGACCTCTCCGCCCGCTACAAGTCCGGCCCCGGTGAAGACGGCGACGCGGCAATCGTCACCGGGCTCGAGGCGAAGCTCTCCTCGTTGAGCCTCCGGCGGCGGGGAGAGAAAGAGGACGCCATCAACATCCCGGAAATCGGGATGAAGGGAGCGATTATCGATCTGGTCAAAAAGACGGCCACGGTCGAGGAAGCGTCGACCGTCAAAGGCGCCCTGAGGGTGACCCGGGAGAAGGACGGAACGCTCGACCTGGCAAAGCTCGCTCCCGTGCCGGAAGGGACCTCGAAGTTGGCCGCTCCCCCGCCGCGCGAGCCGGCCGGCAAGCCCGCCGCGCCGGGATGGCTCGTCCGCGTGAAGAAGGCCTCCCTGCAGCAGTACTCCATCCGGGCGGTCGACAAGACGCCGCCGGACCCCGTCCATGTGAGGATCTCCCCCCTGGAAATCGCCGCAGAGGACATCTCTACCGAGAAGGACAGCAAGGGGAAAGCGTCGCTCAAGGCAACCGTGAACAAGGCGGGAAAGGTCGCCGTCGGCGGCACGGTGGCCGTCAATCCCGTGGCGGCGGACATGAACGTCGACGTCCGGACGATCGACCTCGTCCCGTTCCAGCCGTATGTCGCCGAGCGGATCAACATCTCCCTGACGTCGGGGAACGTTTCCGCCAGGGGGAGAGTCACCTTGGCGGAGCGGAACCATGCTTTCCGGACGACGTACTCGGGGGCGCTCTTCGTCACGAAACTGGCCACGGTGGACAAGGCCACGTCGGAGGATTTCCTGAAGTGGGATTCGCTTCACATGGACGGGATCCGGATGGGGACAAACCCCCTTTCCGTGGCGATCCGGCAGGTGGCGCTCACCGACTTTTACTCTCGCGTGATCGTCACCCCGGAAGGGACCCTGAACCTGCAGGGGATCGTTAAGAAGGAGCAGCACGCATCCGCCGGGGAGACGGCCGGAAAGGCGCCGGACAACACCGCGGGCGCGAAACCGCGTGAGGCGGCAGGGCCGCCGGCGCCGGTCTCGATCGAGACCGTGTCGTTCCAGGGGGGGCGGATCAACTTCACCGACCATTTCATCAAGCCCAACTACGCGGCGAACCTCCTCGAGGTCGGAGGGCGCGTCTCCGGGCTGTCCTCCGAGGAAACGAGGATGGCGGAGGTCGACCTCCGCGGAAGGCTCGAAAATTACGCCCCGCTCGAGATCACGGGGAAGATCAACCCGCTCCGGAACGACCTTTTCGTGGACCTCAAAATCGATTTCAAGGACATGGATATGAGCCCCCTCACCCCGTACTCCGGCCGGTACGCGGGCTACACGATCGAGAAGGGGAAGCTGACCTTGAGCCTCAAATACCTGATCGTGAAGAGGAAGCTGGAGGCCAGCAACAACGTTTTCCTCGACCAGTTCACGTTCGGCGATGCCGTGGAGAGCCCCCACGCGACGAAGCTGCCGGTCCGGCTGGCCGTCGCCCTCCTGAAGAACCGCAAGGGGGAGATCAACCTCGACCTGCCGGTGAGCGGCTCCCTCGACGATCCGCAGTTCAGCGTGTGGGGCGTCGTCGTCAAGATCATCGTGAACCTCCTGGTCAAGGCCGCCACCTCGCCGTTCGCCCTCCTGGGGGCGATCTTCGGGGGGGGCGAGGAACTGAGCTACCTGGAATTCAATTACGGCATGGAGGTGCCGGACGGGCCCGGGACAGCCAAGCTCGACACTCTCGTCAAGGCGCTCCACGAACGGCCCTCCCTGAAGCTGGAGATCGCGGGATATGTAGACCATGAGAAGGACCGGGAAGCGCTGCGGCAGTCGATGTTCGACCGGAAGGTCAAGTCCCAGAAACTGAAGGACCTCGTGAAGAAAGGCGGGGCGCCCCCTTCGCTGGACAATGTCGTCGTCGATGCGAAGGAGTATCCCGAATATCTCAAGCGCGCCTACAAGGCGGAAAAGTTCCCCAAGCCGCGCAACATCATCGGCATGGCCAAGGACCTCCCCGTCCCCGAGATGGAGAAGCTGATGGTCGCCCACCTCCAGGTGACCGACGACGACTTGCGCCTGCTTGCCCAGGGTCGCGCCCGCTCGGTCAAGGATTACCTGCTCGCATCGAAGCAGGTGGAGCCGGAGCGGATCTTCCTCCTGGAGCCCAAGACGCTGGCTCCGGAGAAGAAAGAGAAACAGAAGGACAGCCGCGTCGTGTTCGTACTCAAGTAGAGGGCATTCCATTCCCGTAATCCGATCCCGCGCCGATTCGAAAATCGAAATCCCCGCCGGCCGGCATGAAGAAAAAGATCTTGCAAAGCAAGGAGTTGGCTTTGTTCCCCCTTGGAATGTCTATTGCATTCTTCCGTCGTATCGAAAGGTAACCTTCCCTCCGGTAGTGCACGGGTCCATCTGCGGGAATCGGTGCGAAGGAGGTCCCCATGAACGGAGCGTGGAAGTACCTGAAAGCGATCTTCACCCCCGTGACCATCCTGCTCGTCCCCCACAGCCGGACAAGGTCCATCAGCTTCCGGGTCCCGGTCGTTGCGGTCTTCGCCTCCGTCCTCCTGTTCTTCGTCGGGACCGCCTTTGTCGTCTCCGTTTCCATCCAGGCCACGGAGTACCAGCGGATGAAGGCGAGGGTGTCGTACCTCTCCGCCCAGTTCGTCGAGATGCAGGGCACGATGCATTCCCTGAAGGAGGCGGAAAGGGATTTCCGGAAACTGTTCTCCCTCAAGTCGAAATCCGCCGTCCTGGAGTCGGCGGATCTCGCCGACTCCGGCTCTCTCGACATGGAGGTTTTACGGGAGCAGATCCAGGCGGCGACGCAGTCGGTCTCGGAGATCCGGACGTATCTCGCCGAACAGAAAAGCGTCTATCTCGCGACGCCCGCCGGGTGGCCCGTGGCGGGGACGCTTTCATCGCCCTACGGGTACCGCAGCCATCCCGTGTACAAGTCGACCCGGTTTCACACGGGCACGGATATCTCGATTTCGCCCGGAAGCGAGGTGAAGGCAACGGCCGACGGGATCGTGAGCTTCGCCGGGTGGACGGAGAACAGCGGCATCGTGGTGGTCGTCGAGCACGGGCGCGGGTTCAGCACGGCGTACGCGCACAACCGGAAGGCGCTGGTCAGGGTCGGCCAGCGCGTCGTCCGGGGGGAGCCGATCGCGCTCTCCGGCTCCACCGGGGTATCCACCGGTCCGCACGTGCATTACGAGATCTGGAAGAACGGCCGGCACACCGACCCGGCCGGTTACCTCGCCAGGAGGTGAGCATGTTCGGAAAAGGATCGCGAAAACTGGAGACGATCATCGGAGACGGCACGCGCGTCGCCGGGCAGGTGAGCGTGAAGGGAACGATCCGCATCGACGGGATCGTGGAGGGGGATGTCCACGCCGACTGGGTGGTCGTCGGCGAGACCGGGAAG
>PQAK01000142.1 GCA_003105225.1 Deltaproteobacteria bacterium | reverse complement strand
GGGAATCGCCGAAAGGCAGGAAGGCCGCTCGCGCGGGCGATGGCTGGCGCTGCTGATGTTCGGGGCATTCCTGGCCGGCCTTCTGATTGTCGGGGGGGTGTTCCTGCTGTCGGGCCCGGGGAGCCCGCCATCCCCGGATGCTCCGTTGCCGGCGGCGCAGGCGCCGCAGGTATCGGCGGCGCGGGCCGTGCCTCCTTCCCCCGCGGCATCGCCCCCGCCTCGCCTGGCCATCGTCGTGGATGATCTTGGATACGATCCCTCCCGCGACGCCGAGTGGCTGCATTTCCCCGCGAGGATCACCGTGGCGGTCCTGCCTTTCGGACCCTCTTCCCGCCAGATCGCGGAATCGGCCAAGGCGAAGGGATGGGGGGTGATCCTGCACATTCCCATGGAACCCGAATCCCCCGCCTCCGACCGGACGGAAGGATTCCGGATTCGCCGCGGAATGACGGCGGATGCGATGGAATCCCTTCTGACGCGGATGTTCGAGAACGTTCCCCAGGCATCGGGGGCCAGCAACCATATGGGGTCCGCAGTGACCGCCGATCCCGAAGCCATGGAGGCGGTCGCCTCCATTCTCGCCAGGAAGGGATATTTCCTGCTGGACAGCGTGACGACGCCCGGGTCCGTGGCGCTGGATGCGGCCCGGAAGGCCGGCATCCCCGCCGCCAGGCGGGATGTCTTCCTCGACCCGGGCATGAACGAAGAGGAGACGCGGCGCCAGTGGGAACGGGCGCTGTCGATCGCAAGGGAGAAGGGGACTGCGGTTCTTGTCTGCCACGGGAGTGCGGAAACCCTGCGCAGGATGCTGGAGCTCCTGCCGCGCCTCGGCGAGGAGAAGGTGCAGGCCGTGACGCTGGAGGAGCTTCTGCGGGAAAGGACGCCGCGGGAGTAAGGGATGGAAGGCGACCTCTTCGGCATGCCGCGGGAATCGGGAGCCGGCGTCCTGACGGTGACCGAGCTGACCGCGCGCATCAAGTCCTGCCTGGAGGGTTCCTTCCGCTCCGTCCGCGTGGAAGGGGAGATCTCCAACTACAAGCTTTACCCGTCCGGTCATCGCTATTTCTCGCTCAAGGATGAGGGTGCGCAAGTCCGGGTCGTGCTGTTCCGCGGCAGGGAGCGGTTCATCTTCGGGGATCTCCGGGACGGCCAGACGGTCGTCGTCGCAGGCTCCCTGGGCGTTTACGAGAAAAAAGGGGAATACCAGATCTACGCCCAGTCCGCGGAGGTCCGCGGGCTGGGCAGCCTGCTGCTCGAGCTCGAAAAGAGGAAGTCGCGGCTTGCCGCGGAAGGACTCTTCGAAGCGGGCCGGAAGCGGCCGCTTCCGCCCTATCCCGGACGGATCGGCATCGTGACCTCCCGGCAGGGCGCCGCCCTCCGGGACATGATCCGTGTCGCCAGGGGCCGGTGGCCGGCCATCGGGATTACGCTGGCTCCCGCACAGGTGCAGGGAGGGAACGCCGCGGGCGACATCGCCGCCGCGCTCGACGCGCTGGTCGCGCGGGGAGGCATCGACCTGATCATCGTCGGCCGCGGGGGAGGATCGGTGGAGGACCTCTGGGCATTCAACGAGGAGGTCGTGGTGCGGGCGATCGCCGCATCCCCGGTGCCGACGATCAGCGCGGTGGGACACGAAACCGATTTCACCCTTTCCGATCTCGCGGCGGACCGCCGGGCCCCCACGCCTACGGGGGCTGCGCAGATGGCCGTTCCGGACCGGATGGAATCCGCGGAGCGCGTCGCGGCGCTGGAACTGCGGGCCCGGCGCGCGGAGCGGCATCATCGGGACACGCTGCGCCGGGAATTCCGGATCTGCGCGGGGGCGCTTTCCGACCCCAGGCCTCTCCTGCAGGCCCGCCGGTACGCCCTGGCCAAGGCGACGGACCGGTTGGTCGAGAGGATCCAGGAGGTCGCCAGGGAAGGCAGCGGCCGGGTCTCCGCGCTGGCCGCGTCGCTTCGGCTGCGTTCGCCTTCTTCGTGGGTCGGCCGGAAGCGGGGAGACGTCGCCTTGCTCCTTTCGCGCGCCGGGCGGCGGATGGACGCGGTCCGTGAGGGGAGCCGCGGAAGGTTCGGGGTCTGCCGGGGGAAGCTGGACACGCTCGACCCGACCGCCGTGCTGTCGAGAGGATACGCCATCGCGACGCTGCGGTCTTCCGGACAGGCCGTCCGGTCCGTGTCGGAGGCGGCGCCCGGCGGATCCCTCGACGTACGGGTGCGCGACGGCGTATTCGGCGCGGTCGTGGAAGGGGAGAGAGATTGAGATCCCGTTTTCTTGCCGGATGCGCGCTCCTGCCCGCGCTCCTTTTTTCCCTGTCCGGCGAATGCGCCGCCCAGGGCTCGCCTGCGTCCCCGGTTGGAATTCCGGCATCGAGCGGGGAGACGATCTCCCTGTCCGTTTCGAGCATGTCTCCCGAGGAGGGAGAGCCGGTTCTCGTGGAGGTCGCCGTTTCTTCGCCCGTCGACAACCTCTCGATCGCCTGGAAGGGGCGGACCTATCCCATGATGAAAATGGGGCCGGGCCGATTTCTCGCGCTGGTCGGCGTCGACCTGATGGACCCGCCCGGGGAGGTCCCGCTGTCGATCGCCATGGCGGGAACCGGACCCGGCATGCGCCTCACCCTGGATCTGACCGTCCGCGAGAAGCGGTTTCCG
>PQAK01000141.1 GCA_003105225.1 Deltaproteobacteria bacterium | reverse complement strand
AGGAACAGGAACGAGTTGAAGGGGGAGAGCGCCGGCCCCAGGTCGCGCAGGAGCTGCACGCGCAGCTTGATGATGAACGCCACGTTGCCCAGGCCGGGGAAGTTTCCGAAGACCTCCCAGAACTTGAGGCCGTGATACGAAGGGTCCGGCTCGGTGTACTCGGGGAAGTTGCCGTTCCCCCAGTCGAATTTCCCCGAATCGACGATGATCCCGCCGATGGAGGTCCCGTGCCCCCCGATGAACTTCGTCGCGGAATGGATGACGACGTCCGCTCCGTGGTCGAACGGACGCAGCAGGAAGGGCGTGGGCATCGTGTTGTCGACGACCAGCGGGATCCCCGCGTCGTGCGCGATGTCGGCCACCGCCCGCAGGTCGAGCGTGTCGAGCTTCGGGTTTCCCACCGTCTCGGCGAAGACCGCCTTCGTCTTCTTCGTGATCGCCTTCTTGAAATTGCCCGGATCGGAGGGATCGACGAACTTCACGTCGATCCCCAGCTTGGGGAACGTGTAGTGGAACAGGTTGTACGTTCCGCCGTAGAGGGATGCCGAGGAGAGGATCTCGTCCCCCGCGCTGGCGATGTTCAGCAGCGCCAGCGTCTCCGCCGCCTGCCCGGAAGACACCGCGACCGCCCCCGTGCCTCCCTCCAGCTGGGCCACCCGCTGCTCGAAGACATCGGTGGTCGGGTTCATGATCCGGGTGTAGATGTTGCCGAACTCCTGGAGGCCGAACAGCCTCGCCGCATGGGCGGTGTCGTGGAAAACATAGGAAGTCGTCTGGTAGATCGGCACCGCCCTCGACAACGTGGACGGGTCCGGCTTCTGACCCCCATGAAGGGCGATCGTCTCCGGCCTGTACGTTTGCGACATGTCAAACTCCTTTCGATTTCAAGGATATCACCTGGCTGCCAGGGCAATGACGATATATTTTATGGATATTATAGTCTATAATTTTACTTGTCAATCGCATTCGACAGCGCATCGCCGTCCTTCCCATAAAATAAAAATATCGACATGTATCGATGGATTTTCCTTGACAACGCTTCCCGGTATTTCTACTATCATGTATACAGTATGCAGGAGGAAGCCCCCCCTTCCTTTTGCATCATCTCCTTCCTAATCCCTTCGCCTGAAGGCTTCGCCGCCAAGGTCCCCCCCCGGCGGCGAAGCCCTGTCCGCACATCGCCTATTCGCGCTCGAACAGCCCCGCGGCGCCCATGCCGCCGCCGATGCACATCGTGACCACGCCGAGCGCTGCGTTGCGCCGCTTCATCTCGTGGAGCAGCGTGGCGGTGAGCTTCGCCCCCGTGCACCCCAGCGGGTGGCCCAGGGCGATCGCGCCGCCGTTGACGTTGACCTTGTCCGGGTCCAGGGAGAGCTCCCGGATCACCGGGAGCGACTGGGCGGCGAAGGCCTCGTTCAGCTCGAAAAGATCGACCCTCGTCTGCTTGATCCGCAATTTTTTGAGCAGCTTCGGCACCGCCTTCACCGGGCCGATCCCCATGATCTCGGGCGGCACTCCGGCCGCGGCGAACCCCAGGAACCGCCCCAGCGGCTCCGCGCCCAGGGCCTTCATCGCCTTCTCCGATACCACGACCGCGGCGGCCGCCCCGTCGCTCATCTGGGAGGAATTCCCCGCGGTGACCGTCCCCCTGGGATCGAAGGCGGGCTTGAGCTTCGCCAGCGCCTCGAGCGAGGTGTCGGCGCGGGGGCCTTCGTCGGCCTCGAAGACGATCTCGCGCGGCACCGGCTTCCCGCCGTTCTCGGCGGAAAAGACGACCGTGTTCACCGGGACGATCTCCTCCCGGAACTTCCCCTCCCGGATCGCGGCGATCGCCTTCCTGTGGCTCCGGTACGCGAATTCGTCCTGGTCCTCCCGCGTCACCTTGTACAGGCGCACGACCTGCTCGGCGGTAAGCCCCATCGGCATGAACACCTCGGGGCGCGTTTCGATGATCTCCGGGTTGAAGGACGGCTTGTTCCCCCCCATCGGGACCATCGTCATCGACTCGGTGCCGCCGGCCACGACGATGTCGGCGAACCCCGCAAGGATCCTCTCCGCCGCCATGGCGATCGCCTGCAGCCCGGAGGAGCAGAACCGGTTGATCGTCATCGCGGGGACGGAGTCGGGCAGCCCCGCCTTCAGCGCGCAGATCCGGGCGACGTTCATCCCCTGCTCCCCCTCGGGCATGGCGCACCCGAAGATCACGTCGTCCACCTGCGCGAGGTCCAGGTTCGTCACCCTGCCGACCGCGCCCCGGATCGCAATGGCTCCCAGGTCGTCGGGCCGCGTGTCCTTGAGGCTTCCCTTGACCGCCCTCCCGATCGCCGTGCGGACCGCGGAAACGATGTAGACTTTCGCCATCGGCGTTCTCCTCCCACGAGCTTGCCCGCATTTCCCACCAGCCTCCTGCTGCGGCGGCGGAGCCCGGTGAGAAATGCGGGCTAGTTGCGCAGCGGTTTGCCCTTCATCAACATATATTGGATGCGGGCCTGGGTCTTCTCCTCTCCGCACAGGGACAGGAACGCCTCCCGCTCCAGGTCCAGCAGGTCCTGCTCCGACAGCCTCGTGCCGGCGGGGACGTTCCCGCCGGTCAGCACGAAGGCGATTTTGCGGCCTACCTGCTCGTCGTACTCGCTGATGTGCCCGGCGATCCGCATCGCGTAGAGGCCGTAGGCGAACGAGGAAAACTCCGATCGGCCCGGCAAAACGATATCCGTGCGGGGGCGGGGGGCTTGATACCCTTCCAGGTTCATCGCAAGCACGGTGTTTTTCGCTTCCTGGAGGAGGAAATCCCGCTGGATCGTGATCTTGTCCCAGGGCCGCAGGAAGCAGAGCTCCCTTGCCTCCCCGGCCGAGGCCGCCACCTTCGCCATTCCGATCGTCTCGAACGCCTTCCGCAGGAACGGGAGCGGGTCGGCGGAAACCCCGTCCGGAATCGCATCGAGGTGCCGGACCGCCATCTCCTTCGTGCCTCCGCCGGCGGGCAGGAGGCCGACGCCCACTTCCACCAGCCCCAGGTACGTCTCCGCCGCGGCGCGGATCCGGTCGGCGCCCATGCAGATCTCGGCGCCTCCGCCCAGCGCCATCCCCGCGGGGGCCGCCACGACGGGCTTTTCCGAATAGCGCAACCGCATGCAGGCGTTCTGGAATTCGCGGACCATCTTCTCGATGTTCCCGTAGTTCTTGTTCTGCGCCTCCAGGAAGACGAGCATGAGGTTCGCCCCGACGCAGAAATTCTCCGCATGGTTTCCGATCACCATCCCGGCGAACTCCGACTCCGCCAGGGCGACGCCTTCGTTCATCATCGCCACGATGTCGCCGTCGATCGCGTTCATCTTCGTGTGGAACTCGAGGCACAGCACGCCGTCCCCGATGTCGTAGAGGGAGGCTCCCGGGTTGCGCTTGACCACCCGGTTCCGCTCGGCCAGCGCCGGCAGGAAGATGACGTCCGGGGAGACGGGGACCGGCCGGTACGCCCCGGAAGCGAAGTCGAAATGCTCCCGGACGCCGTCGCGGCTCCGGTAGAAGGAAGCGTTTCCCGCCGCCAGCATCTTCTCGACGTTTTCGGGGATCGCCTTCCCCTCCTTTTTCATCCGGCCGACGGACTCCGGGACCCCGATCGCGTCCCAGGTTTCGAAGGGGCCCAGCGTCCAGTTGAACCCCCACTTCATCGCGTTGTCGACGTTCACGATGTCGTCGGCGATCTCGGGGACCCGTTTCGCCGAGTAGAGCAGCGTCTCCGAGAGGACCTTCCAGGCGTAGGCGCCGGCCTTGTCTTCGCCCTCGACCACCTTCCGGATCCGGGCGCCCGCGTCCTCCTCGCCCTTGGCCGCGTCCAGGGAGGGGAAACTCACCTTGCCCGTGGGCCGGTAGTCCATCGCCTGGTAGTCGAGGACGAGCATCTTCTTTGCCTCGCCCTTCCCTTCCATCTTGAAGAAGCCGCTCTTGGCCTTGCGCCCCAGCCACCCGCGCTTGACCATCTCGGAGACGAAGGGCGGGGGCAGGAAGGTCTCGCGCGCCGGATCGCCGGGCAGGTTCCGGTAGACGTTGTCGGAGACGTGGAGGAGCGTGTCGAGCCCCACGAGGTCGGCGGTGCCGAACGCGGCCGACTTGGGCCGCCCCATCGCGGGCCCGAGGATCTTGTCGACCTCCTCGATGGTCAGCCCGTCCTCGATCATCGCGTGCATCGCGTGCATCATCGCGAAGACGCCGATCCGGTTCCCGACGAAGTTCGGGGTGTCCTTGCCGTAGACGATCCCCTTCCCGAGCACCCGCTCGCCGAATTCGGCCATCCCGCGCAGGATCTCCGGGTCGGTGTCCTCTCCGGCGACCAGCTCGAGAAGCTTCATGTACCGGACGGGGTTGAAGAAGTGGGTCACCAGGAAGTGGCGCCGGAACTCGCTGCCGCGCCCCTCCATCATCTGCGAAATGGCGATGCCGGAGGTGTTGGAGGTGACGACCGTACCCGGTTTCCAGAGTTTCTCGATCCGGTCGTAGAGGGCGCGCTTGATCTCCAGGTTCTCGGTCACCACCTCGACGATCCAGTCGCACGCGGCGGCCTTTTCCAGGTCGTCCTCGAAGTTGCCGATGGAGATCAGGGCGATGTCCTTGGCGGAATACAGCAGTGAGGGGCGGCTTTTCCGGATGCTTTCCAGCCCCTTCGCGGCGAACCGGTTGCGGAAGGCGGGGCTTTTTTCCGTGACCCCCTTCCCTGCGTCCTCCTCGGCGAGCCGGGGAGGGACGATGTCGAGCATGAGGCAGGGGATCCCTGCGTTGGCGAGGTGCGCGGCGATTCCCGATCCCATCACCCCCGCGCCGAGGACGGCCACCCGGCGGATCTTCGGAAACATAGGCTTCCACCTCCTGGGACAGATGGCGACGCGCGCGAAATACTGAACGGTGATTCAGTATCCGATACACATACCGCAGGAGGCCGCCGCTGTCAAGGGGCCGCGGGCCGGCTGCATCGGCGCCATGAAACGGAAGGCGCGCGCCGGGGAAAGCGTTGYCGGGGGCGGCCCGYTGGCGGAGAATGGGGGGATGCGCGGAATCTATGTGCACATACCGTTCTGCGTGCGGAAGTGCGCGTACTGCGACTTCTACTCGGTGGCGGGGGACCGGGCGGCGATCGAGGAGTTCCGCGGGCTGCTGGTCCGGGAGATGGACCGGTTCGCCCGGGAGCACCCCGGGGAGGCGGCCGCTCCCGCGGACACCGTCTTCTTCGGCGGCGGGACCCCGACGGTGCTCGGCGCAGAGGCGCTGTGCGGGCTCCTCGCCGCGCTGCGGGAGCGGTTTCCGATCGATGGGAACGCTGAAATCACGACGGAGGCCAACCCGGGCACCGTCTCCGAGGAGGATTTCCGCATGCTGCGGGAGGGAGGGTTCAACCGCGTCAGCATCGGCGTGCAGTCGTTCACCCCGCGGACTCTCGAGACCCTGGGGAGGATCCACGGCGTCGAGGAGGTGCGGGCGGCGCACCGGGACGCGCGCCGCGCGGGATTCTTCTCGATCGGGATGGACCTGATCTTCGGCATCCCGGGACAGGAGCGGCCCGACTGGACGGCCGACCTGGACCGGACCGTGACCTTCCTGCCGGCGCACGTATCGGCCTACGCGCTCGCCCCGGAGCGCGGCACCCCGATCCACGGCGCGATCGAGCGGGGGGAGCTCCGGATGCCGGACGACGAAACGGTCGCGGACATGTACGAGGACGCGCGCGCCGCCCTTTCGCGCGCCGGCTACCGGCAGTACGAGATCTCGAACTTCGCCCGCCCCGGCGCCGAGTGCCGGCACAATCTCAAGTACTGGCGGCGGGAAGGATACCTGGGCTTCGGCCCCTCCGCCCACGGCCTGCGCTTCCCTCCCGGAAAAGGCCCCTTCGGCGTGAGGACGTCGAACCCCGCGTCGCTTGCGGAGTACCGCCGCCGGATCCTGGAGGGCCGCCTTCCGTGGGAAGGAACCCACGCCTGCAGCGGGGAGGACGCGTGGAAGGAATCGCTGATCGCCGGACTGCGCATGCTGGACGGTATCGACGTCAAGGAGACCGAATCGCGGATCGGCCCCCCGCCCGAACCCGTGCGGAGGGCCGTGGAATCCCTGCTGCGCGCCGGGAAGCTCCGGGAGGAGAACTCCCGGCTCCGCCTGCCGGCGAACCTGCTGTTCGTTTCCAACGAGGTGCTGCAGGCGCTCGCCTGAAGCCGACCCCCTGAAGCCCGCTGAAGGGTTTCCCGCGCCCGGGGACCCTCCCCGTCAATCCCCGTGCTTGCCGTCGTGTTTCTTGTTCTCCTTCTTCCGCTCCTTCCGTTCCTCTTTCCGCTCCCGCTTCTCTTCCTTCCGTTCCCGCTTGCCTTCCTTCCACTCGCCCATGTGCTTTCGCTTCTCGTATTCCCGGTGTTCCCAGTGCTTCTTCAGCTGTCCGTACGGAACATGCGTCTCGTGGACGTAGAGCGTGCGGTAGTCCCTCGGAACCCGGACGACCTCCACCGGCACGTATCGCGGACCGACCGCCACCCACGGCCCGTTATAGGCCTTCGCGCGGAACCACCTTCCCTCGTGCCTCGACCACCATCGCCCCCGATAGAAAAAGAGCTCCGCGCTCGCGCCGGGAACATAATAGACCATCGTATGGGGGACGACGACGAGCTCGGGCGGCGGCTCGACCAGCACCGGCGGAGGGCCGATGTTGATGTTCACGCTCACCTCGGAAAGCGCCGGGACCGGAACGCCGACCAGCAACAGCGCCGAGCAGAGGACCGTCGAAACCAGGGCAACCCTGCGACAAGTCTTCATCCGTACCTCCCGTGCGGCAGGAAGCCGCGGCAGCCGTCAGTGTAACCGCGGGGGATGCGCCTCACAAGTCCGGGGGCTACTCTTCCTCGAAAACGGAATTCCCGGGATCGTACGGGCGGTCCCGCTCGAAGGGGTTGGGAAGGTCGGACCACTCCTCCATCGGCGCATTGGCGTAGAACTCGAGGATGTAGCCGTCCGGGTCGGCGATGTAGAAGCTGCGGGATACGACGTGGTCCACCGCGCCCAGGATCTGCGCCTTCCCCTTGAGCACTCCGTAAAATCCCCGCAGGGCGTCTTCGTTCTCCATCGCGAAGGCGAGGTGCACCACGCCGAGGTTCCCCGCGCCGGGCATGAGCGCGCGCGGACCGGCCTCGTACAGCGCGAGGTCATGGTGCGGCCTCCCCAGGGAGAGGAAGCACATCCCCGCGCGCCGGCCGACGACCCGGAACCCGATCACCTCGGTGTAGAAGCGTTCGGACCGCGGCAGGTCGCGGACCTTGAGAACGGCATGTCCCCATCCGATGGGGCGGTGCTGCACCGGTGAAGGCACGGCGGACATCGCGACTCCCTTCGACAACGCCGTTTAGATTCCCCGCGCCGCGCCGCGGATGCGCAGCAACATGGAAACGTCACTCGACGGCGTTCTACTATATAATCATAGGACCATGCGATACACCCTCTTGAAAAACGGAGAGGGAAACGCGCGCAGCAGATTCTCCCCGGGGATTCGGCTCAAGCTGATCGGGTTCCTGCTGCCGCTCGTTTTCCTGCTCGTCGTGTCGGTGGCCATCGCGGTCACGAAGATCACCGATTCGGAGATCCGCAAGGACCTGCTGGAACGCGGCGTCGCCGTTTCGCGCGTGATCGCCCTTTCCGCGGGCTATTCCCTGCTGTCCGGCGACCGGCTGGCCCTGGACAGCCTGGCCGCCGAAACGAAGAACAGCTCCCCCGATATCGAGTACATCGCCATCCGGGACACGAAGAACATCGTCGTGGCGCACAACCGGATCGAGGACCGCGGGAAGGAATACCCGTCCCCGGGGAGCGCGACCTCCCTGGCGAAGTTCCCCAATACGGACGCCGAGGAGGTCGTCCGCGAAGGACGCCCCCTGATCGAGTTCACCACCCCGATCTTGTTCGCCGGCAAGCACGTCGGAACGGTGTCGCTCGCCTTTTCCAAGGAGAGCGTGCTCGCGCCCCAGCGGAACATCCGGCGTTCGATCGTCATCGCCGCCTCCTTCATCCTCGTGATCGCGCTCGCCGGCACCCTGGTGCTGGCCTACCGCATCACGACGCCCATCAAGAGGCTCTCCTCCGGCGTCAACGAGCTTGCCGAGGGGGAGGGATTCCACCCCATCCCGGTGCGCGGCGGGGACGAACTCGGGGAGCTCACCCGGAACTTCAACCGGATGGCGGAGACGATCCTCGCCCAGCAGGGCCACCTCAGCCGCTATGCGAAGGACCTGGAAGAGGCCTACGTGGGCATCGTGCGGGTGATCGCGGCGTCGATCGACGCGCGGGACCCGTACACCCTGGGGCATTCCAAGCGCGTCGCCCAGATCTCCCGGGAGATGGGGCGGCGGCTCGGATTTTCCGGGGAAGAACTCGAGCACCTCGACAAGGCGTGCCTGTTCCACGACGTGGGAAAGATCCGCATCCCCGACAACATCCTCCTCAAGGGGAAGCACCTCACACATCCCGAGGCCGAGGAGATGCGCGGCCACGCCATCGACGGGGCGGAAATCCTCAAGATGGCCCCCTCTCTCCACCGGTACGTGGACATCGTGCGGTCGCACCACGAATGGTACGACGGGACCGGCTACCCGGACGGGAAGCGGGGATCGGAGATTCCCGTGCACGCGCAGATCATCGCGCTGGCCGATGCGTTCGACGCCATGACGACCACGCGCCCCTACCGGGCGGCGCTCTCCCCCGACGATGCGGTGGAGGAGATCCTCCGGTACCGGGGGACGCAATTCTCCCCCTCCCTGACCGACGTCTTCGTCGCGGTAGCGAAGGAAATTCCGATGCTGGAAACCGAGGAATGGAAAGGGCTGGCGCTTTGAGACGTAAGGCCCCGTTCCTCGCCGCGGCGGTCCTCCTGCTGGCGCAGGGGTGCGGCGCCTGGAACCGCGACATCCCGAGCCACGCTCCTGCGCTCGGCGCTCCCGCAACCCCCCGACGGCCTTCCGCCGCCCCGCCGCCGGCCGCGGCGCTCCC
>PQAK01000140.1:1731-7197 GCA_003105225.1 Deltaproteobacteria bacterium | reverse complement strand
CCGTTCGGCGTGAAGTAACGCGCCGTGGTCAGCCGGAGCGCCGACCCGTCCTCCATCGGTATGATCGTCTGGACGGAGCCCTTCCCGAACGTCTGCGCTCCCAGCAGGATGGCGCGCCCGTGGTCCTGGAGCGCTCCCGCGACGATCTCGGACGCGGAGGCGGAACCGGCATTCACCAGCACGACCATCGGGAACCCCGTGTAGGTCCCTTCCTTGTGTGCGAAGTACTTGAATTTCTGGTTTTCGATCCTGCCGTCCGTGTAGACGATCAGTCCCGATTCGACGAACTTGTCGGTCACTCTCACCGCCTGGTCGAGGAGCCCCCCGGGATTGTTCCTCAGGTCGAGCACCAGCCCCTTCAGCCCGCCCTTTTGCTTGGTAAAGGACTGGAGGGCCTTCTCCAGATCGCCGTCGGTGTCCTGCTGGAACTGGGTCAGCTTGACGTATCCGATCCCGTCGCCCAGGGGTTTCGACTTGACGCTCTTGATCTTGATGATGTCCCTCGTGATGGTGTAGGCTTTCGGCTCGGTCATCCCTTCCCGCGCGATCCAGATCGTCACTTTCGTCCCGGGTTCGCCGCGCAGCCGCTTCACCGCGTCCATGACGTTCATTTCACGCGTCGTCTCGTTCTCGATCTTGACGATCTTGTCCCCCGCCTGGAGCCCCGCCCGGAATGCGGGCGTGTCCTCGATCGGAGCGATGACGGTCAGGATCCCGTCCTTGACCCCGATCTCGATCCCCAGTCCCCCGAAGCTTCCCTTCGTCTCGACCTCCACCTGTTTCAACAGGTCCGGCGTGAGATACGAGCTGTGCGGATCGAGCGTCTGGAGCATGCCCTTGATCGCCCCGTTGACCAGTTCGTCGACGTTGGGTTCCTCCACGTAACTCGACTGGACCGTCGACAGGACATCGCCGAACGCCTTGAGTTTCCCGAAGGCGACGTTCGCCTGGGCGGATCGCCGGGAGGCGGTGATATCCCCCGACAGGAACCCCACGAAGAAGAGGACCACCACGATCGCGGGGCCCAGCCATTTCTTTCCTTTCATCGGATGCCTCCTCGGACGATTCCGGTATGTGCGCGGTTTATCAACGGGAAAGGGGGATCACGCTCGCCGGGTCGATGGCGGTCCCCGCAGCCCTGAGTTCCAAGTATAGCACCGATTTTCCTCCGGGGTTCACGGGCAGTTTCCCCACGGCCTCCCTTGCCGCGACCGCCTGCCCCTGTTTCACCGTAAAGCGCTCGGCCTTTCCATACACCGAAAAAAGACCGCTCCCGTGCTGCAGGATGAGCACCCTGCCGAATCCCGACACGCTCCCCTCGAAGACCACCTCTCCGCTTCCGACCGCGTGGATCACGGCCCCGGATTCGGCCTCGATCTCCACCCCGCGGCTCTCGACATCGACGTCGAACAGCGGGTCGCGCTGCTTCCCGAAACGGCCCACCACCTTGCCCGCCAGCGGCGGCGCCAGCCCGCCGGCAACGCCGGAAAACCGGCTCGGGCCCGGCTTCCGCATCCCCCTTGCCTTCATCCGGCGCTCGATCCGGGAAACCAGCGATTCCATTCTCGCGATCCGCGCGCGCAGCGCGCGAAGCTCCTTCGCCTTGTCCTTTTTCCGCTTCTCGATCTCGGCCAGCCGGCGCCGTTCGGCCTCCTGCTGCGAGGCAAGCTTCTCTCCCACCTTCTTTTGCTGCGCCATCCTGCGCTCCGAGTCCTCAAGCCTCCGCTCGATGACGGACAGGGTCCTCTCCTTCTCCTGCTGGTCGGCCGCGAGCCGGCCGTACCGCTCCCCCTCCTCCTTCAGGATCCGGTCGGCGATGTATCGCCGGCGCTCGCAGACCGCGGCATCCGGCAGCATGCACGGCCTCCCGAGATCGCTCGTGAAAACGATCGACGCCGCCGCGGACATGCCCCGTTGCGCCCTGCCTTTCTCTTCTTCGAGCGCGCGGACTTCCCGTTCCGCCCGGTCCAGCTGTCCGCCGAGCGCCGCAAGCCGTCGATCGATCCCGACGATCAACCGTCGCTGCTTCGCAAGCCGGGACTCGAGCTCTCCCATCCGGCTCCGGCTCGTTTTCTCCCGCCGCAGGGTTTCGGCGAGCTCCGCCGCCGCCTTCTCCGCCTTCCGCTTCATCTCCGTCAGGCGCGCCTTCTCCTTCCGGAGATCGGACACCGAATCCGCAGCCGGCGCCGCGGAGGCAAGCACCAACCATGCCGCGAGGGAAACGGCGATCCATGCGAATCGTCGGATGGCGGTCATTTCCGGCCGGACTGCGCTGCGCGCCACCCCAGAAAGGACGCCGCGCCGGCACCGAGCGCGGACGCAAACAGGAACAGCGCGGCGGGGACGAGGATCGGCAACGTCAGCAGGTCTCCCGCGCGCCCGATCAGCCGGGTGAAGAGAGGAAGGCGGGTTTCCAGAAGGGAGAGTGCGGATACCGCCGCGCCCATGGCGGCAAGGGAAAGGAGCAGGCCGGCCAGCACCGCTCCGGACGCGCGCGAGGCAACGATGCTTCGGGCCGGGACGCCCCTCTCTCTCAAGAACTCGAGGTCCGTCGAAAGCAGCGCCGTACGCGCCTTCTCCTGCAACCGGAAAATCGAAAAGGAGCAGGCGCAAAGGAAGGCGAATGCCCCCCATAAGATCGCATTCACCCACTCCCTGGCCCGCAGCTGCCGGGACAGGGCATCGCCTCCCGACAGGATTTTTTCGACCTGCGGAAGGGGCTGGAGGACCGATGCCACGGCACGGATGCCCCCTTCCGTAAACGTCTCGGGCCGCAGCCGGACCTCCACGTAGCCGGGAAGCGGATTCCCGCCGGCCGCCCGGAGGGATTCCGTCCCCGGGTATGCCGCCAGGAACTCCTTCCAGGACGCCTCGGGGTCCCGGTAGGCGGCGGAGAGCACACCCGGCAGTCCCGCCGCCTTCCCCGCGATCCCCTGCCCTTCGGCGGGGGGGACGGAAAGGCGCAGGACCGCGGTCACGGGCCACTGGTCCGACAGGTACCGGTTCATTCCGCCGGAGAGCAGGAGGGACGCGAAAAACAATCCGAGCAGGAAGAGGAGAAGAAAACGTCCCGCGGACTCCCGGAGCATGGCCCTGGGCGCAAGCTTCCAATCGACCCAGCGGAGGGAGGAACCCGTCATCGCGACGCTTCCCCTTTCGAGGTGAGCCGAAACAGCCGGAACGGCCCTTTCACGATCCCCTCCCCCGGCTCCCGGAGCCGCCACCTTTCGGGCATCGCCCTTTCCGCCAGAAGAACCGTTTTCCCCTCCTTCGCCAATGCGCGGATCAGCCCTCCCAGCATGTCGGTCCATTCCCCTCCGGCGTTGTGGAACAGCATATCGGCGAAAAGGACCTTCGGACCGCGCAACAGCTCCGCCGCCAGCGAAACCCGGGCTTTCTCGGAAATCGACAGCGAGGAAAACCTGGAGCCCTGGGCATCCTGCATGCCCACCATCGAGAGGAGCTCCTCTTCCCGCCGCCGTCGTTCCTTCGCGGAGATTCCGTCACCCGCAACCGAGGAGAGCCGGAACCGGTCCCTTACCGTGTCCCCTCCCGAAGAGGGAAACTCCTCCGGGACCACACCCGACGACGCCTGGAACGCCCGCGCAACCCCGGCATTCCCGCGGTAGAGCGATTCTCCTCCCACCACGACGTCGCCGGCGTCCGGACGGCGGTCCCCCCGCAGGATCCTCAGGAGCAGCGTTTTACCGCTCGCCGGCGGACCGGTGACGACGCAAACCTCCCCGTCGTCGAACGCCAGGTCCAACCCGTCCCAAAGGGTCCCGCCGCGCGAGACGGCGCCCACGCGAAACGCCTCAATCATCTTCCGGCGGCGTCCCCGTCTGTTCGTCGAACGCCCCCGAGAAGAGCTTCCGGATCTCCTCGAGGTGCTGCGCCTTCATCCGGCCGCGGAGGGCATCCTGCCAATTCGGCTTCTCCAGGAGGTCGCCGTAGGACGTCCTCACGGTGTCCAGGATGACTCCCCCCAGAAACGCATGCGTGATGATCTGGGGGTTGTCCTTTCCGCCGTCCTCGGTCTGGATGTGGAACGTCTTTCCCCTGTGCTTCAGGTTGTGATTGAAGCCGGACAGCATCCGTACGCGTGAAGTCATCATGGCTTGGGTCCCCCGCCCCCTCGGGGATATTCTCTCACAGGGTCACCCTTTCCACGCTCTCCATCTTTCGGCCGAGGAACGCCTCCCCCACGCGTTCGAAGTGTTCGGGATCGTCGGTGACCAGGAAACGAACCTCCGGCGTTCCCTTCTCCCGTTTCATGCCGCTCTCCGAAACCAGCGTGTCCACGACGCGCGCGGCTTCCTCGCCGGAATCCACGAGGACCGTCCCGTCACCCAGAAATTCCTGGATCGGCCCTTTCAGGACCGGATAATGCGTGCAGCCGAGAATCAGGGCGTCCGGGGGGGCCGCCAGGAACGGTGCAAGGTACTCCGCGATCACGGCGCGCGTGACCGGCTTTTCCACCCATCCTTCCTCGGCCAGCGAGACGAGCAGCGGACAGGGCCGGCACAGGATCCGCGCCGCCGGCAGGGATGCGCGAAGCGCCTGTTCGTAGGCCCCCGAGCGGATCGTCCCGGAGGTGCCGATCACGCCGATCGCATCCCGCCTGGGGAGAGAGGCGACGCGGCGCACGCACGGATCGACCATCCCCACCACCGGGATCTTGTAGATCATCCGCAGCGACGGGAGGGCCAGCGAGGACGCCGTGTTGCAGGCCACGACCAGCATCTTGATGCCATGCCGGGTGATCAGGTAATTGGCGATCTCGATGGAGTAGCGGGTGATGGTCTCTTTCGACTTGGTGCCGTAGGGAACCCGAGCGGTGTCGCCCAGATAAAGGAAACTCTCGCCCGGAAGCGTCCTCGAGAGTTCCCGTAAAACCGTCAAACCGCCGACGCCCGAATCGAACACTCCGATGGGTTGATCCACGCTTTCTCCTAAGACTTTGATTTTCCTAACTTAAAACGCTATTGTAGTATTGTCAACCTGCACGCCCCGGAAAGGAGGCCCGATGCGGGAAATCGTCGATTTCCTCACGAGCGCGAAAATCGCCGAACTGGCAACCGATCCCAAGGTGCTCTTCCTGGTCCTGGTGGTGGCGGTGGTCGCCGTCCTTATGCGCTGGAAGCTGGTGCTGCTCCTGTTGTTCGCCATCGGCGGGGTGCTCGCGGTCCTTCATTACACGAATCCCGCGATGGGGGGCGGCGGCGTCAACACCCAGATGGGGCTCTTCATCGGCGGCATCATGGCGGTCGCCGTCATCCTCATCTACTTTCTCTTCATCAAAGGCGACTAGCCCTGCGGGTCGGGTTCACCACCACGGTTCCCGTGGAAATCCTTTTCGCGGGGGGGCACGCTCCCGT
The DNA here is from genome assembly GCA_003105225.1 of Deltaproteobacteria bacterium. Lineage (GTDB taxonomy): Bacteria > Desulfobacterota > Deferrimicrobia > Deferrimicrobiales > Deferrimicrobiaceae > FEB-35. The sequence goes on along the minus strand of PQAK01000140.1, from coordinate 1,819 downwards.
CGATCTCAACAACCGGTTCATCACCGCCGCGCAACCGGAGGCGTACGTCCGCGCAGCGGAGGCGGACGGATTCCCCCGGAACAGCTGC
>PQAK01000140.1:0-1674 GCA_003105225.1 Deltaproteobacteria bacterium | reverse complement strand
TCGTCGCCGTCACGCAGGGGGATTGCAGCTTCACGCAGGCCTTGATGGAGGTCCTTTCCTACCGCGGCGTCCGCGTCACTCCCTTCGCCTTCCCGTTCGATCGCGATCCCGAATTCCTCTCCCGGGAGCTTGCCAAGATGGCCGGGCGGTTCGGCGCGACCATCGGCGGAGCGGAGGCGTGGAGGGATCGGCTGGGCGGCGTCCGCCGGCTGGCCCTGGAAATCGACCGGCTCACGTGGGAAGAGGGGAAGGTGACGGGGGAGGAAAACCACCTGTGGCTGGTCAACTGCTCCGATTTCGAAGGAGACCCCTCGGGATTCGGGAACCGCGCCCGGGTGTTTCTCGAAGAGGCGAATGCGCGCCCGGCGCAACGGGACCTCTTGCCGATCGCCTTCGTGGGGGTGCCGCCGATCGTCAACGGCCTTTACTCCTTCCTGGAGGAAGCGGGGGCAAGGGTGGTCTTCAACGAAGTGCAGCGGCAGTTCGCGATGCCGGGACCGGCGGATAGCCTGACCGAGCAATATCTCCGGTACACCTACCCCTACTCGATCTTCGAGCGCATCGCCGACATCCGCCGCGAGACGGACCGCCGCGGCGTGCGGGGGATTCTCCACTACGTCCAGTCGTTCTGCTTCCGGCAGATCGAGGACATCCTGCTGCGGGAGGAGATCGGGCTTCCGGTGCTCACGCTGGAGGGGGACGTGCCCGGGCCGGTGGACGGCCGGACGAGGATCCGGATCCAGGCGTTCCTCGAGATGCTCAAGGGTTGAACCGGCCCGGCCTCCAGGGCACAGTGAGGCCCGGCCTCCAGGGTTCCGTTCCCGCAGAGGCCGTGCACCGAGAGGGTCGATGCGCCGCCTCCGGCGAGGCGCCCGACCGAGGCGTACCCACTGCGGTACGGTGAGGGAGGGGAACGATGCCGGGGCGGATGCAGCGGGCCTCGAATGCCGGGATCTGAGGGAATGGAGCCCTGGAGGCCGGCTACCAGGCCCCGGTCTTCAGGTATTCGTGCATGGCGGCGGCGGCCTTGCGGCCGGCGCCCATCGCGAGGATGACGGTGGCCGCGCCGATGACGATGTCCCCGCCGGCGAAGACCCCCTTCTTGCTCGTCTTCCCCGTCTCCTGGTCGGCGAGGATGTTCCCCCACTTGTTCGTGTCGAGCCCCGGGGTCGTGGAGGGGACCAGCGGATTGGCGCCGTTGCCGATGGACACGATGACCGTGTCCACGGCGAGCCGGAACTCGGAACCCTTGACGGGCACCGGCCGGCGCCGGCCCGACGCGTCGGGCTCGCCCAGCTCCATCTTCTGGCACTCGATCTCGGTCACCCACGCCTCGTCGTTCCCGTGGAAACGCAGCGGGTTGGTGAGGAGGTGGAACTCGATCCCCTCCTCCTCCGCGTGGTGGATCTCCTCGATCCGGGCGGGCATCTCCTTCTTGGAGCGGCGGTAGACGAGGTAGACCTTCTCCGCCCCCATCCGCATCGCGGTGCGCGCCGCGTCCATCGCCACGTTCCCGCCGCCGACGACCGCCACGTGGCGTCCCCGGGTCAGCGGGGTGTCGGACTCGGGGAACAGGTACGCCTTCATCAGGTTGGCGCGGGTGAGGTACTCGTTGGCCGAGTAGACCCCGATCAGGTTCTCCCCGGGGATGTTCATGAAGTACGGAAGTCCCGC
>PQAK01000139.1 GCA_003105225.1 Deltaproteobacteria bacterium | reverse complement strand
ACCGGCAGCCGGATGGACGAGGTGATCTTCGAGGAGTTCAAGGGGACCGGCAACATGGAGCTCGTCCTCGACCGGAAGATCGCCGAGAAGCGGATCTTCCCGGCCATCGACATCAACAAGTCCGGCACCCGGAAGGAGGAGCTCCTCCTCGAGAAGGCCGTCCTCCAGCGCGTCTGGATCCTGCGGAAGTTCCTCTCCCCGCTGTCGCCGGCGGAGAGCATGGAGTTCCTGCTGGACAAGATCTCCAAGACCAAGACGAACAAGGAATTCATCGAGTCGATGAACTCGTGACCCGGTGAGAGGAGAAGGGCAGCGATGAAAGAGGACATTCACCCGAAATACGCGGCGTCCACCGTCAAGTGCGCCTGCGGGAACACGTTCGAGACGATGTCGACCGCGCCGGAGATCAAGGTGGCCATCTGCTCGAACTGCCACCCGTTCTTTACCGGGAAGCAGAAGCTGATCGATACCGCGGGACGCATCGAGAAGTTCCACAAGAAGTACACGAAGTCTTGAGGAGTCTCCCGTCCCCCGTTCCGTGAACGTCGTCCTCCTGCAGTGCACCCCGGAGCCCGAGCGGCTGGTCGCCCTCGCGGCGCGTCTTTGCTACTCTCCCGCGTCCATCGCCGACCTCCAGGAGGACGTTTCCCGCAAGGACGTCCGCAAGCTGATCCGGCGGGTGCTTTCGATGGGGCACGCCTCCGTCCTCGAGCACGTGGTGTTCACCTTCGGGGTCGAAGGGATCTCCCGCGCCGCCTCCCACCAGCTGGTCCGGCACCGGATCGCCTCCTATTCCCAGCAGAGCCAGCGGTACGTGTCGGCGACCTTCGGCTATGTCCTGCCGAAAACGATCGGGAACGGCGCGGGGCGGACGGGGACGCCCTTGGCGGACCGGTTCGAGAAGCACATGAAGGAGAGCTCCAGGATCTACGCCGAGCTGCTGGCCGCCGGAGTCCCGCCGGAGGACGCGCGGTTCGTGCTGCCCAACGCGACGGAGACGAAGATCCTGGTCACCATGAACGCCCGCGAGCTGCACCACTTCTTCGCGCTGCGCACCTGCCGGCGGGCGCAGTGGGAGATCCGGGAGATGGCCCGGAGAATGCTCGCCCTCGCGGCGGGAAAGGCCCCCCTGCTGTTCGAGACGGCGGGACCGGGATGCGTGCGCGGCCGCTGCCCCGAGGGGAAGATGACCTGCGGGGACCCGGAAGGCGTCCGGCGGGAGTTCGCCGCGCTCAAGGAGGGCAGCCGGTGATCCGCATGGAGCCCGGAGAGCTGGTCCTGGGCGGGCAGGCGGTGATCGAGGGAGTGATGATGAAGGGCGCGGAGCGGTTCTCCGTCGCGGTGCGGAAGGCCAGCGGGGAGATCCGGGTGAAGGATTTCCCGATCGCCTCCGGCCGCGCGAGGAGAGCGCTGTCGAAGGTGCCCTTCGTCCGCGGGGTCGTGACGATGGGAGTGATGCTCGCCATCGGCTACCGGGCGCTGCAATACTCGGCGGACGAGGCGATGGAAGACGCCGAGGCGGCCGGGCGCGGGGATGTCCCCGCCGCCCGGGAAAAGGGGGCGAGGGAGGGCAGCCGGCTCGCCATGGCGGGCGCGCTCGCGCTGGCGCTCCTCCTGGGCATCGGGCTGTTCTTCTGGCTTCCGCTGCTCGCGGCGCGCGGCGTCGCGGTCCTCCTGCCCGCGCTCTCGGGACGCCTGGCGTTCAACCTGGTCGACGGGTCCTTTCGCGTGCTGGCGTTCGTCGGCTATGTGCTGGCGATCTCGAGGATGCCGGACATCCGCCGCATCTTCCAGTACCACGGCGCGGAGCACAAGGTGGTCAACGCCTACGAGCGGAAGGCGGACCTCGTGCCCGAGACGGTTGCGGGGCACTCGAATCTCCACCCGCGTTGCGGGACGAGCTTCCTGCTGTTCGTGATGGTGATCAGCATCGTCGTGTTCTCCCTGATCCCCCATGACAGCTCCCTGCCGATGAAGGCGCTGATGCGCCTGCTCCTGCTGCCCGCCATCGCCGGGATCTCCTACGAGACCCTGCGTCTCTCGGCGAAGCGGGCGCACTCCCCGGTCTTCCGGGCGCTCGTCGCGCCGGGAATGCTCCTGCAGCGGCTGACCACCCGCGAACCGGACCTGTCGCAGATCGAGGTGGCGATCGCCTCCTTCCGGCGGGTGGCCCCCGCCCGGGGCCCGGAGGCCGGCCTTGTGGGATAAGCTCGAATCGCTGGTCGGCAGGGTCGCCGAGCTCGAACGGCTGATGACCGACCCCTCCGTCGTCGGCAACTCCCGGGAGATGCAGCGGGTCGGCCGGGAACTTTCCGAGCTGCGGCCGCTCGTCGATGCCCATGCCCGCTACCGGAAGATCGCGCGGGAACTCGAGGAAAACCGGGAACTCCAGGAAACGGAGAAGGATCCGGAAATCCGGTCCATGGCGCGGGAAGAGATCGCCCGGCTGTCCGCCGAGCAGGAGGCGGTCGCGGCGGAGATCCGCCTCCTCCTGCTGCCCCGGGACCCCAACGACGAAAAGAACATCCTGATCGAGATCCGCGCGGGGGCCGGAGGGGAAGAGGCGGCCCTGTTCGCCACGGAGCTGTTCCGGGCCTATTCCATGTACGCCGCGCTCAAGGGGTGGAAGGTCGAGGTCCTCTCCCGCAGCGAGACGGGGCTGGGCGGGACCAAGGAAGTGATCGCCATGATCGAGGGGAAGGGGGCGTACAGCCGCCTGAAGTTCGAGAGCGGCGTCCACCGGGTGCAGCGGGTCCCCGCCACCGAGTCGGGCGGACGGATCCACACCTCCACGGTGACCGTCGCGGTGATGCCCGAGGCGGAGGAGGTCGACGTCCAGATCAACCCGGACGACCTGCGGATCGACGTGTTCCGCTCCTCCGGCCCGGGCGGGCAGAGCGTCAACACCACCGACTCCGCGGTGCGCATCACCCACATCCCCACGGGCCTGGTCGTCCAGTGCCAGGACGAGAAGTCCCAGCTGAAGAACAAGTCGAAGGCGCTGAAGATCCTCCGCTCGCGCCTCTACGACCTGGAGATGGAGAAGCAGCGCGCCGAGCGGGCGGACCTGCGCCGATCCCAGGTGGGCACCGGCGACCGCAGCGAGCGGATCCGCACCTACAACTTCCCGCAGAGCCGGGTGACCGACCACCGCATCGGGTTCACCGTCCACCAGCTCTCCCCGGTACTGGACGGCGGGTTCGATCCCTTCATCGACGCCCTGGTCGCCAACGCCCAGGTCGAGGCGCTCAAGACCGCCGGCTGATGCGCCGGCACGGCATGAAACTTTCCGAGCTGCTGGAGTTGGCCCGCCGGGAGATGGCGGCCGCAGGGATCGCCGGGGGGCCGGAGGCCGAGATCCTCGTCTCCGCCCTGGCCGGCGTTCCGCGCTCCCGCCTCTTCGCCGAAACGACCCGCGAGGTCGGCGACCTCGCTTCCACCCTGCGTTCATGGATCGGGCGGCGCGCCGCCGGGGAGCCGCTCCAGTACATCCTGGGCGCATGGGATTTCTACGGGCGCGAGTTTCTCCTGACGCGGGACACGCTGATCCCCCGCCCCGAGACGGAGGGGCTGGTCGAGAGGGTGATCGGCGCGTGGAAGCGGGAGGGCCGGGAAAGCGGCCGCATCCTGGACGTGGGGACCGGAAGCGGGGTAATCGCGGTCACGCTGGCGGCCGAGCTTCCGGAGGCGGCCGTCGTCGCGTCGGACGTCTCCGCCGGCGCGCTCCGCGTTGCCCGCGAAAACGCCCGCCGGCGCGGGGTTGGCGGACGGGTCTCCTTCCTGTGCGCGGACGCAACTTCCGCCTTGAAATGCGGGAACCGTTTTGATGTAGTGGTCTCGAACCCCCCGTATGTCTCCGAAGGGGAGTGGCGCTTCCTTCCGCCGGAGGTTCGCGACTTCGAGCCTCCCGGGGCGCTGCTGGCCGGGACGGACGGGCTTGCGGCCCTGCGGCGCATCGCCGCCGAAGCGGGAGATTACCTGGCCCCCCGCGGCGAACTCTGGTGCGAGATCGGGGAATCCCAGGGGGAAGCCGTGGGGCGGCTTTCCTCCGGGTCCCTCAAACTCGTCGGGATTTACCGGGACCTTGCGGGCCGCGACCGCGTGGCGCACTGGAAGAAGGGCTGAGGCCGGACGGCCTCCGGCAACGGGAGCGCGATGGACATCTTCGTCATCCAGGGGGGCAGCCCGCTCTCGGGAACCGTCCGGGTCTCGGGCGCGAAGAACGCCGCCCTGCCGCTCATGGCGGCTTCGCTCCTGGCGGAAGGCCCCATGGAAATCGTGGGCGCCCCCAGGCTCCGGGACATCTCCACGTTCGGGAAGGTTCTCCGCCACATGGGGGCCTCCGTCGAGCGGCTCGACGCGGGAGGGGACGGCCGGGAGACGGTGCGGATCGACCCGCGGACGGTCGGAAAGGCGGAGGCGCCCTACGAACTGGTCAAGACGATGCGCGCCTCGGTGCTCGTCCTGGGGCCGCTGGTCGCGCGGCACGGCAGGGCGAGGATTTCCCTGCCCGGCGGCTGCGCGATCGGCGCGAGGCCCATCGACCAGCACCTGAAAGGCCTGGAGCTCATGGGGGCGAAGACGTCCCTCGTGGAAGGGTACGTCGAGGTCGACGCCGGGCGGCTCTCGGGCGCCACGATCTACTTCGACATGAAAACCGTCACGGGGACCGAGAACCTCATGATGGCGGCCACCCTGGCGCGGGGGACCACGGTGCTGAAGAACGCGGCCCGCGAGCCCGAGGTGTGCGACCTGGCGAGGGCGCTGCGGGCGATGGGCGCGGACATCGAAGGGGAAGGGACCGACGAGATCGCGGTGCGGGGGACGGATTCGCTGCGCGGGACCCGGCATGAAGTGATGCCCGACCGGATCGAGGCGTCGACGCTGCTGCTGGCCGGAGCGATCACCGGGGGCGACGTGACCGTCCGGGGAGCCGACCCCTTCGCGATGGACGCCGTCCTCACGAAGCTCGCCGAGAGCGGGGCGGAGGTTTTCGCCGATCCCGGGAGCGTCCGGGTCCGCCGGGAAGGGCCGATCCGTTCCCTGAACCTGGAAACCTCCCCCTACCCGGGATTCCCCACGGACGTCCAGGCCCAGTTCATGGCGTACCTGTGCCTGGGGGACGGTTTCAGCATCGTCCGCGAAACCATCTTCGAGAATCGCTTCATGCACGTGGCCGAGCTGCGCCGGATGGGAGCGAGGATCGAGGTCTCCGGCAACGCCGCGGCGGTCAAGGGCGTGCAGGCGCTCTCCGGGGCGCCGCTGATGGCGACCGACCTGCGGGCCTCGGCGTCCCTGGTGCTGGCCGGGCTTGCCGCGAACGGCACCACCGAGGTGCTGCGCATCTACCATCTCGACCGCGGCTACGAGGCGCTGGAAAACAAGCTCGCCCGCCTGGGGGCCCGCATCTCCCGGGTGAAGGAATAGGAGGTTTGCGACCGTGCGCTGGGTGAAATCCGGGACATCGGCGTTCCGCAAGGCCATGGACGAGACGCGGAACCGGGGCCGCACCGAGTCGGCGAAGGTCTCCGCGGTGGTGGCCGAGGTGCTCTCCCGCGTGCGGGCGGAAGGGGACGCCGCGCTCGCGGAGTACACGCGGCGGTTCGACGGGTTCGATCCGGGGAAGCGGGGGTTTGCCGTCTCCCGCAGGGAGATCGACGCCGCGTGGAAACGGGTTCCGAAACCCCTGAAGGACTCGCTTTTCCTGGCCGCTTCGCGCATCGAGGCATTCCACAAGCGCCAGGCGCAGGAAGGCTTCACCGCCGAAATCCCGGGCGCCCTCGTGGGGCAGCGGGTCCAGCCGGTTCTGCGCGCGGGGGTATATGTTCCCGGCGGAAAGGCGGCCTACCCGTCGACCTTGTTGATGAACACGATCCCGGCCCGCGTGGCCGGCGTCCGCGATGTGGCCGCCGCCTGCTCCGCGCCCGGCGGGAAGGTCCCCGACGTGGTCCTTGCCGCGGCCCGGATCGCCGGGGTCGCGCAGGTCCTCCGGATCGGCGGCGCCCAGGCGATCGCGGCGCTGGCGTTCGGAACGGAGTCGATCCCGCAGGTGGACGTGGTCGCCGGTCCCGGAAACGCCTATGTGACCGAGGCGAAGCGGCAGGTCTACGGGATCGTCGGGATCGACATGCTGGCGGGCCCCAGCGAGCTTACGGTGCTCGCCGACGATTCGGCCAACGCCGCGTACGTGGCGGCGGACCTCCTGTCCCAGGCCGAGCACGACGAGGACGCCTTCGTCGCCCTGGTGACGGACTCCGCCTACCTGTCCCGGGAAGTGGAGGCGGAGCTCCTCCGGCAGTCCGGGAAGCTGCCGCGCCGCAGGATCCTGTCGGCGTCTCTCGAGCGCGCGGCGGGGTTCCTCGTTCGCGACCTGGAGGAGGGGATCGGGACGGTGAACGCCATCGCGCCCGAGCACTTGAGCCTCCTCGTGGAGAATCCGTGGGGGGCGCTGGAGCGGATCCGGAACGCGGGGACCGCATTCCTGGGGCCGTACAGCCCGGTTGCGGTGGGAGATTACATCGCCGGGATCAACCACACCCTGCCGACGGGCGGGGCCGCGCGGTTCTCCTCGCCGCTGGGAGTCGCGAATTTCCTCAAGAAAATGAATGTGGTATCATACCAGGTTCGGGCGCTCGCCTCGGATGCGCCGCATGTCGTGAGACTGGCCCGCAAGGAGGGCCTGGCCGCCCACGCGCAGGCTGTTCTCCTACGGATCAAAGGGGAGGCATGAAGCGGATGCCCAGGGAAGCGCAGGTCGCCCGAAGGACCAAGGAAACCGACATCGCGCTGTCGTTGCGACTGGAAGGGGAGGGCGGCGGGAACATCGCCACGACCGTCCCGTTCTTCGATCACATGCTGGCCCTTTTCGCCCGTCACGGCGGGTTCGACCTGTCGGTGGCCGCGAAGGGGGACACCGAGGTCGACTTCCACCACCTCGTCGAGGACGTCGGCATCTGCCTCGGGGAAGCGTTCCGGAAAAGCCTGGGGACGCTGGCCGGGATCGCGCGCTACGCATTCGCAAGCGTCCCGATGATCGAATCGCTGGCCAACGTCAGCGTGGACGTCTCCGCGCGCCCCCACCTCGTCTTCCACTGCCCCCTGAAGAGCGAAAAAGTGGGGGCCTTCGACGTGGAGCTGGTGGAGGAATTTCTCCGGGCGTTCTCCCAGTCGTCGGGCGTGTGCGTCCACGTGAACGTCCCCTACGGGTCGAATGCCCATCACACGATCGAGGCCGTCTTCAAGGCCCTGGCCAGGGCGATGGCGGACGCCGTCCGGATCGACCCCCGGGTCAAGGGAGTTCCGTCCACGAAGGGTGTCCTGGGATGAGCCGGACGGATGCCATCGGCATCGTCGATTACGGCATGGGGAACCTTCGCAGCGTCGGCAAGGCGCTGGAGGCGCTCGGGTTTCCCGTGCGGATCAGCGGCAGCCGCCAGGAGTTGTCCCGGTGCCCGGGGATCGTGCTGCCCGGCGTAGGGGCCTTCCGCGACTGCATGGGGAACCTCGCGCGCCAGGAGCTGCTTCCCTTCCTCCAGGACGTGCTCCGCGACGGAAGGCCGTTCCTCGGCATCTGCCTGGGCCTGCAGGTGCTGTTTTCCGAGAGCGAGGAATTCGGCCGGCACGAGGGGATCGGGTTCCTGCAGGGGAACGTGGTCCGCTTCCCCGCGGGGATGTCCGATCCCGGGGAGCCGGGCCGGCGGACCGTCCTGAAGATCCCCCACATGGGGTGGAACCGCGTCGAATTCACGATGGACCACCCGGTGCTCCGCGGGATCCCCTCGGGGGCGTATTTCTACTTCGTCCACTCCTACTACGTGCGGCCGGACGATCCCTCCATCGTCGCCTGCCGGACGTCCTACGGCGTGGAATTCGCCGCGGGCGTGGGGAGGGGGAACCTGCTGGCGGTCCAGTTCCACCCCGAAAAGAGCCAGGCCGCGGGGCTCGCGCTCCTCGGCAACTTCGGCCGCCTGTGCGCGAAGCGGCATGAAGAGGATCCCATGGCGTTCCAGGTAATCCCGGCGATCGACATCCAGGGCGGCAAGGCGGTCCGGCTCCGCCAGGGGAAGGCGGAGGACTCCACCGTTTTCGCCGATTCGCCGCTCGAGGTCGCCCGGCGGTTCGCCGGCGCAGGGGCGACGCGGCTGCACGTGGTGGACCTCGACGGGGCTTTCCTGGGGAAGCCGGTCAATTTCGACATCATCAAGCGGATCGTGGCCGCCGTCGACGTCCCGGTGCAGGTGGGCGGCGGGGTGCGCAACTTCGATATCGCCTCCCGGTACCTGGGCGCGGGAGCGTCCCGGATCATCCTGGGGACCACCGTCGTCCGCAACCCGGAGGAGGTCCTTCGCATCACGAAGGCATACCCGGGGAAGGTGGCCGCGGCGATGGACGCCAAGGAAGGGCGCGTGGCCATCCGCGGCTGGGTGGAGGTGACGGGAGTGGTCGCCGTGGACCTCGCCCGGCAGATCGAGGAGGGCGGCGTCTCCTGCTTCATCTACACCGACATCGCGCGCGACGGCATGATGGTGGGCCCCAACTTCCGCAGCATCGGCGAGTTCGCGAAGGGGCTGTCCACCCCCGTGCTGGCCTCCGGCGGCGTGAGCACGCTGGCGGACGTCGAGCTGCTCCGGACGATGGAGAACGGGGGGGTCTGCGGCGTGATCATCGGGCGCGCGATGTACGACGGATCGATCGATCTTTCCGAGGCGCTCCGCCTGGAAAGGGAGTGAGCCCTCCCGTCCCGATGCTCGCCAAGCGGATCATCCCGTGCCTGGACGTCAAGGACGGCCGCGTCGTCAAGGGGGTCAACTTCGTGGACCTGCGGGACGCCGGCGACCCGGTGGAGATCGCGCGCCGGTACGACGAGGAGGAGGCCGACGAGCTCGTCTTCCTCGACATCACGGCGTCCCACGAGAAGCGGGACATCCTGATCGACGTCGTGCGGAAGACGGCGGAGCAGGTCTTCATGCCGCTGACCGTCGGCGGCGGGATCCGCACGATCGAGGACATCCGGAGCCTCCTGCTCGCGGGGGCCGACAAGGTGTCGATCAACACGGCCGCGGTGGCCGACCCCGACTTCGTCCGGCGGGCGGCCGAGCGGTTCGGGAGCCAGTGCACGGTGGTGGCGATCGACGCCCGGGCGGTGCCGGGGCGGCCCGGGGAATGGGAGGTGTACACCCACGGCGGCCGCCGGCCGACGGGGATCGACGCGGTGGAGTGGTCGGCCCGCATGGAGGAGCTCGGTGCGGGGGAGATCCTCCTGACCAGCATGGACCGGGACGGAACGCGGGACGGATACGACATCCCGCTGACGCGCGCCGTCGCGGACGCGGTCGGGATCCCGGTGATCGCCTCGGGCGGGGTGGGAACCCTCGAGCACCTGCTGGAAGGACTGAAGGAGGGAGGGGCGGACGCCGCGCTGGCGGCTTCGATCTTCCATTACGCGGAGTACACGGTGGCCGAGGCGAAGGAATACCTGAAGCAGCACGGCGTGCCGGTGAGGCCGCCCGCCCGGGATGCGATCCGCGCGTTCCTGGAGGGCCGGCAACCTCCCGGCCCCCGACCATGAAGGGGAGAGGGAAGATGACCGCGGACGAGTTGATCGCAATCGTGAAGTTCGACGACCGCGGGCTGGTGCCCGTGGTGACGCAGGACGTTTCCGACGGCGCCGTGCTGATGGTCGCCTGGGCGAACGCCGACGCCCTCCGGAAAACGTTCGAGACGGGACGCGCCAGCTACTGGAGCCGGTCCCGGAGGTCCTTGTGGGTCAAGGGGGAGTCCTCCGGTCATTTCCAGGAAGTGGACGAGGTGCGATACGATTGCGACGTGGACACGCTCCTGTATCGCGTGCGCCAGGAAGGCCCCGCGTGCCATACTGGAGAACGGACCTGCTTCTATCGGAGCGCCTGGCGGCGCGGAGGAAAATGACGATGGCCGACGAGTGCATCTTCTGTAAAATCGTCCGGAAGGAAATGCCGTCCCAACCGATCTACGAAGACCACGACCTGGTCGCGTTTCCGGACATCCGGCCGGTCGCTCCGGTCCACGTCCTGATCGTCCCGAAGGAGCACATGGTCAACCTGAACGACGTCGGGAAGAACGACGCAGGCCTCCTGGGGAAGATGCTGCGCCTCTCCGCCAAGATCGCAAACGACAAGGGGATCGCCGAGTCGGGATACCGGATCGTGATCAACAACGGGGACGACGGAGGGCAGATCGTGCCCCACCTGCACCTGCATCTGATCGGGGGCAAGGCGCTCGACCCGAAGATGGGGTGACGCCCGGCAGGGCCGGAGGGCGGATGCGGCACAACCGGTATTTCGAGGACAAGGTCCAAAGCCTGGGATTCACGGATGCCGACGGCGACGCGACCGTGGGCGTGATCGAGCCGGGGGAATACGCCTTCGGCACCTCCCGCCAGGAGAGCATCTCCGTGGTCGCGGGGACCCTCTGGTACCGCGTGCCCGGGAAACCGTGGCTGTCGGCGGGGCCGGGGGAGGGGTTCGAGGTCCCGGCGGGCGTCACGTTCGAGGTCAAGGCGGAAGGCCCGGCCGCCTACCTGTGCCGGTACCGATGACCCCGGGGAAAGATGCCGATTCGATTCCTTGACTTGAAGTAGAAATCACTTATAATATTAAAATTTTCCGTACCAGGCTGGCAAGGGAAGGGGTGATCCATTTATGCCGGGCGTCCGGGTGAAGGAAGAGGAGCCCTTTGAAAGCGTACTGAAGCGGTTCAAAAAACAGTGTGAAAAAGCCGGAATCCTTTCGGAGATCCGCAAGCGCGAACATTACGAGAAGCCAAGCGTCAAGAGGAAGAAGAAAGCATTGGCGGCCAGGAAACGCGCGTTGAAGAAAATGAAGAAAATGAGCCGGTAGCGGATGGGACTGAAGGACCGGTTGCATAAAGACATGCAGAAAGCGGCCAAGGAGCGAAACTCCTTGGCCCTTTCTGCTTTGCGGATGGCCGTCGCGGCGGTCAAGAACCGGGAGATCGAGGCGAGGGGAGAGCTGGGAGACGACGCGGTCGTCAAGGCGCTGGCGTCGATGGTGAAGAAGCGCCGCGAGTCCATCGAGCTGTTCCTGAAGGGAAACCGCCCCGAACTCGCGGAGAAGGAGGAGGGCGAGATCTCCGTCCTTTCCGCGTACCTCCCGCAGGGGCTGTCCGAGGCCGAGGTGGAATCCCTCGCGCGGGAAGCGGTGGCGGCGGCGGGCGCCAAGTCCCCTTCCGACATGGGCCGCGTGATGAAGGAGCTGATGCCGAAGGTGGCGGGCCGCGCCGACGGCAAGATGGTGAGCGAGGTCGTCCGCCGCCTGCTCTCCGGCTGAGGCCGGATCGGGAGTCGGATCGTCCCCGGGCAGCGCCGTCGCCCGGGATTTTTTATCTGAACTTACGCAGGTTCGAGGCCGAAGGAAACGTGGGAGGCCGCATCTCCGAAAGCACCATCCGGGAAATACGGGAAAAGGCCGATATCGTGGCGGTGGTGTCCGAGACCGTCCCCCTGACGCGCAGCGGATCGAGCTTCCGGGGGCTGTGTCCGTTCCACCGGGAGAAAACCCCTTCCTTTTTCGTCCACCCGTCCCGGCAGGCGTTCAAATGCTTCGGGTGCGGGGAGGGGGGCTCGGTTTTCCACTTCCTGATGAAGGCGCGCAATCTTTCGTTCGCCGAAGCCGTCGAGGATCTCGGAGAACGGTACGGCGTCCCGGTCCGGCACGAGAATGGCCCGCCCTCCAGGCGGCCGGACGAGGACCTCTACCGGATCATGAACCTTGCGGCGGAGACGTACCGCGATCTCCTGCGCGCCTCGTCCTTCGGGAAGCCCGCCCGGGAGTTCCTGGCCCGGCGGGGAGTGACCCGGGAGGCGGAGCAGGAGTTTTTCCTGGGGTACGGCGGCCGGGGGCAGGAACTCCTATCCGCCCTCTCCCGGGAAGGGATCGAGCCGGGGCGCGCCGCGCAGGCGGGGCTCCTGTTCCCCATGGAGGGCGGAGGATACCGGGAGCGGTTCCGGGGACGGGTGACCTTTCCCGTCACGGACGCCCGGGGGAGGGTATGCGGCTTCGGCGCCAGGGCGATCGACGACGCCGTGCCGAAATACCTGAACTCCCCCGAATCCGAGCTCTACCGGAAAAGTTCCTTGCTGTACGGGCTCTTCCAGGCGCAGGCCTCCATACGGAACGATAAGAAGGTTCTGGTTGTCGAGGGATACATGGACCTCATCGGCCTGTGGCAGAAAGGGGTCCGCAACGTCGTCGCCACCTGCGGAACATCGCTCACGGAGAGCCACGCAAGGACGCTGAAGCGACTGTCGGATACGGTCATCCTACTCTTTGACGGCGATATCGCCGGGAAGAAATCGGCCGTCCGCGCGGGAGGCCCGTTGTACGCCGCAGGGGTGAGCCCCCTGGTGCTTTTCCCGCCCAAGGGGATGGATCCCGACGATTGGGCGAAGGAGACGACGGGCACGGATCTTTCGGACCGGATCTCCCGGGCGATCCCGTTGATGGAATACATCGAGCGGGCGGCGGCGCGGAAATACGATCTCTCCCAGATCGCCGGGAAGCTGTCCTATCTCCGGCTCATGGGGAAGTACCTCCCGTGGCTCTCCGAGCCCGCCGAGCGGCGGTTGTACGTGCAGCGGGTGGCGCAGTCGGCCGGCATTCCGGAGGAGACCGTGCTCGAACAGGTGCAGGGGAAGAGCGCCCCCGCGGCCCCGGCGTCCCCCGGCATTCCGGGAAGGCCTGCGGGCGGGCGGCCCGAGGAAGGGCTGCTGCTGTGCCTGCTGTCGCGCGAGCCCTCCCTGATCGAGGACATGCGGCGGGACGGCGTCCTGGAGTGGATCGAGGGAGAGGACGTCCGGGAGACGGTCGCGCTGCTTTCGCGGCGGGCCGAAGAGGGCGCCGGCGCGAACCTCAACGAGGCCCTGGACGAGGAGATCTCCGCGGCGGCCCGGAAGCGGATATCCGAGGAGATGTTCCGGGCGGAAATGTCCCCGGCCGATGCCCGGAGGATCTACCCGGATGTGGTCCTGGGGCTGAAGATCCGGAAGCTGGAGCGGGAGATCGCACGGCTCGGGGAGGCCCACAAGGCGGCCGTCGGCGCCGGGGACCAGCGGCGGGCGCAGGAGATGCTGGCCGCGCAGATCGCCGCCAAGCGGGAGAAGGAACGGTTGGACCGGGAGCGCAACAACGCGAGCAAGAGGTGAGGCGGTATGGCCAGGCGGAAACAGTTGGACGGCATCGACGGACTGGTGGAGAAGGGGCGCGCCCAGGGGTTCGTCACGTACGACGAGCTGAACAGCGTGCTGCCTCCCGATATCCTCACGGGAGACCAGATCGATGACGTGATGGAGATCTTCGGGGAGAACGCGATCGAGGTCGTCGACGCCTTCCAGAAGGTCCCGGTCGCGGGAAGAAACCTCCTGATCGGGGAAGAGGAGGCCGCGGAGGAAGAGGCGGCCGAGGAGGAGGAGGCCGCGGTCGAGGAGGAAGAGGAGATCGACTACGCCGGCGGGATCAAGGGGAACGACCCCGTGCGCCTGTACCTCAAGGAGATGGGCTCGATCCCCCTCCTGAACCGGGAGGGCGAAGTCAGCCTTGCCAAGCGCATCGAGGACGGGGAGCGGGACATCGTCTCCGCCGTGAAGAACTGCCGCATCGCGCTCGACGAGCTGAACGACATCGGGGCGAAGCTCAAGCAGGGCGAGATCCAGACCCAGGACGTGATCAAGGACCTGGACGAGGACTCCACGGAGGAGGACGAGCAGCAGGCGAAAGAGAAGGTCCTGAACATCATCGCTCGGATCCGCAAGACCCGCCAGGCCGTCAAGGACGTCGAGGACCGGCTGAAGAAGCGCCTGCCCGAGAAGGAGCGGAAAACGCTCAAGAAGAAGGAAGCCGAGCTCGGCATGCGCGTCGCGGACCTGATCCAGGAGATCCATCTCAAGGAACGCCAGATCGACGTCATCAGCGGCAAGATCCGCGCATTCGCCGACAGCATCGAGGAGGCGGAAAGACGGATCAAGAACTGCTCCGACCGGACGAAGATGCCCGAGAAGGAGATCCTGAAGCTCCTCCGGGCCATCAAGGGGAGAAAGGCGAGAATCGCGAAGGAAGCGATGCGGCTGCACGTGGCCAAGGACCGGCTCCTCGAGATGGAGGGGGTCATCCGCGACGCCCGGGCGCAGATCCGGAAGGTGGAGAAGGAGGCGGGGCTGGGGGCGGCGGAGCTCAAGGACACCCTTCGCGCGATCGAGGAGGGGGAGCGCAAGGTCCGGGAGGCCAAGCGCGAGCTCGTGGAGGCGAACCTGCGCCTCGTGGTCTCCATCGCGAAGAAGTACACCAACCGCGGCCTGCAGTTCCTCGACCTCATCCAGGAGGGCAACATCGGCCTGATGAAGGCGGTCGACAAGTTCGAGTACCGCCGCGGCTACAAGTTCTCGACCTACGCCAC
>PQAK01000138.1:264-27289 GCA_003105225.1 Deltaproteobacteria bacterium | reverse complement strand
TCGTGATGGTCAAGCCGGCGCTCGCCTACCTGGACGTCATCTCCCGCGTCCGCGAGGCGTTCGACCTCCCCGTGGCCGCCTACAACGTGAGCGGCGAGTACTCGATGGTCAAGGCCGCGGCGAAGTTGGGATGGGTGGAGGAGGAGCGCGTGATGATGGAAATCCTGGTGGGGATCAAGCGCGCCGGCGCCGACCTCATCCTCACGTATTCCGCCAAGGAGGCGGCGAGGGTTCTCGCGAGATGACCGCCTCGCCGGATGCCGCGGGGAGCGGGCCCGCGTACAGGGTCGTGGAAGTGGTCGATGTCACCGACCACGCGCTCGAGGCGGCGCTGAACCGGACGGCGGGGGAAGGGTACCGGTTCGAGTCGATCCACTTCGTCACCCAGCACGGGAGCCGCAGGCCGGCGATGGCGTTCCTCTTCTTCACACGCGGCGGCGCGTCCGCCAGGGAGTAGCGGCGATGGCGCTCCGGTGGCAGGACCAGAGGGAATTCTTCAAGGACGCGCGGCGGGCAAGGTATCTCGCCCGCCTGGTGGGCAAGGCGGCGGACCTCATCGTCGCCATGTCGCTGTGGCACATCCCGGGCGCCGCCGGGGCGTTCGCCTCCCTCTTCTACATCCTCATGTGCGACGGGTTTCCCGGGGGGCGCAGCCCGGGGAAGCTCCTGACGGGCCTGAAGGTCATCCGCGTCGACCGGGAGGGGATGGATTTCCAGTCGTCCCTCCTGCGGAATCTCACCGTGGCGGTCCCGTTCCTGTTCTATCTCATCCCCGTCGCCGGCCCGTTCCTGGCGTACACCATCGGCCTGGCCGTCCTCCTCATCGAGACCTATCTCGGTTTCTACGATGCCGACGGCCAGCGGGCGGGGGACACGCTCGCCGAAACGCTCGTGGTGGAATGCGGGCAGGTTGCGGATGGCGCCTCTCTATCTGATCGACGGCCATAACGTCCTCTACCGCACGTTCTACGGGATCCCGCGGCTTTCGGCGCCCGACGGCACCCCCACCAACGCCATCCTCGGGATCGCCCGGATCCTGCTCAAGATCCTCAAGGAAGACCGGCCCGCGGCGATCGCCGCCGTGTTTGACAGCCGGGAACCCACGCCCCGCCACGACCTCTACCCGGAGTACAAGGCGACACGCCTGTCGGTCCCGGAGGACCTGGCCGCGCAGATCCCGCTGGTGATGGAAGCGATCGACGCGCTGGGCATCCCGCGGATCCAGGTGCCCGGCGCCGAAGCGGACGACATCATCGGCACCCTCTCCCGGATGGCCGAAGAGAGGGGGATGGAGGTCGTCATCGTTTCATCGGACAAGGACCTCTACCAGCTGGTTTCCCCCGGCGTGCGGGTGCGGGACGCCCTGAAGGAGAAGATCGTCGGGGAGGCCGAGGTCCTCGATACCTTCGGCGTGGCGCCGTCGCAGGTGCCGGACCTCCTCGCGCTCTCCGGCGACCCCTCCGACAACGTCCCGGGCGTCCCGGGGATCGGGGAGAAGACGGCCGCCGAGCTGATCCGCGAGTTCGGAACGCTATCGGAGCTGCTGGCGCACACCGACCGGCTGAAGGGCAGCCGCAGGGAGAAGATCGAGAAGAACAGCGGGGCCGCCCGCATGTGCCTCGCGCTCGTCACGATCGACCGGGCGATCCCCCTGAAGGAAACCCTTGAAGACCTTGCTCCCCGCCCGATGCAGGGAGTGCGGGTCTCCTCCCTGTTCCGGAAGCTGGGGTTCCGGAAACTCCTGGAGGAACTGAAGCTGGACACGGAGCCGGAGCTTCCGCTTCGCAAGGCCCCGCCTCCCGCACCCCGGAAATGGAAGCAGGTCGAAATGGCCTCGGAGATTTTCGCGGGCCCCGCGGGGGAAATGCCGGCCGGCGCGTCGATCGCCGCCGGCGGGGAAGGGTTCGCGGGGGCCTCCGCGCCCGGCCGCGGGACGGTCGTATTCCCCGCCGCCGAGATTCCGCACGCCCTTGCGCGCCTGCAGGAAGCCTGCGGCAGGATCTTCCTGTTCGACGGGAAATCGTTTTTCCGGCGCCACGGCGGTCTTCCGGACCGTTCCCTCGCGTTGTTCGACCTCCAGGTGGCCGGCTATCTCCTCGAGCCCGACGAAGGGACTCCCGCCCTGGCCAAACTGGTGGCGCGGTACCTTCCCGCGGCCGTCGGGGAGCCGGAGGAGGACGCGCCCGAGCCCAGGGCGGCCCGGGACGCGGAGACGCTCCTCGCGCTGGGGCTCGCCTTCGAGGGGAGGCTGTCCGAGGCCGGTCTGGCGCAGATCTTCTACGATGTCGACATGCCCCTTCTGCCGGTATTGTACCGGATGGAGGAGGCCGGCATCCGGATCGCCCCGGAGATCTTCCGGAACCTGTCGAAGGAGCTCTCCGAGGGAACCCGGCAGATCGAGGAGCGGGTCGCCCGGATCGCCGGCGCCGACTTCAACATCAATTCGCCGAAGCAGCTGTCCTTCCTGCTCTTCGAGAAGCTCGGACTGCCGCCGGTGAAACGGACGAAGACGGGGTATTCCACCGATGTCGAGGTCCTCGAGCAGCTGAAAGGCGCGCACGAAATCCCGGCGCTCGTGCTGGAATACCGGACCCTGGCCAAGATCAAGTCGACGTACGTGGACGTCCTCCCGGGGATGGTCGACCCGCGCGACGGCCGGATCCACACGACGTTCAACCAGACGCAGGCCGCCACCGGGCGCCTCTCCTCCTCCGACCCGAACCTGCAGAACATCCCCATTCGAACGGACCTGGGCATGCGCATCCGGGCGGGATTCGTGGCGGACCCGGGATGCCTGTTCGTCGGGGCCGATTATTCCCAGGTGGAGCTGCGCCTGCTGGCCCATTTGAGCGGCGACCCCGTCCTGACCCGGGGCTTCCTGGAAGGGGAGGACATCCACACCGCCACGGCCTGCGGCGTCTTCGGGGTTTCCCCCTCCGAGGTCACCCCGGAGCTCCGGCGCCGGGCGAAGGTGATCAATTTCGGGATCCTCTACGGCATGAGCCCGTTCGGGCTCTCCCGCGAGCTTGGAATCGGGGGAGGGGAGGCGAAGCGGTACATCGACCAGTACTTCAGCCGGTACCCGTCCGTGCGGGACTACCTCGACCGCGTCAAGGAGCAGGCCCGGAAGGACGGATACGTCAGGACGATCCTGGGGCGGCGCAGGTACCTGCGGGACATCAATTCCCGGAACAAGGTCATGCGCGAGGCGGCGGAGCGCATGGCGGTCAACGCCCCGATCCAGGGCAGCGCCGCGGATATCATCAAGCTGGCGATGATCCGCATCGACCGGGAATTCCGGCAGCGCGGGATGGGGGCCCGGATGGTCCTGCAGGTCCACGACGAACTGATCGCGGAGGCGCCGGAGCGCGAGGCCGATGAGGCCGGGAAAATCGTCCGCGATTCGATGATGGGCGCGGCCTCCCTGTCGGTCCCCCTGACCGTCTCTCTAAGCTGCGGAAAAAACTGGGGAGAAATCCATTGATCCGGGACGCCTTCCGGTGAATAGACCGGGGGAAAGCTGCGTCCTATGAATGAAAAAGAGACGCCGGGGGTTACCGACGAGGAGTTGATCCGCGCGTCGCTCGGGGGCGACGAACAGGCCTTCCGGGGGCTGATGGAGCGATACAAGAACCGGGCCTACCACGTGGCCGTGGGGATCACCGGGGACCCGGACGATGCGCTCGACGTGGTCCAGGAAGCCTTCGTGAAGGCGTACTACAGCTTGAAGGAGTTCCGGTTCGGGGCGAACTTCTACACCTGGTTTTACCGGCTCCTGGTCAACCAGGCGATCGACCGGTGGAGGAAGTCATCGAGGTCCCAGACGGTTCCCCTCGATGAGAAATGGCTCTCCGAGGAGGTGTCGCCTCCCGATTCCGTCGTTTACCCCCGGACTCCGGAGGACCTGGCGCGGAACCGGCAGCTTTCGGAAGCTCTCTCCCGGGCGATCGCGGACCTGCCCGAGTACCACAGGGCGGTCATCATGCTGAGGGAGGTGGACGGCCTCGCATACGAGGAAATCGCCAAGGTGCTTCATTGCTCGGTGGGCACCGTGATGTCGCGCCTCCATTACGCGCGGGCGAAGCTGAAAGAGGCGCTGAAAGGGTTCCGGGAAGGATAGGTCGATGGACTGCGGGAAGGCGGGGAAGGTTCTTCAGGACGAGATCGACGGTCGGCTCCCCCCGGCCGAATCGGCCGAGGTGCGGCGCCACGTGGAATCCTGCGGCGCCTGCGCGGCGGAGGCGGACGCCTACCGGCGCGTCGGGGGGATGCTCCGGGCATGGACCGCTGCGCGCGCCGAGGAAAAAGCGCCGCAGCTCGAAGTATTGTGGCCCCGCGTTCGGGCGGGCATCGAAGAGCGGAAACCCGAAACCGGCGGCGCCGCCTCGATCCGGAGATGGCTCTGGCTGCCGGTGGCGGCCGCGCTTGCCGTCGCGGCGATCGTGTTCTATCCTTCGGTTGTGAACAAGGCTCCATTTCACCCGACCAGCTTCAACGTCACGGTGGAGGACCTTGAATCGGAAACCGCGACGGTCGCCCTCGTCGACAAGGGAGACGATCTTCCCCGGGTGATCTGGATCATCGAAAATGACAAGACGTGAGGCCCTGCCGGGACCGACGCTCCCGGCCATCGCTATCGCCGCAATCCTTCTTGCCGCAGGGGCTGCGATGGCGGCCGCGCAAAAGCCGGTGACGGTCGACATCGGCGTGGTGGTGGCCTCCAACCGGGGCGCCTCGGTCGATCCCGCCCTTTCTTCCCTACGGGCGAAGCTTCAGGCGATGTTCAACTACTCCTCCTACAAAATGGTCGAAAGGAAAAGCCGCGCCATCGCCGTGGGGGAGACCGGGGACTTCGACCTGCCCGGCGGCCGCAGCATGCGCGTCACGCCCGTCGCCGCGCCGGAGAACAAGGCCCGCCTCGCCATCCAGATCATGGAAGGCGGGAAGAACCTCTTGACGACCACCCTGGGGATGAGCCGGGGGGGGATGGTCCTCGTAGGAGGTCCCCCCTACCAGTCGGGCGTGATGATCCTCATCATTTCCGCCGAATAACCCTCGATTTCGAATATCCCGGCGTCTCCCTCCGTCTGACAGGTGAAACGGGGAACTTTTCCGGGGTCCGCCGGGTTTCACCCGACAGGACCCGAATGGATTCCGAAGGAGGGCAGGCGATGAAGAAGTTCCTGGCCATATTCGTTGCGGTGGCCCTGCTGGCGGCGATGACGGCGGCTCCGGCTTCCGCCGGGGATCACGGGTGGGCGACCGCCGGCAAGATCCTGACGGGGATCATCGGGCTGAACATCCTGGGGCATGCCATTGCGAATTCATACCCATATCCGGGGCCCGTGTACGGGCCTCCGCCGGGGTACTATTATCCTCCCGAACAGGTCTGGGTTCCCGGGCACTACGAATCGAGGATCCGGTCGCAGTGGGTTCCCGGCCACTGGGAAATCGAGCGGTTCGACCGGGACGATCGCGACAGCGACTACGACGGCGGCTACCGCTACGATACCCGCCGGGTATGGATCCCGGGGCATTACACCGATGTCGAGGTAACCGTGTGGATTCCGGGCCATTGGGAGGGGTAGCCCTCCGGGACGGTCGACCCGTCGGTACGTTAATCCAACCTGCCATCGACCCCCGGCGAAAGCCGGGGGTTTTTTTTGTTGTCTCCCTGTTTCCCGCGGTTATCCTGTAAAAAGATGCGCGAATCCCCATCCGTTGGTCCAAGGAGCCTCCCGTGGCCGATTCCGCTTCTCCCCCCGCTTCCTCCTTGAGAAATTCCCTTTGGAACCTTCTGTACCGCATCGTATCGGCCACCGACCATTCCCGGACGGTGTGGACCGCGGTGCTGCGCGGCTCGTGCCTGGCATTCTTCAAGGAGCCGATCGACGACCTTCCCGCCGCGGACAACGATGCCTCGCGGGCATCCTTCCGGGAACGCTTCTTCGCGTTGCCGGCGCCTCGCGTCTACGACCTGTTCGAATTCCTGCTCGGGGACGACAGGGCGGGCCTCAAGGAGGTGGACCGGAAGCTCATCCGGCGCAGCCTGAACGAGATCCTCGAGCAGGAAAGCGCACCCGTGCGGCTCCTGCGCGACCGGTTCGTCCCGCTGCCGGATTCCCTCGGTTTCGACGCGGTGGCGACTGCCGAGGAACAGCTGACCCTGTTCGACCTGGCGGCGGGAGGCCGGCACCTGTCGTCCGCCCTGGCATTCCTGTCGCGGCGCCCCGATGCCGCAACCCGGGACGCCGTGCGCGAAGCGCTGCTTGCCGTGGCGGCGGTTGTCCGGAGCCTCGCGGGCGGAACGGGCGAGGTCGCGATCGGGACCGTTTCCCCCGTGGCGGGACCGATGGAAATCCCCGCGGATCTCCTGGCGGGAATGGAGGCGACGCTGCGCCGCAGCCATGCCTTGAGCGGCCTGCCGGGCGCGCCCTCCGCGGAAGCGGCGGCGTCCCTTCCCGAGGCGAGGTTTCTCGTCGTCTTCTGCTCCTCGGTGGTCACCTACCTCCTGTCCCGAAGAGAGCCCCCGCCCCGGGGTTAGGTCCGGGCGAGCATGCCGGAGGAGGGGAGGCGCGGGCGGCGTCGCAGCAGCGCATCGACCACCTGGCCGGCGGAAGGGACGACCTCGAACAGGTCGAGATTCCTCCCGGACACGGTCCCGATCTTTTCCGCCTTGCGGCAGAACGTCAGAATCGGGTTGATCCAGCCCATCGGGTTCGCGACCACGATGGGGCGGGAGTGCAGCCCCAGCTGTTTCCAGGTAAGGATCTCGAAGAATTCGTCCATGGTGCCGAACCCGCCCGGGAGCACCGCGAATGCCTCCGCTCGGCGGCTCATCTCCATCTTCCGCTCGTGCATCGACTCCGTGACGATCATCTTCGTCAGTCCCTCGTGCGCAAGCTCTTTCGTGCAGAGGAACCTCGGGATGACCCCGACGGCCTTCCCCCCGCCTGCAAGCACCCTGTCCGCCAGAACCCCCATGAGCCCCACCGATCCCCCTCCATACACCAGGCCGATGTCTTCTTCGATCATGCGGTCGGCAAGCGCAAGCGTTTCCTGCCGGAACCGCTCGGGGACATGGTTGCTGGAGGAGCAGAAGACGCAGAGGTGGCGGATTTTCATCATGGAAACATACGGCGAATCGAAAAAAAAGGAAAGGGGGGGGAAAAATGTTGACATGGTGGCGGGAGAGTAAATACTATATAGACGATAGACATAATATGGGAGGTTGTCATGCATAAATGGTTTTCGGACAACTCGTTTTCGATCGGCCGTACCCCGCTGGTGAAATTGAACAAGATCGTAGACGGTTCGACCGCGACGGTCCTCGGCAAGGTTGAAGGGCGGAACCCGTCGTACTCCGTGAAGTGCAGGATCGGGGCGGCAATGGTCTGGGATGCCGAGAAAAAGGGCCTGTTGGGGCCCGGCAAGACCATCGTCGAGCCGACCTCCGGAAACACGGGGATCGCCCTCGCCTTCGTCGCCGCCGCGCGCGGCTACGGGATCATCCTCACGATGCCGGAGACGATGAGCATCGAGCGGCGCCAGGTCCTCAAGGCGTTCGGCGCGAAGCTGGTCCTGACCGAGGGAGCCAAGGGGATGAAGGGGGCGATCGGGAAGGCGGAGGAGATCGTCGCCTCGGACCCGTCGAGGTATTTCATGCCGCAGCAGTTCAACAATCCCGCCAACCCGCAGATCCACGAGGAGACCACGGGACCGGAAATCTGGGAAGACACCGAAGGGAGGATCGACGTCCTGGTGTCCGGGGTCGGCACGGGGGGGACGATCACCGGCGTATCCCGTTATATAAAAAACCGGAAGGGGAAGAAGATCCTCTCCGTGGCGGTCGAGCCGGCAAACAGCCCGGTGATCTCGCAGAAGATGCGCGGCGTGCCCTTGCAGCCGGGYCCCCACAAGATCCAGGGGCTSGGCGCCGGGTTCATCCCCGAAGTKCTGGATCTCTCCATTGTCGACCGGGYGGAGCTGGTGACCAACGAAGAGTCGGTCGAATTCGCACGCCGGCTGGCGAGGGAGGAGGGGCTTCTCTCGGGGATCTCCTCCGGGGCGGCGGCCGCGGTCGCCGCGCGGCTGGCAAAGCTCCCCGAGTTCGCCGGAAAGACGATCGTCGCGGTCCTTCCGGACGCGGGAGAGCGCTACATGACGACCATCCTGTTCGAAGGGTGGTTCGAAAACGAGGCGGCCGCGACGACCATCTGACCGCCGCGCCCGGATCCTAACGGGATCCGACGTAGAGGGTGACGATGCCGAACGTGAGCGGGCGGTATTCGACCGAGGCGCAGCCGGCCGCTTGCATCATCGCCGCGAACGCCGGAGGGGAGGGAAACGACTGGACCGATTCCGGCAGGTAGGTGTAGGCGCTGCGCTTCGAAACCAGCCCGCCGATCCGGGGCAGGACCCTGCTGAAATAGAAACGGTACAGAGCGCCGAAAATCGATCCTTCCGGGCGGGAAAATTCCAGGACGACGACACGCCCCCCCGGCCGCACCACGCGGCACATCTCGGAGAGCCCCCTCCCGCGGTCCACCACGTTCCGGATCCCGAAAGCGATCGATGCGGAGTCGAAGACGCCGTCGCGGAAAGGCAGCGCCTCCGCCGGGGCACGGACGAATGCCGCCTTTCCTTCCTTCCCGGAGACCATGGCTTTCCTGCGCCCGATTTTCATCATTTCCATCGATATGTCCGCTCCCGCCACGAACGTGCCGGCTCCCTTCCGCCGCAGGATTTCGAGGGCGACGTCGGCGGTTCCCGTTGCCACATCGAGGTGCCGCCCGCCCCGTTCGGGCCGCACCTGCGATACGGCCTGCCGCCGCCAATGCCGGTCCCGGCCGAAGGAGAGAAGACGGTTGAGGAAGTCGTATTTCGGCGCAATCGAGGAGAACATCGCGCCGATCTCGCGGTTTCGGTCGTCCATCCGGTACAAGGCATCGCTCCGTCCCTGGGATCAGGGGGTCCAGTATACCAGCCGCACTCGACGGGGGAGCGGGGGAACTATCCGGAGAGATCCGGGTTAGAAGTGTTATGGATGGAGGCGGGGATTGAATTTATCCGCCCCCGGCTCCCGTCTAAAGTTGAGGGGATATCCTGGGGAAGGAGTTGACCCGCGATGAAGCGTCTTCTTTCCGTTCTTGCGGTTGCGATGATCGTTCTTGCGGCCGGAATGCCGCCGAAACCGGCGTTTGCTGCCGAAACGGACAGCGACGAGGAGGGGGTTTCGGCCTATTCGGTAGCGCGCCTTAAAATATTCCAGGGAACCGCATGGGTACGCACTCCCGATTCCGGGGAATGGGAGGAAACCACCACCAATACCCCGATTACGGAAAAGTCGCGGGTCAATGTCCCCGAAGGGTCGGAAGCGGAACTCCAGTTCCACGGCGGGCAGTTCGTCCTCCTGACCGGCGGCTCGGAAGTGGACATCCGGAAACTCGACGAGACGAACACGGTGTTCGGCCTCCGGTCGGGGGAGATCCGTTTCGATCTTCCCGCGGAGGATTTCTCTCCCGTGCGGATGGTGATTCCCGGCAGCGGAAAAGTGAATTTCGCCGTACCGGGCAGATACTGGCTGACGGTCCAGGACAGCGGTCAAACCCGGTTGGTCGTGCGCTCCGGTGAAGGGTCCGTGTCCGTGGCCAAGGGGAATTTCAGCGTGAAGGCGGGCCAGGAAGCGTCGATCGGCGAGGATGTCCGCATAGCCGCTTATGCAGACAAGGGCGGCGATACCTATGCGCCCCCGCCTCCGATGACCGAGGAGGAAAGGCAGGCGGACGTCCCGCCGGCTGCCGCATACGAGCTGCGCGACTACGGCGACTGGGTCTATTCCGCCGATTACGGCTGGGTGTGGCAGCCCAGGGTGGCCACGGGGTGGTCGCCCTATTATTACGGCCGCTGGTCCTGGGTCTCCCCCTATGGCTGGACGTGGGTATCGTACGAGCCATGGGGTTGGTACCCCTACCATTTCGGATGGTGGGCAAGCGATCCGTTCTTCGGGTGGATCTGGTGCCCGTTCAATTCATTCGTTTCCGTGAGCTTCGTGTTCGGAAATACCCATTTCTCGCATTTCCACCACAACGCCTTTTTCTTCCCGGCCAACGCGCGGTTCGTGCGGGATGGCCGCTCCGTCCGGTGGGTGCCGCTGCGCCCCGGGGAGCGGTTCGTCCGGTCGGGATTCACCCGTTCGGATGCGCGCCTGGCCCGAGTCGACCGGCCCCTGGAGCGCGGGGCGGTCTTCACCAGGACGCAAGTCGGGGGGAAGAGGGAATGGCGTGATTGGACCGCCACCCCGAGGGGCCAACGCACCGTCACGGTAAGGGAGCGCGGCGTCCGGCCGGCGGAACAAGGGACCCGCAGTCCCGCCATGGGCGCGCAGGAACGACCGGCCACCCGCCCGCAGGCGGAGCGGACGGCGCCCGGCCGCCAGGAACAGATGCAGCAGCGAACCCCGGACCGCCAGGATCGGATGCAGCAGCGCGATTTCCGGGGTGGCAGCGGCAGGGGAAGCCGCCTCGGCGACAAGGCGGTCTCGCCGCAGGAGCGGAAGCGGCCGGATCTGAGGACCCCCGTCCGCACCGAGAGGGTGAACGTGCCTCGTCCGGAGTGGGGGAACCGGGCGCAGGGTCGGCGTGAGGCGCCCCCGGCGCGGGCCGAGAGAGCGCGCCCGATGCTGACACCGGCCAGGAATCCGGTGCCAGGAAGAGGCTTTGCGCGCCCCGAAAGCAGAGGGGGGGCGGTCAGGGCGCCGGTGAGCCGGGGAGAATTCCGCGGGCCGGCGGAACAGCATCCCTCCAGGTCCGGCGGGAACGTGAGCCAGGGCTGGAGTGCCGGCGGCGGCGACCGCAGCTTCGGCGGCGGAGGCAGGAGTTTCAGCAGCGGCGACGGCAGCTTCGGCGGCGGAGGCCGGAGTTTCAGCGGCGGCGACCGCAGCTTCGGCGGAGGGGACAGGAGCTTCGGTGGCGGCGGTGGCGGCTTCCGGGGAGGGGGTTTCGGGGGCGGCCGGCGCTAAATTCCCCGTTTCATCGTTACGCCCGCATGGCTTTATGGAGCGCCCATCGGTGCGGATCCCGGCGTTTCCTGGGCGGCGGGCGGGGTGATGTTGATCTCGATGAGCGTCAGCCAGCGTCCGCGGTATTCATCCCCGACCGATAACGGCTCCGGCGGCAACACGCGCATCTCTTCTTCGGCGCGCATGCTGACATCGGGGGATTCCGTGATGGGGAGCCTGACTGCGACTCCGGGGGGATTGTCGGGTCGCGCGGCCTGACCCGCGGTGGTGCAGCCTCCCATCAGGGCCGTCAGAGCGGTGAAAAACGTCACGAGCAGGATGATCCGGGCTCCGGGCTTCATGCCCTCACCTCCTATAACCGCCCTCCATTCTTATCGTACGCCTTTACGGGGTGATGGGTAAGCCTTTGTCGTGCGAATGATCGAAAGGGCCAAATCCGTCGCTTCCTTCCTGGTGTCGACGGCGCCGGTGAGCGTGGCTTCCCGGACATCCTCCAGGATTCCGTCCATCCACGGGGAGGGGGGAATCCCCAGCCGGAGGAGGTCCTGTCCGGAAAGAAGGGGCGGGCGCCTGGCGGCGGTCTTGAGGATGGGACGAAAATCGATGGTTTCGATCCCGCCGGCGCTGCAAACGGCTTCATGGAACGATACCAGGTGGACCGGCTTTTTCCACCTCCGGAAGACGGCTTCGATCCGGGCGTTGGGATTCTTCAGGAGGCGGATGTGAAGGAGCCGCGCCAGGTCCTCGAGCATCCGGAGTACGGGGCGCACCCCGGGGAGATGAAGCCGACGAGCTGCGGCTTCCGTACGCGGCAGGCGAAACAGGGGATCGCTTTTCGATGGTTTCCATCCCGGCGGTTTCCCGCGGGAAGCGTTCCGGATCCGGTCCGCGCATTCCGCCAATGCCACGTCCGCGAGCAGGTTGGCGAGCAGCGGCGTTTCCGGCAGGGGGCGGCCAAGCGATTTTTCCAGGAGGGCATATCGACGCAGCAGCCGGTCGGGACGCCGGCTTCCCGAGGGAACTTCGGGAAGCATCAGCCGCAGGATTCCGGCGCGGCGCAGGTCTTCGACGGTACCCCGGGGGTTGGACGAAAGCGACCGCACCAGCTCCGCGGCGACTCTTTCCCCCGGGACCCCGCGAAGACGTTCCGGCGCGGCGCGCCGGAGCGCCGCCCAGGTATTCCTCTCGATGGCGTACCCCCGGCGTTCGTTTTTCTGGCGGATGGCGCGAAGGATCCTCAGGGGGTCCTCGCGGAACCTGTCGTGCGGGTTTCCGACCCCCCGGATGCGCCTTTTCCGCAGATCATCCAGTCCCCCGAAATAATCCACGACCGCCCCGGTCACCCGGCCCCTCTCCGTGCGGAGCGCCAGCATCAGGCTGTTGATCGTGAAGTCGCGCCGGCCTGCGTCTTCCCTCGCATCCCTGTCCATCGCGCATGGATCGAACCCCGTGCGCCCGCCGCCCGTGAGGTGATCCGTGCGCGCCAAGGCGATGTCGACTTCCTCCTCCGCCCAATCGGCCCGGAGCTTGTACACGGGGAAGGCCTTTCCGGCGGGGACGACTCGGCGGATGCCCAGCGGCTTCGCGGGAAGGGAGCGAAGCAGGTTACCGAGCTCGCCGAATGCCACCCCGGCGACCATCAAGTCGATGTCCTTGACGGGATGCCCTTCGACCAGGTCGCGGACGAAGCCCCCGACGAGGTACGGCTTGCCTCCCCGCTTCTCCACGGCGCGGCAGAATTCGTCCAGAAACCTCCAGAGGGCCTTCCGCCTGCGCAACGCGCGAACGACGCGGCCGGAAATGCGTTCCGGGGCCGGCACGATTCTGGGTCGCCGCGCCGCCATTCAGCCGGTCAGTTTCCGGATGACCGGATCCCTGTATTCGGGGAAATCCTCGATGTGGAGGGGCCGTTTCCTCGCAAGGTTGAGCCGCAGGAGCTTTGCCTCCAGTTCGCGGAGTTTATTCCGCCGGCCGTCACCCTCCTCGATGGCGGCAAGCAGACGCTTCAGCGTGATGATCTCCTTGCGCAGCTCGAGCTCCGGCGGGAGGTATCCCGCATTCTTCAGGATCCGGTAGGCGACGCGCAGCTCCCGGGGCACCATCGAATCGTCTTCGAGCGATAGCGGTTTCCCGGCTCCGGGGAGATTGTCGAACTCCCCCCGTTCCATCGCTTCCCGGATCTTCTCTTCGGCGAGGAGCGCCAGAGGGTCCATCAGGAGATAATATCACTGGGCGGATATCAGGAGGCGGGAAGGGATGGAGCGCGAGTTTGCGGGGAGGAAGCTGCAGCTGGTGCCGGGAGACATCACGAAAGAAACGACCGATGCGATCGTGAACGCCGCCAACTCCTCGCTCCTGGGCGGAGGAGGCGTGGACGGCGCGATCCACCGCGCGGGCGGCGCCGCCATTCTCGAGGAGTGCAAGGCGATCCGGGCCCGCCAGGGGGAATGCCCCACGGGAAAGGCGGTGATCACGGGCGGCGGCAGGCTTGCGGCGCGGTTCGTCATCCATACGGTGGGCCCGGTGTGGAAGGGGGGCAACCGCGGGGAGGAGGCGCTGCTCGCATCGTGCTACCGAAGCTCCCTGCGGCTGGCGGCGGAAAACGGGGTGGCGTCGGTATCCTTCCCTTCGGTCAGCACGGGGGTATATGGCTATCCCGTGAAGGAGGCGGCCCGGGTCGCGATCGGCGCCGTCGCGGAGTTCCTCGAGAACGAGGAGCGCGCACCGGAGCTCGTCCGGTTCGTCCTGTTCGACGGGATCACCCTCCAGGCGTACCGGGACGCATTGCAGGAGCGGTGACAAGCCCCGCCGGGCCGGGCGGGTGCGGGACGCCGCTGCGAGGGAGGCATCAGTCGTCCAGGTACCCTCTCCGTACGAGCAGGGACGCGATCCTGCGCGCGGATTCCTCCGGGTTCTCCGTGTCGCCCCGGACCACGAGGTCCGGTGCGAGGGGAGGCTCGTAGGCCGCCTGGATGCCGGGCACGTTGGGGGCTTTGCCTTCCCTTGCCCTGCGGTAGATCCCCTTGGGGTCCCTCGATTCGCACACCGGAAGGGGACAGTCGACGTACACCTCGATGAAATCGGGGATACCGCGCCGCGCCCTGTCGCGGTAGGCGCGCCGGTTGGCGGTGGCGTCGAAGATGACCGGCACCCCCCGCCGCGTCAGCAACCCGCCGATGGCGGCCATTGCCTCATAGAACGAATCCCGCTCCGCGTCGCCGTACCCCGGATTCGGGGTGAGGATCCGCCGCAGCGCGTCGGATTCCAGGAGGGCGGCGTTCACGCCGCGCGCGGCGAGCTCTCCGTGCAGGGCGTTTGCGACCGTCGACTTGCCCGATGCCGGCAGGCCCGTCAGCCAGACCGCGAATCCTCGCCGCACGCGAGCCTCACGCTCCGCAATAGTCGTTCACGCGGGCCGGGTCGAAGGCTTCCGCGTCGAGGACCGCCTGGAGGAAGGCGAAGAGTTTCCGCCGCACGTCCCCGGAGAGCGTCGGATACCAGACGGGGCTCGCCATGACCAGGCAGCGGAAGGCGAAGAAGGGAGCCGCGACTTCCAGGATCTCCCCGTCGCCGGTTTTGTCCAGGTAGCGGTCCCAGAACCTTCGGAACAGCGTCTCGAAGGGGCCATCCAGGCGGCCTGCGCGCTGCAGCGAGCAGAACAGGTAGTTCCCGGTGAGGGCGGTGACGTCGTCGGCGGCATCCCCCCACTCGCCGCGCGACCGGTCCAGCACGCTGAAGTCCGTCCCTTCGCGGAACAGGATGTTGTACGGGTGGAAGTCCCCGTGCACCCTGCACAGCCGGTGCGTCCGGCGCTTCAGCCGCCATCTCCATCCGACGCATCGGCGCTCGACCGCTTCCAGGAGGGCGGCGGACGGGAATCCGTGGTCCTGCGGATAACCGTCTGCGATGCCCATGATGCACTCGCCGTGCCCCAACAGCTCGCGGATCCGACGAACGTAGAGGCCGGGGTCCGGACCCCTCTCGCGATGGACGTCGGCCAGGTAGTCGCACAGGACATCCGCCCGCTCCAGGTCGAGGTCGGTTGGGCGGCCGTCCGACTGCAGGCGGGAAAGATCGTGGATGTACCCTTTCCCCTCGACGTACTCCGTCAGAAGGAAGAGCTCCTGCGCTTTTCCGAGGGAGAGGAGGGTCCCACCCTTCTGGAACGCCCCGACATCGATCGACCGGGTGTGACGGGGAAGATGGTTGAACGCTTGATAGTCCCACAGCAGCATCTGCGCGCGGTCCGACATGTGGTCGTGCCCGTAGGGTCCCGGGGAGAGCGTCTCCAGGACCGATTTCCGCCTCTGGCCGTTCCACTCGTACTCCACCAGGACCGGCATCCCGTATCCGTATCCCTTGATTGCCCCGGTCTCGACCGTTTCCCCGAGGACGGAGAGGTGAAGGACGCGGACGGGGTTTCCCAGGAGGGCGGAAAGGTAGGGTTCGAGGTTCTCCCGCGAGAGGTCGGGCATTTCGAGCCGCCCTTACCCGGCGAGAAGCTGCTTCAGGTGATTGATGTCGTGACGGGCCATCCGGGCGGCAAGCCCTTCGAGGGTCAGCCGCCCCGCCTCCGGGTGGACTCCGGTGCGTTTCATCTGCTCTTCGCTGACGGAAGAGAGGAGCGCGATGTTCTTCCCCCGAAGGGAGGCGAACCGGGCGATCAGTTTCCGCGGGTCCTTTTCCCGGTAGGGGCGCAGTCCGGCGATCCATTTCTCCTGGTCGAAGAAGGAGAGGTTCGGGTCTTCCTCGCACAGGATCTTGCGGATCCGGAAGGTCATGACGGTCTCGGTGTCGAGCATGTGGGCGAGAACATCCTTCCGGGACCAGTTCCCCGCGGGGCGGCGGCCCGCCAGCCATTTCGGGGAAGCGTCCGCCGCGGCTTTCCGGAAAAGCGCAGGGCTTCTGCGCAGGATCCCCAGGATATCTCCCTCCTCGAGCTTTTCCTCGAGGGACGCCAGACCCGTCATGACCGGATTCTTCAGGGCAGTCATCGTCGGCCTCCCGGCTCCGGATTGCCGTTTACCACCACGCGGATGTTCCTCCCAGCGCGGACCGGAACTCCTCGTACTCCCGAACGGATTTCGCCTGGGCCGCGGCGCGGCAGGAATCGGCCTCCTCATAGTGGCGGATCAATAGGTCGACCAGGAGGTCGTCCAGCTCGCCGCTGCCCGCCATCCCGCGGAGCACGCCGGTCGCCTCTTCCCGGGTCATCGCCTTGCGGTAGGGGCGATCTTCCGCCAGGCTCGTGAAGACGTCCGCCACGGCAAGGATCCGCGCGCCCAGGGGGAGCTGCTCCCGGGTGTAGCGGAACGGATAGCCGCTTCCGTTCAACCGCTCCTGGTGCAGCCCGCCCCAGGAGGCGATCACGGCAAGGGGCTCGATGGAATCCAGGACCTGGTACGTGTAGTAGACGTGGGTCCGCATGATGTTCCACTCGCGGGGCGACAGCTTGCCCGGTTTTTCCAGGATTTCGGACGGAACGGCGAGCTTTCCCAGGTCGTGCAGGTACGCGGCGATTTCCAGAAGCCTGCACTCGCGCGATGAAAATCCGGCGCGGCGGGAGAGCGCCCCCCCCGCGGCTGCTACGCCGCTGGAATGGGTTGCCGTGAACGCGCTCTTGAAATCGATGATCCGGCAGATCAGGCGGGAAAGCTCCAGGAGCCCCTCCATGTCGATCTCGGCGATCTGGAAGGACAGGTCGCGTCGAAGGACGGATTCCATCGCCGAGGATGCGATCTCAAGCCAGACGTAGTCCTTTCCGGCGATCCGGGAGAAGGCGTCCACGCATTCGGGAGCGAACCGCTCCCCCTTGTATTTCAAGATGGCGCTCATGATGCGATCGACCTGTTCCAGCACTTCGGGGCCTTTCGGCAGGAGCACGGCGACACGGTCGGCGAGATGCAGGAGATGGCTTCCCAGGGGCACCGGCTTGCCGCGGCAGGTCCTGCCTTCCCCCTGGTTCCACGGCAGATGGTGAAATTCCACCAGGGACGCTACCCGGGAGAACGGCTTGAAGTCCTTGAGGAGGAGGTATCCGGCGATGGAGTGCTGCATCGGCCTGGTTTCCTCGAAATCGAGAAGATCCAGGCGTTCGCTGAGGGAGAAGGCGCCGATATCGTGCAAGGCCCCGGCGATGGCGATTTCCCGCCGCTCCTCGGCGGACAGGGGGAGTTCCTCGCCGATCCGCAGCGCCAGAAAGGCGACACGCAAGTTGTGCTCGGCGACGGCGGGACTCATCATGTCCAGGGTTTTCGCTACGGGGGTGACCAGGTCCCAGAGGTTGATGCGGATGTCCTGGACGAGGTTCACGGGGATCCGCCTTTCTTCCCCGGACGGTGGCCCCGGGGCCTTCCCTGCGGTGCGCGGCGCCGTGTACGAGCGGATCTAAACAAAGTATAACAGGCTTCCCCTCCATAGAGGATGGTATAGTTGTCGGCGTGAAGGCGTTGCTGCTCGAGAACATCCACCCCGAGGCCGTCCGGATCTTCGAGTCCGCGGGATTCGTGGTGGAGACCGCACCCCAAAGCCTCGGGAAGAAAGCCCTGTCCCAAATGATGGGGGGGGTGGCCGTCCTGGGGATCCGGTCGAAGACCCGCGTCGGTCCGGAGATCCTCCAGCGCGCGCCGGACCTTTGCGCCGTGGGGGCATTCTGCATCGGCACGGAGCAGGTCGACCTGGCCGCGTGCAGCGCCAGGGGCGTCGCGGTATTCAATGCGCCGTACAGCAATACGCGCAGCGTCGTCGAAATGGCATTGGGGGAAATGATCCTGCTGCAGCGGGGGGTTTTCGAGGCGAGCCGCAGTCTCCATGGGGGAGTCTGGATGAAGACCTCCCGGGGGTTCCACGAGATCCGGGGGAAACGGCTCGGGATCATCGGCTACGGGAACATCGGATCCCAGCTGTCCGTACTCGCCGAATCCCTCGGAATGAAGGTCTGGTACCACGACCTCGAGGAGAAGCTCTCCCTGGGGAACGCCAGGAAATGCCCCATGCGGGAGCTCCTGCGCCGTTCGGACATCATCACCGTCCACGTCGACGGGCGGGAATCCAACAGGAACCTCATCGGGGAGAACGAGTTCGCGGAGATGAAGGAGGGGGTCCTTTTCCTCAATCTCAGCAGGGGATTCGTGGTCGACGTCGAGGCCCTTGCACGGCACCTGAAAAACGGCAGGATCAGGGGCGCCGCCGTCGACGTTTACCCCGAGGAGCCGGAGGGCGGCAAGGCTTCGTTTTCCTCCCCGCTTCAGGGGTTGGCCAACGTGGTCCTGACCCCCCACATCGGGGGCTCTACGGAAGAGGCGCAGGAGGGGATCGGGGCCTTCGTCGCCGAGCGCATCGCCGGCTACTTCGCGACCGGCAGTACGGCGACGAGTGTCAACTTTCCCGTCTATCAACCGCTGGGACGGGGCGCCCTCCATCGCTTCGCCCACATCCATGAGAACATCCCCGGGATGCTCGCACGGATCAACGAAGCGTTTGCGCGCCGCGACGTCAATATCGCCGGGCAACACCTGGAGACTCGGGGGAGCGTCGGCTATGCGATCATCGACGTCGATGGTCCTTGCAACGAGGGGATTCTCTCCGATCTCCAGGCGATCCCCCACACGATCCGCGTCCGCCTCGTATACTGAGCCGGAGTCCGGGGTGGATCTTTCGGGGGGGGCCGGTTTACCGCCCGGCAGGGTCGAGTGCAGGATGCCGATTGATCGCAGGGGATTTTTTGCGATAGTATAAAAAACGTTCGTCGGCCTTACCCGATGGTAGTTGCGGTTGACAACCCCGTTCCTCCATGGCGCATACGGCGGCGATCCGGCGGAATCATGGTCCTCTCGTGCACCTCATGCGGCGCTCGTTTCCGATTCGACCGATCCCTGTTCGGAGGAGCGGGCGGAGCGCGTATTCGCTGCCGGCGGTGCGGGGAGATCATCGAAGTACGGAACCCGACGTCCATCGACCGCAGGCAGTCGGCTGAACCGCCCCCGACGGAAAGCCGGCCCGTGTCTCCCCCTCTGCCTGCCCCGTCCGCCCCGTCTCCCGTGAATCCGGCGGCGGGGAACATCCCGGCTCTGCGAATCGATGGATTGACGGGAGTAAAGGGGCGAACCCGGGATCGGCGAAGCTCCTCGCCGGTTCTCTATGCCGCCCTGGTCTTCGGGATACTCCTGGCGGGAATCGCGGGCCTCGGGTATTTCGGGTCGCCCATGGGCGAGCGCATGCCGGAAAAGGCCGTGGCCTCCGGCGTCGGGACGCAGGGAATTTCCATCGGTTCGGGCAATCGATTCGAGTTCGATAACCTGGAGACGTATTATCACCGGAACCGGGAATCCGGAGGCATATTCGTTCTGAAGGGTCGCGTTACCCTTTCGGGCGGAACCGGGGGGAAAGGCAGGATCCGGGTGAACGCCTCGGTGTTGAATCCCGATAAAGGGTTCATCGCGGCGAAAACGGTTTTTGCGGGAAACGTGGTGCCCGATGAGGATCTGCTCCACCGGGACCGGGCCTATGTCGAGCAGGCGCTTTCCGGACCCGGCGGCGGGGCGCCGTCGAAGGACGGGGCGTCGCCTCCCTCCTCCCTCCCGTTCATGGTGGTATTTTTCGATGTTCCCAATAACATCGCCGATTTCCAACTGAAAGCGGAACAGGCGGATTGAGACCCGGGAGACCGTCTCAGTAACCTGCAGGCGGCTCGGGTTCGGCGGTGGCGCCGGAAAACCGGCCGGCGATCCCCCGGAACTCCTCCTGGACCTCCAGGAAGGCGTCCACGACGTCGGGGTCGAAGTGCGTTCCGCGCTCGGCGAGCAGGATGCGCACCGCCTCCTCGTGGGAGTACGCCTGCACGTATCCCCGGCCGCTGATGATGGCGTCGTAGGCGTCGGCCACCGCCATGAAACGCCCCGGGATCGGGATCTCATCCCCCTTGAGTCCTTTCGGGTACCCCTCGCCGTCCCACCGTTCATGATGGGTGAGCGCGATCTCGTCGGCCATCTGCAGGAAAGAATCCTCTCCCAGGAAGTTCTTTGCCAGCCGGATCGTCTGCGAGCCATGGAGGGTGTGCCGCTTCATCTCTTCGTACTCTTCCGGGGTCAGCCGGTCCGGCTTGAGGAGGATCTGGTCGGGCACCCCTACCTTGCCGATGTCGTGGAGCGGGGCGAGGCGGAAGAGGAGATCCACGGTGGCGTCGTCCAGGTAGTGGCGAAAACGGGGATGGTCCCGCAGGCGCAGCGACAAGACCCTCATGTAGTGCCGGGTGCGCTGGATGTGTCCGCCGGTCTCATGGTGTCGGGTATCGGCAAGGGCGGCCAGGCTCTGGATGATGGCGTCCTGCGTGAGGGCCAGCTTCCGGGTCCGCTCCCGCATCTCCCGGTCGGCCTGCAGGAAGCGAAGCGATGTGAGCAGGGCGAAGACGAGCGATAGCGTGGCAACCGGCAGTACCGGCGGCACGAATACCTGGCGGTGGGCCAGCAGCCAGTACGCGCCGAGCCAGATGCCCGCGATGGAGGGGATGACGGCCGCCAGTCCCCAGATGGCGCGTTCCCGCGCCAGCAGCGCCGTCAGCAGGAAACCGGGAAGAAGGACCAGGAGGACCTGAAGCCCTCTTGTCCACCGGGGCTGTGCGATCGGGTCGCCCGCGAGGAGGTTGTCGATGATCGTGGCGTGGATCTCCACCCCCGGTTGGGCCGCCTCCAGCGGAGAGGTACGGATCTCGTGAAGCCCCGCCGAGGTGGTTCCGAGGATTGCCAGCTTCCCCTTTAACGCGGAGGGGTCCGCCGTGCCGTCCAGGAGGGATGCGGCGGAGACGTGGGGGAAGACGTGGCGCCGGCCCCGGTAGTTCACCAGGAGATTCCCGCGGCGGTCGAGAGGGATGGTCCTTCCCTCCATGCGCAGCGCCTCGATCCCCTCCGGACCGGTTTCCACGACGGCGCCGCCGCCCCTGGCGCGCAGGAGGACGGCCAATGCGAGGTTCGGGTACAAGAGGCCCTTGTGCCGGATCAAGAGGGGTACGCGTCTCAATACGCCGTCGGAGTCCGGGGTGACATTGAAGAAGCCGGACGCACCCGCCGCGCGCGAAAGAACAGGGAGGTTGCAGACGACGCCGGACGCATCGAAGAGGTTCTCGGTCCCCCCCGGCCCGCCGGCCGATCGCATCGCCGCGCGCAGGGGGTGCAGGACGCACGACTCTCCGCGCACCGCGTCGAAATCGAACTGGTACCCGAGGACGAAGGGGCCGCCGGCAAGGGTATCCGCCAGGGTTCGGTCGGTATCCAGCGCTTCCGGGGGAAGCCCCTCCAGGCCGATGCTCACCCCGAGGTCCCTGCGGATTTCGCCGGAAAGGGGCCGAAGCGATGTGCGGTCGTGCTCCGGGAAGACCATGTCGAGCCCCACCGCAACGGCGCCGGCCTCCCGGATTTTCCCCAGGAGGCGGGCGACCCGGTAGCGGGGCCAAGGCCACTGGCCCAGCGTGGCGAGACTCGCCTCATCGATGTCGACCACCGCCACGGAACCGGTCAACGGTCGCTTCGGTGCGGAGCGCAGGAAGGAGTCGTACACCTTTCCCTCGAGGTAGACGGCCAGGGACGGAGGCCGGAGACACAAGACCCCCATGAGAAGGGTCAGGACGACTCCGGGGAGGATGACGGGGAGAATGGAAGTCCTTGGCTGCCGCCGCACCTTATCGAACCGTCACCTCCACTCGGCGGTTCCGCGGTTCGGATACCTGGTCGCCGGTGGGGATGAGAGGGTTGTTCTCCCCGTGGGAAGTGATTTCGAGGATGGACGGTTTCACCCCTTCCGCGGTGAGGAGGGAGGCCACCGCCCGGGCGCGTTTCAGGGAGAGTTGATAATTGTAGGATTTGCGGCCCACGGTATCGCTGTGACCCACCACGCTGATATCCACCGGCGGACGTTCCCGGATCGCCCGTATCACTTCCCGCAACAGGCCCCTGGATTCCCTGGTGAGCTCGATGGAGTCGTGCTTGAAATAGAGAATGTATTGCGCCGGCGGTTTTGGAAGGGCCGCCAAGGCAGGACCGGCCAGCGCCTGCACTTCTTTCTCCGTCATGACGAAAGACTCCACCGGGGCGCCTCCGCCCGAGACCGCCACTGCCTGGCGCGGCTGGGAGAGGAGTTTTTCGCCTGTTCCGTTCGACACAATGATGGCTCCGGTCTTCCCCTGGTCGTCGGGCAGAAGGACGATGGAGGCACGGGGAGACGGCGGCGCGGGCCGGGGAGGCGTGGCGCACGCGGCTGCCGATAAAAGGATAAGGACGCAGGCCGCGAAGGTGCGCGGCGGCATTATCTTCGTGCCCCGCAATCCACCGGCAGGATCATTCTTCCACCTTGACGGCAAACCGGGTCCCGCGGATGCCGATGGAGGCAACCGGGGTTTCGAAACGGGCCGATGCCGGCGCCAGCTTGCCGATGAGACCCGAGAGGTAGGCCATCGTCCCCCTGGAAATTCGGACCCACAGGCCGAATTTTCCTTCGGCGGGCGAGAAGAGGAAACCGCGGATCACGAGACTGCTGTCCGGCCCGAGGGACAGGGTGGAATTGTCCCTGAAAATGATGCCCATCGAGCCGTCGAGACCCGTTCCGAGGGTGTCTCCTTCACGCACATTCATCCCCACGGCCGCCGGGATGACCTGACCGCCGCGATTGACCGTGGCCGCGCCCGTCGCGTTCCGCACCACGCCGACCGTTTCCTGGGCGGCAGCGGCAGGGCACGACGCCGGTGCTGACAACAAAGCCAGAAGGACCATAACGAACAGCATGGATTTCATGACTCTCCTCCGGGCAGCGGGAGGTCCATTGCGTCATTCTTGTCCCCCCGCGTGCGCCTGTCAATGTTCCACCCGAGGTGCCATCATACGCAGGCGATTGTTATCGTCCTTAGTCATATATCGAATATGAGAGAGGATTTCTTTACTCGTTATTGATGTTCCTCGGGCTGGCCGCGGAGCAACGGTAAGCAAGAATATGGATAATTTGTGAAAATATTTTCACAATGCTTTCTCTTTCGAGTCACAAGTATCCAATAGCGCTATGGATTATTTTTCGTTGCCCGCGGTATGCATAGTGCAACTCACGTGGTTACGATGTCGAGGATTACGGGAGGCGTTGGGAAGCAAACGATGTTTCTTTCGGGATGCACGCCCTGAGCGGGGGGATCGGGTGGTGGCGAGCCGAATACCGGTTGACGGAGGCGCCCATGGGAAAAATCGCAGCTTCGGTGAAATGGGTCCTGGTCATGCTGGGGTTCCTGCTGGTGCTATGGCTTCCTCTTGTGGTCTGCATGGATTACCCGGAAGCGAAGGAAGAGAAGGGGCATGCGGATGCTCTATGGGTCGACCGGACGGAGCGCCTTCGCCTGGCGCGTTATCACGGCACGCAAGCGTTGAAGATCACCGATGAGGTGGTCTACATCTGGCGGGACAGCAAGTGGGTTTCGGTGCTGAAACGCAAGCTGCCTGATCGCTTGGTTCCTGGAACCGGTTCAAGCGCCTGAAACCGCAGGTGGGGAAGGGGATATTCCCCCCTTCCCCGCCTGCCCTGCCGAACTTTACGGACAGCTGCTGATGTGAATCTGGAGGTTACCCCCCGTGATCGTGATCGGATCGACCGTTGCGGGATTCCCGTCCATGTCCAACAAGTACACGATGCTGCCGACCGGATCGGACGGGTTTGTGTAGACGCGCAGGAAAAGCCGGTCGACAAGAGCCCCGCCACCTGGCAAAAGTGCCTTTTCATTTCCTGGTTCGTTGCGGTCCTCGGCGCGGACGAAGAAGTAATATTGATCCGCGAAGGGGCCCTTGTTTCCGGCGATCCCCTTGATCGTTCCCCATCCCGAAAACTCGATGAAGTTGAACGGCGTGACCGGGGAGGTCGATCCGGGGGGAATCCCCTCAACGTTTCCGCACTTCACTTCATCGACCTGCCACCCCTGGAAATGGATTTTCAGGCCATGGTCGACGAAATTCCACTGGCCCCCGTCACCCGCCGTGGGCGAGCATCCGGGGAAGGTGTTTCCGCCGAAACTGAATCTCGGCCCACTTTCGCCGGCCTTGAAACCCAGCACCGAGTCGAATTTTACTCCTCCCGCGGTCAACCAGCATGCCCCGCCGGCTTGTTGGCAGGTGCTGCTGGAGATGAGAAAATCCACCTCGATTTTCACGGTATCGTTTGTAGTTTCAAAAGAGTACGGATAACTTGCAGGCTTGACGATTTGTGCGTCAGCGGGGAGTCCTTCCGGACCGATCTTCAAGGTCCATGTATATGGGACGCCTACAGTGATGTAATAATGTCCATTGGAATCCGTGAAGTCTTCCGAATAAGGTAAATTGTTAAGGTATGTACTGACTTTTACATTTGGCATGGGAATATCATTTGAGTCGATAATTCCGTTATTGTTGACATCACAGTAAATACGTCCTTCGACATAACATGCATATGACGGTCCTAAAAATAATAGGGACAACATCAGGAAGGAGAATATTATAAATAACTTTTTCATATCTACCTCCGTTGTTTAATGAGCATGCGTCGGTTAAATCATGTGCTTTCCGGGGTCGATGGGAATGAAATGCGGGACCACAAGGAACCACCGCCTGTTTTGCAATATCGCCCCGACCCTGTTTTGAAACGATTTGTCGAAGGAAGACGCGCCGGTTTTTTTAACGAGGGGAGAATCGGAACCCACTCCCTCCTTTCCGGCATTGCGCATGACAATGCCATCGGATGGAATGATCAGATGACGTGCCTGACGGATTGGGAAAAAGGGGATCACCGCGGGATCTTCCAAGAGCA
This sequence comes from Deltaproteobacteria bacterium, assembly GCA_003105225.1. Lineage (GTDB taxonomy): Bacteria > Desulfobacterota > Deferrimicrobia > Deferrimicrobiales > Deferrimicrobiaceae > FEB-35. The sequence continues at coordinate 2,466 of PQAK01000138.1, read as the reverse complement.
TCGTTAGCCTCTTTCTTCGAAGGGAAGACGGTTACGATGCGAGATCCTGATACGTATAATTCTTATGTTACGCAGGATGCCTTTATATATCCAGATGTATTTATTCCTGTCGACCTGCTTCCCCGGTCCTGCCTTCCCGGCGGCCCCCGATGATCGGTCCAGCCCGCATCCGAGTGGAGACGGAGGCAGGCGGATCGTTGGAATATGAGGGGATAATGCTTTATAAATATCTGTGATTAAATGTTGGTCTCCTTCCGATAAAGGAAGTGGTTTTATCTATTCCTAAGGTAGGTACCCGATGGCGTACAAACCGGTCCTGTCCCGTCTTCTCGTCCTGATCCTGTTCGTTCCCGCATTTACTCCCGGGTGCGGCGGAGGAGGCGGCGGTGGCGGAAATAACCCGCCCCCTTCCCCAACGGTAACCACGACGGCAGCGACGCTGATCGGAACCGACAACGCCATGCTCCATGGGACCGTGAACCCGAATGCACAGGCGACGAGCGCATGGCTGGAATGGGGCACCGACAACACCCTGTCTTCCTTCACGCCAACCGCTTCCCGGGCGGTCGGGGCCGGGACGACGGACCAGACCGTCGATGCGACCATCACGGGCCTTGCGGGTGGGGAAAAATATTTTTTCCGGGCGGCGGCCACGAATGCATCCGGCACGCGGAAAGGAGCGATTGCGGGATTCACGACCGCCTTGCCGAATTCGCCGCCGACCGTGACATCCCTTGCGGCAACCTCTGAAACCGATACGGGAGCGGTTTTGAACGGAAACGTCATACCGAACGAGTTGGCCACAACGGCCTTTTTCGAATGGGCGACGGATCCCGGCCTGTCCACCCCCAACGCTACTCCGGCGCAGTCCCTGGGCTTCGGGAAGACGAGCGTGGCGATCAACGAGCCCCTGTCCGGCCTGATCACCGGAACGACCTATTATTACCGGGTGGCTGCGACGAACTCGGCCGGGTCGTCCCGAGGGACGATCGTCAGCTTCAATACCGTTGCCCGGCCGCCGACGGTGACGACCGCGGTGGCTACGTCCATAACGGGCAACAGCGCCGTTCTCAACGGGACCGTGAACCCGAACGGGCTGGCGACCGATGGCTACTTCAAGTACGGGACGTCGCCGACCTTGGACTCCTTCAGCGCCACCACGGTCCAATCGATGGGATCCGGAAGAACGGGGGCGTCGATCGCCGCAACGGTGCCCCTCTCTCCGGGAACGACGTATTACTTCCGGGTGGTTGCGACCAACCCGGCGGGGACGTCGGAAGGGACGATCCCAAGTTTCTCGACCGTCGCGCTGGCGCCGACGGTGACCACCGGGGCGGCCACGTCGATCACGCTCACCGGCGCCACCCTCAACGGGTCCGTGAACCCGAACGGACTGGCGACCGATGCCCGCTTCGAGTGGGGGATGTCCCCGACCCTGGCATCCAGCGCCACCACCGGCAGCCAGCCTCTGGGCTCGGGATCGACCGGTCTGCCGATCGAGGCATCCCTTACCGGCCTGACCGAGGGAACGACCTATTATTACAGGGTGGTTGCTGCGAATCCGGGGGGGACGTCGAACGGTACGATCCTGGATTTTACCACCCCCGTTCCGGGAACGTTCACGTACAATTCATCCGGACACAACGCAAGGGTCGCCGCCGGTGACGGCGTTACCGTGATCTTCAGCAAACTGCTGCCCCCGGTGACAGATTATTCCGGGGTCTTTTCCCTGGATTTCTCTCCGACGTCGGATTACGGGGACGGCGGGAATGTCTCGATCCGTCTGAACGATACGCCCACAACCTATTTCCAGCTCTCCACGAAAGATGCCTTGGTGACAAAGGTCCGGAAAGGGGTGGTGGTGGACAGCGCGGCATTTCCGTTTCCGTATTCCCAGGGCGGCACCTATTCCATCAGGATCGCCTTTAGCCAGGCGATCACCACCTTTGAGGCCTTCGGAGGATCGGTCAGCCTGACGACGGATGATGCCGCCAATCCCATAGTTTATTTCGAGGTCGAGACGACGCAGCAGGATGCCTTTTACGACAACATCAAGCTGGAGACGGGTGCCCCGCTGTCGACGGCGTATTTCGACGATTTCAGCGCAGATACCATAGGATCGTATCTCGTTTTCACGAATCCATGACCGCCCGTGCTCCGTCCAAGCCGCGGGCGCCCGGCGAGAAAGACGCGAGCCGCCAG
>PQAK01000138.1:0-240 GCA_003105225.1 Deltaproteobacteria bacterium | reverse complement strand
GCCGGTAGTTAGCTGGCATTAAAATTAGGCAGCTGGTTCCCAGTTGAATGATAAACGTCTTCCGGTCGTAGCGCAGTCACGGAGATACATATTTATTAGGGTCTGGTATGGAACACCAACTTCATCAGCCATATTCTTGAAGTAATTAATTGTCTTTTCATCCAGGCGAATTGTTACCTGTTTCTTGAAATACTTCGCATATGGATTTCGTTTTGCCTTCGAAAAATCATATTCCTTTCT
>PQAK01000137.1 GCA_003105225.1 Deltaproteobacteria bacterium | reverse complement strand
CCTCGCCCGGGCATGTGGTGGCCTCCCTGAAGCGGGAAGGCCTGTTCGGGTCGTTCCACCTCATGGAAGTGGCGGGGATCTCCTCCGCCGCCTCCGAGAAGATGTGGACCTCCCTGTTCGAGCGCCGGAAGATCCGGCTTCCGGATTCCATGCCGGTCAGGGCCGCCGCTCGCCTGGGGCACATCCCGATCTACCAGAGGATGTTCGTCGAGGAGGTCTCCTTCCGGAACGCGCAGGTGGTGGACGAGATCGGCTTCGAGAACCTCTTCGCCCTGTCGGTCACCGAGGGGAAGTTGAACCGGTACTGGCGGGAGTTTTTCGAGAATGCGTTCCCGGACCGTGTGGAGCGCGGCCGCGCGGTCAAGTTCCTGAAACGGGTCTTGTGCGACCAGTTCCCGCTCGACACCTTCGAGGGAGCGCTCTCCCTGCTGGGCGGCTCCGCGGAGGAAGGCGGGAGGATCCTCTCGACGCTGGAGTTCAAGGGGCTGCTGAAGTCCGACTTCGAGCAGCTTCGGTTCATCGACGACCCCGTGCTGGCCGATTTCCTCTACTGGGCCTTCGAGCGCGGCGTCCTGGGGAAGAGCGGCTCCCAGGTGGCGGCCGCCCTGGTGCAGGCCAAGCTCTCCCGCGTGTCCCCGGAAGTTGCGGAAGGGGAGCGGGAGAAGTGGGCGGCATCGACCAAGGAGCTGATCCGCCGGTGGGACGGGCGCGAGGTGCCGATGCTGCTGTTCCAGTTCGGCGGGTTCCGCGACCGGTTCGGAGGGAAGGGACTTCTCGAAGTGGTCATCGGGATGGAAAAAGAGCCGCAGAAGATCCGGCTGCCCAGGATCAGCTCCGTTTCCACGGGGTACCGGGCCCGCCGGGGAGGGCCGCGGTTCGACTTCGACCTGGTGGCCTACGGCTTCCTCGACGCGGAGTTTTCCGAGGAGAACCTCGTGATCTGGGCGGTGGAGGTTTCGACGGAGAAGACGCTTGCCGTCAACACGGTGGAGCATTTCGAGAACCGTTGCCGCCTGCTGAGCCTGGAAAAGAGGCTGAAGCCCGGGCAGTTGCGCAAATGGATCCTGTTCGAAAAGGCCGTCGATCCCGCCGTCCTCGAGCGCGTGGACCGTTACGGGATCCTGTTGACGCACCGGTCCCAGATGCGCCTCTTCCTGAACCTGTTCGGCATGGAAGAGCTCGACGTTTCGGCGGAAGAGCGCAAGGCCGGCGAACCTCCTCCGGGGGCGGAGCCGCTGGAGTTCGAGCTGGTCCTGCCGATGAAGGCGGATACCGAGGTCGTCGCCGCCCGCGTGGCGGAGGAGGTGGCCGCCTACGCCTCGTTGGACAAGGACACGGTGGACCGCATCAAGATGGCGCTCATCGAGGCGTGCATCAACGCCTTCGAGCACAGCGGGGCGGAATCGGGCAAGGTGAGGCTCCGGTACGTCCTGTCCCCGGAGAAGATCGAGCTGTTCGTCCAGGACGAGGGAAAAGGATTTCGCGGGGGGGGCGCCGGCGGGGAGGAATCGAAGCGCAACCGCGGGTGGGGCCTCAAGCTCATCCGCGAACTGGTGGACGACGTGGAGATCTCGACGGGGGACGGGGGGACCATCGTGCGGATGGTGAAATACCTGGGGACCGAGCCGATGCGCGAAGGAGCGGGATCCCCGGATCCCGAATGAGGATGCCGTGAGCTACCTGACGGTACGGACGCGCAGCGCGGGAGACGTGTTCGTGGCGTACATCGACGGCTACCTGAACAGCCTCATGGCGGAGGAGGTGGAGCGGGTGGTGCTGGAAACCCTCGACGCGGGGGGCCGGAAGATCCTCCTCAATTTCGAGGGGACGCGCCTGATCAACAGCATCGGGATCTCCATCATCATCGACATCGTGGAAAAGATCATGGAGCGCAACGGGAGCCTGGCGTTCTGCGCCTTGAGCAGGATCAACCGGGAGTTGTTCCAGATGACCGGCGTCGCCCGGTACGTACGGGCATTCGAACAGGAGGAGGAAGCCCTTGGATATTTCCGTCAATCCGTCTGAGTCTGCGCTCTTCGACGGGGACCGCCTCCCCGCCGGGAGGCGGGAGGCGTTCCAGCTCAAGGCGCTGCGGGATTTCACGCTCTGCCTCGCCCGGGCGCGCGACTTCGACGAGTCCCTTCGCCTTGCCCTGATGGTGATCCTGGGGACCCTTTCGATCGCGAAAGGGGCGCTGTTCCTCGAGGAGGAAGGCGAGTACCGGGCATGCGTCTCCCGCGGCCTGCCGCCGGGCATCCCCCCGCTCGAAACTTCGCGGGAGCTCGTGGCGACCCTCAGGCGCTCGAGCCGGACGGTCTGGCTGGGGCGGCGGGAGGTTTCCGGGGCGATCCGCAAGGCGGTCGCAACGATCGAGCGGTCCGTTCCGGCCTTCCCGGTGGAATTTTTCTGCCCCTTGGGAACGAGGAACGGCTCCCTCGGGTTCCTGGCGCTGGGCCCCGCTCTTGTGGACGGAGCGCCCACCCCCAGTCAACGGGAAACCCTGGACGTCATGACCTCCATTCTGTCCGGGCACATTTCCAACCACCGGGTGGTATCCGACATCTTCCGCCTGAACGAGGTCCTGCGGCTGCAGGTCGGGGAGAACGAACGGCTGCTGGGGGGGTTGCGGGAGATCTACCTCGATACCATCCGCGCGCTGGCCACGGCGATCGAGGCCAAGGACCCGTATACGCGCGGGCATTCCGAGCGCGTGGCGAGGATATCGGTGTCGATCGCGAGACGGCTCGAGCTTCCCGAGAATGAGGTGCAGGCGATTCACATCGCGTCCATCCTCCACGACGTGGGAAAGATCGGGACCTCCCATTCCATTCTCACGAAGCCGTCTTCCCTCACGGTCGATGAAACCCTCGAGATCCGGAGACACCCCCAGACGAGCTTCGAGATCCTGTCCGAGATCCGGTTTCCTTATCCGGACGTCCCCCAGCTGGCGAGAGACCACCACGAATGGCTGGACGGCACGGGCTATCCGAACGGGAAGCGGGAGCACGAAATCTCGATGGGGGCGCGCATCATCGCGCTGGCGGACGCGTTCGACGCGATGGTGTCCGACCGCCCCTACCGGAACAGCCTGCCCCTGGTGACCGCGCTGGGGGAGATCCGGTCCTGCCTCCGCCGCCATTACGATCCGAACGTCGGCCGGATGTTTTTCCAGTCCCTGCGCTCCGATCTCGCCGGCGACCCGCAGGAGGTCTCCGCATTCGCCGGGATCCGGAAGAACGGTTCCCGCGCGGACGCGATCGCGTTCCTGGACCGGTCGCTCCAGGACCTGCGCTGACGGGAGGGTCCGCCAAGCCCGGCTAGCGCCGGGCGCCGTCCAGGAGCGCCCGGAGGGCCGCCAGTCCCCGATGGAAATGCTCCATCCGGTGCGCCTCCAGGGTGAGGATGGGGGAAGCGCCGGCATCGATCGCCGCCTGCAGGACCCCCAGGAGATTGATGGTCCCCTCCCCCACGGGAAGATGGTCGTCCCGGCGGCCCCGGTTGTCGTGGAGGTGCAATTCGCGCAGGTCCGCGCCGAACGCCTCCAGCCACTTGTGGACGGGAAGGTCCGAGAAGAGGGTGGCGTGGCCGGCGTCGAAGCAGAACCCCAGCCGCTTCGACCCGAGGGCGTTCCGCAGGCGGAGGAGGGGATCGGGGGATTCGTCGAAGACGTTTTCCAGGAAGAGATCGACGCCCTTCTTCTCCGCGTCCTCGAGGAGGTCCCCGAACGTCCGGCGCGCGGGTTCGATCCATTTGCCGGGATCGAAATCGAAGATCCAGCCGTAGTACCCCCCGTGGATGACGATCCCCTTCGGACGGAAGGCGGGAGCGAGGGCGATCGCCTGTTTCAGGCGGCGCACCGCAAGCCGGCGCGCCTCCTCGTCGCGCGCCCCGGGCCAGAGGTCTTCGAAGGGGGCGTGGAAGGTGGCGCTGGCGACGCCGCCGTCCGACAGGGAGGCCGCCACGGCTTCGGCGCGCCCGGGCGTAAGGGCGTCGAGCGCGGTCGCGGGGAGATAGATCTCGGGCCCCACGCCGTTTTCCGCGAGGAGGCGGACGGTCTCCGGATGCTCCAGCAGGGAATAGGGGACCGTTGCGTGGATGGTCCAGTCCGGGGCCCGCATCAGCAAACCATATCCGATTGCGCCATCCGGGGCAAGCCTTCGGGGCGACCCGGAAAGTCCTTGACATACGGGTGTATACTGCATACATTATGCGGCAATAAAGGAACCGCCGGGGGCAGGGTTGCTGGAAAAACTGAAAATCCAGATCGACAATCATTTGACGCTCAGGGAAAAGATCGTGGAAACGGTCCGCAATGCGATCGTCAACGGCCAGATACCGGCCGGGGCCCGGGTTGCGGAACCGGAGCTGGCCGACCGCTTCGGCATCAGCCGCACACCGATCCGGGAGGCGTTCCGGCAGCTGGAATCGGAGGGGTTCATCACGGTCATCCCCCGAAAGGGGGCGATCGTCGCTTCCCTTTCCGCGAAGGACATCTCCGACTTCTACGACCTGAAGATGGTGCTCGAGGGCTATGCGGCGCGGTGCGCCGCGAAGGTCCTCACGGCGAAGGAGCTGACGAAGATGGAGGCGGTCAACCGCCAGATGGAGGCGGCCTCCACGAAGAAGGACCTCCGGAAGGTCCTCTCGCTGCACAACGAGTTCCACGACATCTTCCTCAAGTCGTGCGGGAACGAGAAGCTCCACTCCATCGTCCAGAACATGGTGATGCAGTTCCAGCGGTTCCGGCTGATCCTCGCCATGCGGGGAAAGATCGAGGGGTCCATCCGGCAGCACCGGGAGATCATCGATGCGTTCCGGAAACAGGATGCCGACCTGGCGGAGTCCCTCGTGATCAAGAACGCCCAATACGGGAAGAAGGTCCTCCTCCGGGAACTGGCGAAAGAGTAACCCGGGGCATCCCGATGCCCGATCCGCAGCGTCTGCGCAATCTTCCCTCCGTCGCCTCCCTGATGGAATCCGGGGACGTGCGGCGGATTCTCGAGCGGACCCCCCGGGCGGTGGTCGTGGACGCCGTCCGCAGGGTGCTCCTCGCTTTCCGCCGCGAGGCGGCCGGAGGCGGAGCGGGGACCATCCGGACCCGCGAGGAATGGACGAGCCTGCTGCTGTCCCGCCTGCCCGCCGAAATCGCGGGGGGGGAGGCGCCTTCGCTGCGGCGGGTGATCAACGCCACCGGGATCGTCATTCACACCAACCTCGGACGGGCGCCGCTTTCCGAGGAGGCGGTCCGTGCGGTTACCGAGGCGGCCTCCGGATACTCCAACCTGGAGTTCGACCTGGCGGCGGGGACCCGCTCCTCGCGCCTCCTTCACGTCGAGGAACGGATCCTGGCGCTGACCGGCGCCGAGTCGGCGCACGTCGTCAACAACAATGCCGCGGCGGTGCTCCTGTGCCTGGCCGGCATGGCGCGGGGCAGGGACGTGCTCGTCAGCCGCGGGGAGCTGGTGGAGATCGGCGGATCGTTCCGGATCCCCGACATCCTGGCCGAAAGCGGCGCGACGCTCGTCGAGGTGGGAACCACGAACCGGACGCGGCTCGCGGACTACGAGACGGCCGTCACCGGCCGCACCGCGCTGCTCCTCAAGGTCCACCGCTCCAATTTCACCATATCCGGTTTCACCGAGGAGGTGCCCGCCGCCGAGCTCGCCGTGCTCGGCGATCGCCTGGGGATCCCCGTGATGGAGGACCTGGGGTCGGGGGCCGTCTTCGATTTCGCCGCCGCGGGCATCCCGGGGACGCCCACGATCCGGCAGGCCCTCCAGCAGGGGCCCGGAGTCGTCACGGTCAGCGGGGACAAGCTTCTCGGGGGGCCCCAGGCGGGGATCATCGCGGGCCGCAAGGCCATCGTCGATCCGCTGAAGAAGCACCCGCTCTCCCGCGCCCTCCGGATCGACAAGCTGTGCCTGGCGGCGTTGGAGGCCACGCTGCGGCTGTACGCCGACGAGCGCAGGGCGCTGGCGCGCGTCCCCGTGCTGTCGATGATCGCGGAAGAGGAAGGCTCCGTGCGCCTGCGCGCGCGAAAGCTCGTCCGGCGGGTCGGGGCGGGTGGAGGCGCGGGACTGGCGCTCTCCGTGGAGCCCGGGCACTCCTCGCCGGGCGGGGGAGCGATGCCGGAAGTCCGGATCCCCACGTTCTGCGTCGCCGTTACCCACCCGGACGTGCGCGTCGAGGAACTGGAGGAGAGGCTGCGGCGGGGGGATCCCCCGGTGGCGGCGCGGATCGGCAAGGGGAAGCTGCTCCTCGACGTGCGGACCGTGCGGGACGGGGAGCTGCCCGGCCTGGCGGCGGCGCTCCTGGCCGCCGCGGCAAGGGAGGATTGATCGACCGGTGCGGACCAAGTTTCATGTTGAGGAGTGTCCTTCCGGCATTGTATAAGGGGACATGCTGAATTCCGGCGTGCTCGTCCTCAACCGCGCGTTTTTCCCCGTCCACGTCACGAACGTGCGGCGCGGTTTCTGCCTCCTGTACTCCGGCCTCGCGAAGGCGATCAATTCCAGCTACGAGATGTTCGATTACCAGTCGTGGAGCGAGCTCTCCATCCACGCCGGCGACGAGGCGGTGGGACTGGTGGGAAGGACGATCCGCATCCCCAGGGTCGTCGTCCTGGTCGCCTATGACCGGATTCCGAGGCGCACCGTCCGGTTCAGCCGGCACAACATCTTCGTCCGGGACCGGAACACGTGCCAGTATTGCGGCAAGTCCCACCCCAGGAGCGAGCTGAACCTGGACCACGTCATCCCGAGATCGCGGGGAGGGGATGCCACGTGGGAAAACATCGTCTGCAGCTGCCTTCCGTGCAACAAGAAAAAAGGGGGCATGCTCCCCGAAGAGGTCGGGATGCGCACGATCACCCGGCCCGCGCGGCCCCGGTGGAGGCCGGAATACGCATTTTCCCTCCGCGCCCCCGTCCATCGGGAATGGCTGCCGTTCCTCAACCTGGTCGACTTCACCTACTGGAACCTCGAACTCGAACGGTGATCCGCTCTCGGATAGCCGGAAGGCGGGGCTTCCTGGATTCCCTCCTCTTCATCGTCGGCCATCCCCTGGCCCATACGTTGAGCCCGGCCATGCACAACGGCGTCATCTCCCGGCTCGGCCTTCCCCTCCGGTATGTCGGCGTCGAGCTGCCCCCGGGGTGCCTACGAGATTTTTTCCGGGTCGTCCGCGCGGGAAATTTCCTGGGCGGGAACGTGACGATCCCGTACAAGGAAGCGGCGGCCGCCCTGGCCGATGAGCGGTCGGAGGCGGTCGAGGCCTGCGGGGCGGCGAACGTGATGATCGCCAGGCAGGGGAGGCTCGTCGCGGACAACACCGACGGAAGCGGCTTCCTGGACGCGCTGCAGTCGGCCGGTTGGGGGAGACGATTCCGCCGGGTGGTGATTCTGGGAGCCGGCGGGTCCGCCCGAGGAATCGCATATGAACTGTGCCGGAACGGGGCCCGGGAGGTCTCGATACTGAACCGGAACCCCGTACGCGCAAGGGAAATCGCGAAGGTCCTGTCCCCCCGGTTCCCGGCGTCGTCCATCGCCGCGGGGAAACTGGAAACTGTGGATATGATGCGGGAATTTGTCGGGGCGGACCTGATCGTGCAGTGCACTTCCCTGGGTCTTGCCGAGGAGTGGAAATATTTCCCCATATCAAGTGTAGAGAAAACTTCCTTCTTTGCCGATATAGTATACCGGCAGGGGGGCACTTCCCTCGTTCGACGCCTGAAAAAAAGGGGGATTCCCGCCATCGACGGTTTGGGGATGCTGGCGCACCAGGCGGCAAGAAGCTTTTTCCTCTGGACGGGTAAAAAAGTGCCGGGAGGGGAATTCCTTTCCATTGCGCGGAAAACAATTGCAAATGGATGATTCCATGTATGCTAATTATAGTGTAATTTATAGCCCTATAAGGTGATTGTCCTTTGTCCGTAATGGCTACCAAAATCGGTGAAATGCTCCTGAAGGGGAACCTCATCACCCCGGAACAGCTGCGCCACGCCCTCGAATCCCAGAAGAAGACCAAGGAGCGGATCGGTACGGTGCTCGTCAAGGCCGGCTTCATCAAGGAGGAGGAACTGCTCGCTTTCCTGGGCCGGCAGTTCAACATCCCCGTGGTCGACCTCTCGAAGTACGAGATCAATGCCGAAGTGGTCCGCCTCCTCCCCGAGGAGATGGTCCAGAAGCACCTCGCCCTGCCGATCAACCGCGTGGGATCGAAGATGATCGTCGCGGTGGCCGACCCCTCGAACATGGCGATCATCGACGGCATCGGGTTCAAGACCGGGTACTCCGTCGAGCTGGTCCTGGCGTCGGAGCGGGACATCACCGCCGCGATCAACAAGTTCTTCGACCGGTCGATGGAGTTCAAGGACATCATCTCGGAGCTGGACGAAGACCTGGAGGTCGTTCGGGAAGAGGATCTCGACGCCCTGGACCAGGAGAGGGGAATCGACGACGCCCCGGTCGTCAAGCTCGCCAATTTCGTGCTCACCGACGCGATCAAGCGGCGCGCGTCGGACATCCACATCGAGCCGTACGAGAAGGAGTTCCGCGTCCGGTACCGGGTGGACGGGGTGCTGTACGAGGTGATGCGGCCGCCCCTGAAACTGCGCAATGCGCTCTCCTCCCGGCTGAAGATCATGTCGAGCCTCGACATCGCGGAGCGGCGGCTCCCCCAGGACGGCCGGATCAAGCTCAAGGTGGGGAAAGGCCGGGAAATGGATTTCCGCGTCTCCGTGCTTCCGACCATCCACGGAGAAAAGATCGTCCTGCGCCTCCTGGACAAGGCAAGCCTCGAACTGGACATGACCAAGCTCGGTTTCGAGACCGAGCCGCTCCAGGACTTCCAGGAAGCCATCCACCGTCCCTACGGGATGATCCTGGTCACCGGACCCACCGGTTCGGGCAAGACGACGACGCTCTACTCGGCCCTTGCCGACCTGAACAAGACGACCGACAACATCTCCACCGCGGAGGACCCGGTGGAGTACAACTTCGCCGGGATCAACCAGGTGCAGATGAAGGAGGAGATCGGGCTGACCTTCGCGGCGGCGCTGCGCTCCTTCCTGCGCCAGGACCCCGACATCATCATGGTGGGGGAGATCCGCGACTACGAGACCGCGGAGATCGCCGTCAAGGCGGCCCTCACCGGGCACCTCGTCCTCTCCACGCTCCACACGAACGACGCGCCGAGCACCATCACCCGCCTGCTGAACATGGGCATCGAGCCGTTCCTCGTTTCCTCGTCCCTGAACCTCATCCTGGCGCAGCGGCTGGCCCGGCGGACCTGCGCGGCCTGCAGGCAGGAGGTGAAGATCCCTCCCAAGGCCCTCGTGGATGCGGGCATGAAGGCCGAACGGCTGAAGCATGCCCGTCCCGCCCGGGGCAAGGGGTGCGACGACTGCAACGGCACCGGGTTCCGGGGGCGGGTCGCCCTCTACGAGGTGATGCCGATCAAGGAGGAGATCAAGGAGTTGATCCTGCGGGGCGGGTCCGCGATCGACGTCAAGCGGGAGGCGGTCCGGCTCGGGATGAAAACGCTCCGGCAGTCGGGACTGTCGAAGCTCGAGGAAGGGGTCACCACGCTGGAGGAAGTGCTGAGGGTTACCGCTCCCGACTAAAGCGGCGGAAGACCTTTCAAGGAGAAGACGCCGATGGTATCCATGCACGAGATGCTGAGCGTCATGTACGAAAAGGGCGCTTCCGACCTGCACATCACGACGGGGATCGCACCTACGATCCGGGTGGACGGGCGCCTCGTCCCGCTGCCGGCGGAGCCGCTGACCCCGACGGACACGAAGCGGCTCTGCTACAGCATCCTGACCGATGCCCAGAAGCAGCGCTTCGAGGAGGAATGGGAGCTGGACCTCTCGTTCGGCGTGAAGGGCCTGAGCCGCTTCCGGGCCAACATCTACATGCAGCGGGGCGCCGTGGCGGGCGCTTTCCGGACGATCCCGTTCCGGGTGCGGACGTTCGACGAGCTGGGCTTGCCGACGATCCTCAAGGACCTATGCAAGAAACCGAGGGGGCTCGTCCTGGTCACGGGGCCCACGGGTTCCGGCAAGTCGACGACCCTGGCCGCGATGGTCGACAAGGTCAACTCGGAGCGGCAGGAGCACATCGTCACCATCGAGGACCCGATCGAGTACCTGCATCCGCACAAGAAATGCGTCATCAACCAGCGGGAGGTGAACGCGGACACCCAGAGCTTCAAGAAGGCCCTGAAGCACATCCTCCGGCAGGACCCGGACGTCGTGCTCATCGGCGAGATGCGGGACCTGGAGACGATCGAGGCGGCCCTGACCGTCGCCGAGACCGGCCACCTGGTGTTCGCCACCCTGCACACCAACTCGTGCGTCCAGACCATCAACCGCATCCTGGACGTCTTCCCTCCCTACCAGCAGCCCCAGGTGAGGGCCCAACTGTCGTTCGTCCTCGAAGGGGTCGTCTCCCAGATCCTCCTGCCCAAGGCGTCGGGGATGGGCAGGGTGCTCTGCCTGGAGGTGATGATCCCCAACCCGGCGATCCGGAACCTGATCCGGGAGGAGAAGGTCCACCAGATCTACTCCCAGATGCAGGTGGGGCAGGCCAAGTTCGGGATGCAGACCATGAACCAGTCGTTGATCGCCGCGTACCTGCGCCGGGACATCACGCTGGATGAGGCCATCGGCAGAAGCCCCGATCCCGACGAGTTCCGGAACCTGATCTCGTCGGCGCACAATGCCCCGCAGGGCGCGGGAAGAAGAAGCTAGAAGGCACGCGCGGAGGAACCGATGCCGAAATTCGTCTGGGAAGGCAAAACCAAGGCCGGAGGGACCCTTACCGGGGAGATCGAGGCGCCCAGCGAGGCGTTCGTCCTGGCGCAGCTGCGCCGGCAGCAGATCGTCCCCTCCAAGGTCAAGCCGAAGGCCAGGGACCTGGGATTCAAGATGCCGGGGTTCGGGGGGAAAGTCAGCCAGAAGGAGCTGGCGATCTTCACGCGCCAGTTCGCCACGATGATCGACGCGGGGCTGCCCCTGGTCCAGTGCCTCGACATCCTCGGGATGCAGCAGGAGAACCAGGCGTTCAAATCGGTCATCCTGAAGGTGAAGGAGGACGTGGAGAGCGGCTCCACCTTCGCCGACGCCCTGTCGAAGCATCCGAAGGTGTTCGACGAACTGTTCGTCAACCTGGTCGCGGCCGGCGAGGTCGGCGGCATCCTCGACACGATCCTGTCGCGGCTCGCCGCGCATATCGAAAAGGCGATGAAGCTCGCCAAAAAGATCAAAGGGGCGATGGTGTACCCGTCCACCATCGTCGCGGTGGCGGTCGTTGTCACCGTGGTCCTTCTCGTGTACGTGATCCCGATCTTCGGGAAGATGTTCCAGGATTTCGGGCAGGCCCTGCCGGCTCCCACCATGTTCGTGCTCGGCATAAGCGCCTTCACCCGCAAGTATTTCCTGCTCGTGATCGTCGCCCTCGCGGTCCTGGCCGGCATCTTCCGGTGGTACCGGAATCAGGAGAACGGCAGGAGGACCACCGACGCGCTCCTGCTCAAGCTGCCCATCGTGGGGAGCCTGCTCCAGCGGATCGCGGTCGCGCGGTTCTCCCGCACCCTGGGGACGATGGTGAGCAGCGGCGTTCCCATCCTGGAAAGCATGGACATCGTGGCGAAGACGGCGGGGAACAAGATCATCGAGGAGGCGATCATCAAGGCCCGGATGAGCATCAGCGAGGGGAAGACGATCGCGGAGCCGCTCGCCGAGAGCAAGGTGTTCCCGCCGATGGTGACCCAGATGGTCGCCGTGGGCGAGGCGACCGGCGCCCTCGACGCGATGCTGACCAAGATCGCCGATTTCTACGACGACGAGGTCGACTCGGCCGTCGAGGCGCTGACCGCCCTGCTCGAGCCGATGCTGATGGTTTTCCTGGGCGTCGTGATCGGCGGCCTGGTCGTCGCGATGTACCTGCCGATCTTCAAGCTGGCAGGCGTCGTCGGCGGATAAGCCCTAGGGTGTCGGAGGTATCTGCCGGGGGCCGTGGGGAGGAAACCTCCGGGGGGCGCAACCTCCTGCTGGTGCGCACCGGGATCACGTTCGCCCTCCTGGCGTCGGTGGTTTCGGTCCATTTCCAGGAACCCGAGCTGTTCCTGGCGGGCGGTTTCAAGTATCTCTACGCGGCCGTCGTCCTCTCCTACGGCTGGCTCCTCCTCCGTTTCGCCTTGTGGAGCAGCGGCGCACCGTCCCTTCCGGTCTCCATCTTCCAGGCGCTGGTGGACGTGGCGTTCGTCTCCATCATCGTGTTCGCCACGGGGCTGGTCGACAGCGTTTTCTCTTTCATGTACGTCATCATCATCCTGCTGGGGAGCCTGGAGCTGTTCCTCAAGGGGGCGGTGCTCTGGGCCGTCTTGTCCGCCGTCTCCTACGTCTCGATGCTGTATCTCCAGATGCGCGGCGTTCTCGTCCCTCCGGGGTCCGAGGATGTCCACCTGGCCTGGTCCCAGTTCCTCCGTCCCGCCCTCACGAACTCGATCGGCTTCCTGATCACCGGCGTTCTGTCCGGCCTGCTCGGGGAGGACATCCGGAAGACGCGCCAGCGCGTCCAGGCCCGCGAGGATGACCTGCAGAAGCTCGAATCGTTCCACAAGCACGTGGTCGACAACATTCCGTCCGGGATCCTGACGGCCGACATGCTCGGCAGGCTGAGCCTGATCAACGAGACGGCGTGCACCATCCTGGGGGTCCGGCGGGAAGAGGTGACGGGAAAATACGTGGAAAGCGTCCTGGGGGGCCTGGATCTTCTGGATCCCCGCGGAGAGAGCCGGATGCCCCGGGCGGAAGTCTTTTTCCACCGCGCCGACGGCGCCGAAATCTTTCTCGGATTTTCCACTTCTCCCTTGAAGGACGCGGAGGGAAGGGTGATCGGCAGGGTCGTCATCTTCCAGGACCTGACTCCGGTGAAGCTGATGGAGGAGCGGATCCGGATCGCCGACCGGCTTGCCGGCGTCGGAGAGCTCGCCGCCGGGCTGGCGCACGAGATCCGGAATCCGCTCGCCTCGATCGCCGGATCCTCGCAGATGCTCCGGGAATTCCCGGAATTGCGGGGGGATACCCGGACGCTTCTCGACATCATCGAGCGGGAGAGCATCCGGCTGAACGGTTTGATCACCGATTTTCTCGCTTACACGGGGCCCTCCCTGCGCAACGTGGGGCCGGTGAACATCGCGGACCTGATCGGCGAGGTCATCGACGGGGTCCGCGCCGGCGAGGCCCGGGAGAAAGGCGTGGGAGTGGAAAAGCTCCCCTTGAAGAACCTTTTCGTCGACGGCGATGCGGAGCAGCTGAAGCAGGTCCTCTGGAACCTCGTGCGCAATGCCGTGCAGGCCGCTCCCGCCGGCGGCCTGGTCCGGCTCGACCTGTTCCCGCAGGTCCGGCAGGGAGAGCGATACGCGGTGACGACGGTCAGCGACAGCGGGGCCGGGATCGATCCGGCCATCACGGACAAGATCTTCAACCCGTTCTTCACCACCAAGGAGGGGGGGACGGGGCTGGGGCTGGCCATTTCCCAGAGGATCGTGCAGATGCACCGGGGATTCATCGAGGCCAGGTCCCAACCGGGGCACGGAAGCACGTTCTCCGTCTTCCTTCCCGAGAGGAGGGCGAATCTCCATGCCGGCGGACCCGCTGCCTGACGGAAAGGCGGTCGTCGTGGGGGCGGGGCTCGCGGGCGCGGAAGCCGCGCTCGTCCTCTCCGCGGCCGGCATCCCCGTCGACCTGTGGGAGATGCGGCCCGGGGTCTCCTCGCCGGCGCACCGGACCGGGTGGTTCGCGGAGCTTGTGTGCAGCAATTCCCTCGGCTCCGAGGAGCCGCTGTCCGGGAAGGGGCTGCTCAAGGCCGAACTGCGCGCGCTCGGTTCGAACCTGGTGGCGCTGGCGGATCGCGCCCGCGTCCCCGCGGGAAAAGCGCTGGCCGTGGATCGGGAGCTCTTCGGCCGGATGGTGACCGATGCGGTCCGGGCGCGCCCGAACCTCCGGGTGACGGAACGGGAGGCGCGGTCGATCCCCGATGCGGCGGTCGCCATCCTCGCCTGCGGTCCGCTTCCCTCCGATGCGCTGTCCTCCTCGATCCGCGACCTCCTGGGCGACGAGGGTTTTTATTTCTACGACGCCATCTCCCCGATCGTGGACGCTGCGACGATCGACAGGGAGGCCGGGTACTTCGCCGACCGGTACGGCGCCGGCGCGGGGGAGGGGGACTACCTGAACCTCCCGATGACGCGGGAGCAGTACGAGGCCTTCCTGTCCGCGCTGCTGGCCGCCCGCGTGATTCCCGCCAGGGAGTTCGAGCAGGAGAGGTACTTCGAGGCGTGCATGCCGCTGGAGGCGCTTGCCCGCCGGGGCCCCGGAACGCTTCTGTTCGGGCCGATGCGGCCGGTGGGGCTGGCGGATCCGAGGACGGGCAGGACCCCGCACGCCGTCGTCCAGCTGCGGAAGGAAAACGCGGCGGGGACGATGTACAACCTGGTCGGCTTCCAGACGAAGCTCGCCTATCCCGAACAGGAGCGGGTCTTCTCCCTGATTCCCGGCCTCTCCCGCGCGAAGTTCCTCCGATACGGTTCCGTCCACCGGAACAGCTTCCTCGACGCGCGCCGCCACCTGCATCCCTGGCTGGAGTGCCGGAGGCGCCCGGGGCTGTTCTTCGCCGGCCAGATCACCGGCGTGGAAGGGTACGTCGAATCGATCGCCTCGGGATTCGTCGCAGGCGTGTCGGCGGCGGCGGCCGTCCGGGGGCGGGAGCCCCCCGTCTTTCCGCACGCTTCGATGATCGGGGCCCTCCACCGCCACATCACGACGCCCGGCCCGGGAGGCGGCCAGCCGATGAACGCCAACTTCGGCCTCCTCCCCGAACCCCCGCCCGGGCGGAAGCGGGAGCGCAAGGCGAGGCAAGCCGCTGCGGCGCTCTCCGCGATCGAGGAATTCCGCAGAAGCGTCTTTAAATTTGACCCCCTGTGTGTTACATAAATCTTTTCCTTTTTGGAAGGGGAGATTCCGGAAGTGAACGCCGCCATCGGCCGGTTTTCGCAGTACCTCCTCTCGGAGCGGAACGCGTCCCGGGATACGGTGCGGGCCTACGTGCGCGAAGTCTCCGACCTTCGCTCCTTCCTGAAGGAGACGAAGGGGAAGGACCCCGAGGGGACGGGAAGGGGATGGGAAGCGGTGACGACGGCCGATCTTCGCGGATACGTGTCCGCGCGGTACGCGGGATTGAAGCCGTCCTCCCTCGCGAGAAAGATCTCCGCGGTCCGCTCCTTTTTTTCCTTCCTCGTCGGACAGGGAGTGCGGGAGGGGAACCCGGCCGGGCCGCTCGCGGCCCCGCGCCGGGAGATGCGGCTGCCCGAATTCCTGCCGGTGGACGAGATCATGGACCTGCTCCGGTCGATGCCGCGCGGGGGAGAGAGGGAGGCGCGGGACGCCGCGATCCTCGAGCTGCTGTACTCCTCGGGCCTGCGCGTCGGCGAGCTGGTCGCCCTCGGCAGGGAAGACGTGAGCCTCGAAGCGGGCACCGTCCGGGTATCGGGAAAGGGACGCAAGGTGCGAATCGTCCCGGTGGGGGAGAAAGCCCTCTGCGCGCTCCGGAACTACCTGGCCTCGCGGGATGCGCGCGGCGCTGTCGGAAATCCCGGGGACGGCGAAGCCCTCTTCCGGAACCTGCGCGGAGGGAGGCTGACGGCGCGCAGCGTGGCCCGGATCCTCGATGGGTCGCTGCGGCGCGCCGCGGTCGCAAGGCGGCTGTCCCCGCACGGCCTCCGTCACTCCTTCGCCACCCATCTCCTCGAATCGGGGGCGGACCTCCGGGCGATCCAGGAGATGCTGGGGCACGCCTCGCTGTCGACGACCCAGCGGTACGCGCGGGTCAACGTGAGCCACCTGGTGCGCGCCTACGAGTCGGCCCACCCGCTTTCCCGCCCCGGGAGGCGGACCTGATGGAGACGCGGGGGACGACGATCGTGGCCGTGTCGCGCGGGGGGCGCGTGGCGATGGCGGGGGACGGCCAGGTGACGATGGGGAACGCCGTCCTCAAGCAGACGGCCCGGAAGATCCGCCGCCTGTACGACGACCGGGTGCTCGCCGGGTTCGCGGGTTCGACCGCGGACGCCTTCACCCTGTTCGAGAAGTTCGAGGGGAAGCTCACCGAGTTCCGCGGCAACCTTCGCCGCGCCGCGGTGGAGCTCGCGAAGGAGTGGAGGACCGACCGGGTCCTGCGCCGCCTGGACGCCGTCATGGTGGTGACCGACGGGAGGGAGCTGATGCTTCTCTCGGGGAACGGGGACGTGGTGGAGCCCGACGACGGGGTGATCGGCGTCGGGTCCGGGGGGGCGTTCGCCCTGGCGGCTGCCCGGGCGATGCTGCGGCACACGGAGCTTCCGGCCCTTGCGATCGCCGGCGAGGCGCTCCGCATCGCCGCGGGGATCTGCATCTATACCAACGACAACCTGGTCGCGGAGGAGATCGCCGCGCCATGATGCGGAGAGAGAGGGAGGCGCAGGACGCACGCCCCCTGGTTCCGCGGGAGATCGTGGCGGAGCTGTCCCGCCATATCGTCGGACAGGAGAAGGCGAAGCGGGCCGTGGCGATCGCGCTCCGGAACCGCTGGCGCAGGCGCCAGGTGCCCCCGGAGCTGCGGGAGGAGATCGCCCCGAAGAACATCATCATGGTCGGCCCCACGGGCGTCGGGAAGACCGAGATCGCGCGGCGGCTGGCGCGGCTGGCCCAGGCGCCGTTCCTCAAGGTCGAGGCGTCGAAGTTCACGGAGGTGGGGTACGTCGGGCGCGACGTGGAGTCGATGATCCGGGACCTGGTGGAGATCGCCGTGCACATGGTGCGCGGCGAGGAGATGGAACGGGTGTCCGGAAAGGCGCGCGCGACGGCGGAGGAGCGGCTTCTCGACCTCCTGCTCCCACCCCCTCCCTCCCGCCCGATGGGGATTTCCCCCGCGGAGGGGGAGCCGAAGGCGGAGGAGTCCCGCGAGCGGATGCGGACGATGCTGCGGGAGGGCAGGCTGTCCGACCGGACGGTGGAAGTCGAGGTGAGGGAAAGCGCCGTGCCCGCCATCGACCTGATGGGAGTTTCGGGCGGTGGAATGGAAGGGATCGAGGGGAATCTCCAGGAGATGCTGGGGAACCTGTTCCCCAAGAAGACGCGCCGGAAACGGATGCGGGTGCCGGAGGCGCAGGCCTTCCTCGAAAAGGAGGAGGCCGCCCGCATGGTGGACATGGACCGGGTGAAGCAGCTGGCCGTCGAGCGGACGGAGAACGAGGGCATCGTCTTCCTCGACGAAATCGACAAGATCGCGGGAAGGGAGTCCCATACCGGCCCCGACGTTTCCCGCCAGGGCGTGCAGCGGGACCTGCTTCCGATCGTGGAGGGATCGAACGTGAACACGAAGCACGGGATGGTGCGGACCGACCACATCCTCTTCATCGCGGCCGGCGCCTTCCACATGACCAAGCCCTCCGACCTGATCCCCGAGCTGCAGGGGCGGTTCCCGATCCGCGTGGAGCTCGACACGCTGACCAAGGAGGATTTCGTGCGGATCCTGACGGAGCCGCACGGGGCGCTCACCCGCCAGTACGCCGAACTGCTCCTGACCGAGGGGGTGCGCGTGGTCTTCACCCCGGAGGCGGTGGAGCGGATCGCCGAGATGGCGTGCGAGGTGAACGACCGCACGGAGAACATCGGGGCGAGGCGGCTCTACACGATCATGGAGAAGCTCCTGGAGGACCTCCTGTTCTCCGCGCCGGAGATCGGCGGCCAGGAGATCGTCATCCGGAAGGCGTACGTGGACGAAAAACTCTCGGGGATCGTCCGGGACGTGGACTTGAGCCGGTACATCCTGTGACGGCGATACGGGAAGCGGACATGAAAGGATATATCCAGAAGGCCGAGACGCTCATCGAGGCGCTGCCGTACATCCGGGAGTTCACCGGGAAGACGGTGGTGGTGAAGTACGGCGGCGCGGCGATGAAGGACGACGAGCGGATGGCCTCGTTCGCCGAGGACATCGTCCTCCTCCAGTACGTCGGGATCCGGCCGGTCGTCGTGCACGGGGGCGGTCCGCAGATCGACCGGGTGCTGGAGCGGCTGTCGATCCCGACGGAGCGGAAGGAAGGGCTGCGGGTGACCTCGCCCGAGGCGATGGAAGTGGTGGAGATGGTCCTCGGGGGAACGGTCAACAAGCAGATCGTGGCGCTCATCAACCGGTCCGGGGGAAAGGCGGTCGGGCTCACGGGAAAGGACGGCGGCCTGATCCGCGCGCGCAAGTATTCCGCCCCGGGCAAGAGCGGGGCGCCGCTCGACCTGGGGCTGGTCGGGGAGGTCACGGGCGTCCATCCGGAAGTGCTCCGGAGCATGGAGCGGGACGGGTTCGTGCCGGTCATCGCCCCCATCGGCGTGGGGCCGGAAGGCGAGGCCTACAACATCAACGGCGACACCGCGGCGGCGGAAATCGCCGCGTCGGTCGCCGCCGAGAAGTTCATTCTCCTGACGGATGTGCCCGGGGTCCTCGCCGCCGGAGGGGAGCTCATTTCCACGATGACGATCGCCGACGTGGAGGCCGCCATCCGGAACGGCGGGATCACGGGGGGGATGATCCCGAAGGTCGAGTGCGGGCTGACCGCCCTGCGCAAGGGGGTGACCAAGGTGCACATCCTCGACGGGCGGGTCCCGCACAGCGTGCTGCTGGAGATCTTCACCGACGCGGGGATCGGAACCGAGATCACCCGGACGGCCTGAAAGGGGGCCTGGTTGGGCACCGCCGATATCATCGCGCTGACCGAAAAGTACCAGATGTCGAACTACGCCCGTCTTCCGGCGGCGTTCGTGCGCGGGGAGGGGGCCCGGCTCTTCGATGCGGAAGGGCGGGAATACCTCGACTTCCTGGGGGGGATCGCCGTGACCGCGCTCGGGCATGCGCATCCCGAGGTCACGCGCGCCGTGACGGTGCAGGCGAGGAACCTGTTGCACGTCTCCAACCTGTTCCACGTCCCGGTCCAGGCCGAGGCCGCCCGGCTCCTGTCGGACGCGACGATCGGGGGGAAGGTCTTCTTCTGCAACAGCGGGACGGAGGCGAACGAGGCGGCGATCAAGCTGGCGCGGAAGTGGTTCGCCGATCGGGGCCGGGAGGGGGTCCACGAGTTCGTCGTCCTGGAGGGATCGTTCCACGGCAGGACGTACGGGGGGCTGTCGGCCACGGGCCAGCCCAGGTTCCACAAGGGGTTCGAGCCGATGCTGCCGGGGTTCGTGACGGTTCCCTTCGGGGACATCGCCGCCCTGGATGCCGCCCTGACGGACCGGACCTGCGCCTTCCTGGTGGAGCCGATCCAGGGAGAGAGCGGCGTCCGCATGCATCCGCCGGGGTATCTCAAGGAGGCCGAGCGCCTGTGCCGGCAGAAGGGCATCCTGTTGGTGCTGGACGAGATCCAGACGGGAATGGGCCGCACGGGGGCGATGCTCGCCGGCGAGAGGTTCGGCCTGCTTCCCGACATCGTCACGCTGGCCAAGGGGATCGCCAACGGGCTGCCGCTGGGCGCGGTGGTCGCGCGCGAGGAAATAGCGGCGGCCTTCGGCCCGGGGTCCCACGGCAGCACCTTCGGCGGCAACCCGGTGTGCTGCGCCGCGGCGAAGGTGGTGCTGGAGACCCTCGCCTCCCCCGGGTTCCTGTCGGAGGTCGACCGGAAGGGAGAGATCCTGAAGAAGGGGCTTTCCGAACTGGCGGCCCGCCGGACGGATGTGCGGAAGGTGCGGGGGCTGGGCCTGATGCTGGCATGGGAGATGGAGGTCGAGACGAAGGAGATCGCGCTGCAGTGCCTGCGGAACGGCCTCGTCGTGAACGCCACGTCCGGAAACATCCTCCGGTTCCTGCCGCCGCTGACCGTGACCGAACCCGAAATCCGGCATGCGCTCGACCTGCTGTGGATTTCCCTGCCCGATGGGGGGCGCAAGTGAGGAAAGACCTGCTGCGGATCCTCGACCTGTCCGCCCCGGAACTGCGCGCCGTCCTGGCGTCCGCCCGGGCCTGGAAGCGGAGGGGAAACCGGCGGGGCGCCCCGCGGCCGCTGGCGGGGAAGACGCTGGCGATGATCTTCCAGAAGGCGTCGACCCGGACCCGGGTGTCGTTCGAGGTCGGCATGACCCGGCTCGGGGGACACGCGCTTTTTCTATCCCCGGCGGACACCCAGATCGGCCGGGGGGAGCCGGTCCGTGACACGGCGCGGGTCCTCTCCCGCTACGTCGACGGGATCGTGATCCGGACGTTTCTGCACGAGACGGCGGAGGAGATGGCGGCCTGGGCGGGCGTCCCGGTGATCAACGGTCTGACCGACGACCACCACCCCTGCCAGGTGCTGGCCGACCTGATGACGGCGCAGGAGCGGGGGATCGATCTCGGCGGTATGAAGGTGGCCTTCATCGGGGACGGCAACAACGTGGCCAATTCGTGGGTGGAGGCCGCGCACCTGCTCGGGTTTTCCCTCCGCGTGGCCTGCCCGAAGGGGTTCGAGCCGAACGGGAGGATCCTGCGGGAGGCCTCCGCCGCGGGCAAGGGGGACGTCCGGGTCGTCCGCGATCCGTCGGAGGCCGCCGAGGACGCGGACATCCTGTACACGGACGTGTGGACCAGCATGGGGCAGGAACAGGAACGGCGGCGCCGCCTCCGGGCGTTCCGCGGGTATTGCGTCGACGATTCCCTCCTGCGGGCGGCCCGGAAGGGCGCGATCGTCATGCACTGCCTGCCCGCCCATCGGGGGGAGGAGATCACGGAGGAAGTGATGGAAGGTCCCCGGTCGGCCGTGTTCGACGAGGCGGAAAACCGCATGCACGTCCAGATGGCCCTTCTTTCAAGGCTCATCTCAAATTAACGGACGGAGGAAGCGACAGTGGAAAAAGTCAGGAAGGTCGTGCTCGCGTATTCCGGGGGGCTGGACACCTCGGTCATCCTGCGATGGCTCATCGAGACGTACGACTGCGAGGTGATCGCTTTCGTGGCCGACCTGGGGCAGGGAGAGGAGCTGGCCCCCGTCCGGGCGAAGGCGAAGAAGACCGGGGCGTCGAAGGTGTACGTGGAGGACGTCAAGGACGAGTTCGTCCGGGATTTCATCTTTCCGGCGCTCATGGCGAACGCCGTCTACGAGGGATCGTACCTCCTGGGGACCTCCATCGCGCGTCCCCTGATCGCGAAGAAGCAGATCGAGGTGGCGCGGAAGGAAAAGGCCGACGCCGTTTCCCACGGCGCCACGGGCAAGGGGAACGACCAGGTGCGGTTCGAGCTCACCT
>PQAK01000136.1 GCA_003105225.1 Deltaproteobacteria bacterium | reverse complement strand
CCCACGTGGGTCCGGATCTCGCCGTTGACGAGGTTGCGGATCGTGATCCCCTTCGCCTCCCCGTCGACCAGGACCAGATCGAGCATCTCCGTCCGGGGGAACATCTTCACCGATCCCAGCTTGATCTGGCGGGAGAGGGCCGAGTAGGCGCCCAGGAGGAGCTGCTGCCCCGTCTGCCCGCGCGCGTAGAAGGTGCGGGAGACCTGGGCGCCGCCGAAGGAGCGGTTGTCCAGGTAGCCGGCGTAGTCGCGGGCGAAGGGGACGCCCTGGGCCACGCACTGGTCGATGATGTTGTTGCTCACCTGGGCGAGCCGCCACACGTCCGCCTCGCGGGAGCGGAAGTCGCCGCCCTTGATGGTGTCATAGTACAGCCGCAGGATGCTGTCGCCGTCGTTCGGGTAGTTCTTGGCGGCGTTGATCCCGCCCTGGGCGGCGATGCTGTGGGCGCGGCGCGGGCTGTCCTGGTAGCAGAACGCYTCSACGTTGTAYCCGAGYTCGCCCAGGSTGGCGGCGGCGGAGGCGCCGGCCAGKCCGGTYCCCACCACGAKGATCTTGTACTTGCGCTTGTTCGAGGGGTTCACCAGCTTCATGTCGAAGCGGTGCTTGTCCCATGTCTTCTCGATCGGTCCTGTCGGACATTTGCCATCAAGTATCACCTGGAACCCCCTATTTGTTCAAAATGCCGGCGAGGATSAGCACCGGGATGGCGCTGTACCCCACCAGGAAGACGAAGCTGATCAGTTTGCCCAGCGCCGTGAKCTTCGGAAGCGACCGWTCGTTGCTGCACCCCACGGTCTGGAAGATGCTCTGGATCCCGTGGCTCAAGTGGAGGAACAGGGTCACCATGGCGGCCACGTAGATCAGGGCGATCGGGGTGATCCGGAAACTGGCGACCACCATCTTGAAGACATCCCCCGGGACGTTGGCGGCCGCATCCGGCGGGATGTCGGGCGTGATGCGGACGGTGAACTGCAGGAGGTGGTAGACGATGAAGGCCAGGAGCAGGACGCCCGTCCAGATCATCGTCTCGCTGGAGAAGGTGGCCTTGAGCTTCTTGGAGACGGCGTATTTCGCCGGGTTCGCCGCGCTGTTTTCCAGCGTCAGGGTGATGCCGAGCCAGACGTGGAACACGAGCATCAGGAACATGAAGGCGCGGAAGATCCAGACCAGCGGGCCCAGGCTGTGCAGCTTCTCGGCGTAGGCGTTGAGCGCGGTCGGGCCGATGAAGATGGTGGAGTTCCCCAGAAGGTGCACGGTGACGAAGAAGAGCAGGAAGAAGCCGCTTCCCGCCATCAGCACCTTCCGTCCGACACTGCTTGTCAGAAATCCCATGACACTACCCCTTCTCTATGGATTTTTCTTCCCGGGACGTTGATTGTATGCTGCATACACGGCGGTTCGCATACCTTTATAGCGCCGTCCGGACCGAATCGCAATAAAGAATCTTGGTTTTTTTTCATCGGGGGGCTACCCCCTCGGATGGTGCTTCCGGTGGACCTCCCGGAGCCGCTCCGGGGTCACGTGCGTATAGATCTGGGTCGTCGCGATGTCGGCGTGCCCCAGCATCGTCTGCACGGCCCGCAGGTCCGCCCCGCCCGCCAGCAGGTGCCCCGCGAAGGAGTGGCGCAGGGTGTGCGGCGAAATCCGGATCCGGATGCCCGCTTCCCGCGCCCACCGGGAGATCCGCAGCCACAGGGTCTGCCGGGTGACCGGCCGCCCCAGCCGGCTCAGGAACAGCGAATTGGTCGCCTGGTTTTTCAGGAACCTGGGCCGCCCTTCCTTAAGGTATTCTCCGAGCGCGGACAGCGCGGCCTCCGCCACCGGGACGACGCGCTCTTTCCCTCCCTTGCCGAACACCCGCAGGAAGCCGGCGTTGGCGTCCACGTTCTCCAACCGCAGGGAGACCACCTCCGAGGCGCGCAGGCCCGCCGCGTACATGAGCATCAGCATCGCCCGGTCGCGCATCCCCTCCGGCGTGACCCGGTCCGGCGCCGCCAGGAGGTTCTCCACCTCGGTGACGGTCAGGTATTTCGGGAGCGGGCGGCCGATCGAGGGGGCCCGCACCTCGGAGACGGGGCTTGCGGGAAGGACCCCCTCGCGCACCAGGAACTTGAAGAACGACCGCACGGAGGACACGTGGCGCGCTACGCTGCGGGCGGAGAGCCCTTGAAGGGAAACGAGGAACTGCAGGAAATGGGCCCGCCGGAATTCCGGGAGGGGGATGGAGCCGGCATGCAGGAATCCCGAGAACCGGCGCAGGTCGAAGGCGTACGCCTCGAGGGTATTCCGGGAAAGCCGCCGGCCGGTCCGCAGATCCATGAGGAACGCGTCCAGGAGGGCGTCCAGGTCCCTGCCCCGCCCGGCGCCCATTACCTTCCGCCGCTTGCGCCAGGGGCCCGGAAGCCCCCCTTGCCGCCGTCCGCGACGGCATCCAGGATGCGGAAGGCCATCGTCTCCAGATCGATCACCGCGCAGGTGGGCCTGCCGGACGTGAACCCGCACGCTTCCCCGGGGTTGAGGACCGAGGTCTTCCCGACGTGCATCGTCAGCGGCCGGTGGGTGTGGCCGAAGAGGACGAGGTCGAACTTCCCCCTCTCCCCGATTTCCGACTGCATCTCGTCGAAGGAGTGGGACATGAGGATCCGCCTGCCCGCAAGTTCCAGGGCGAACGGCCCCCGGTGGAAACCGCTCGCGGTGACCGCCTGCAGCCCCTCCCGGTCGACATCGTTGTTTCCGAATACCCCCACGATCGGCAGCCCGCCGGCGCGGAACGGCTCCAGGACCGTCGGCGAGCAGACGTCTCCCAGGTGGAAGACCCTCTCCACGCCCTCCCGCAGGAAGACGGAGAAAATGTCGGCGGCGCTGTCCCGGTTGTCATGGGAATCGGAGAGGATGCCCGCCTTCACTTCCGGTCACTCCCCGATCGCTTCGAGGAGCGCGGCGCGGATCTCCTCCAGGCGGCCCCCGTCCGTGATCTTGCCGAGCCCCCGGTCCGTCAGGTAGAAGACGTCGGCGACCTGGTCGGCTTTCGTCGAGATCTTCGAGAGGGCGATGTCGATCCCCATGCCGGTCAGGGTGCGGGTGATGTCGTAGAGGAGGCCGATGCGGTCGTAGGTGAAGATGTCGACGACGGTGTAGCGCGAGGAGACCGAGTTGTCGAAGACCACCCGGGTCGGACGGTACCGGGAGACTTTCTCCCGCACGAAGCGCGCGATCTTGCGCTCGGCCAGCAGCTGCTCCACGGTCGTCTCCCCGCTCAGGACGGCGGAAAGGTCCTGGATCACCCGCTCCTTCTTGTCGGCCCCTTTCAGGCTCTTCCCCAGGTAGTTGACGTAGAACGTGTCGAGCGCGACGCCGTCGACCGATGTGGAGATCGTGGCGTTGAGGATGTTGATCCCGTTCGCCGACAGCGTCCCGGCGATCTTGGCGAAGAGGCCCCGCTGGTCGTTCCAGACGATGATCAGCTCGGTGGCGCCGGGATCCGGGTAATGGATCGCCTCCACGGCGGGGTGGATCCCGTCGAACCCGGAGAGGATGCGCAGGTGGTCGGAGAACCGGCCGTCCGGCGTTCCCAGGAAGTAGCGGTCGTCGAAGCGGGACAGGTACCGGTCGACGTCGGGTCCGGGAAAGGCCGACAGCCATTCCCGCACCTGCTGCCGTCGCTGCAGGGGGGCCTCCGCGTATACCCGCTTGAGCTTGCCGGTCTCCAGGATGTTCTTCGTCTTGTCGTAGAGCTCCGCCAGCAGCATCGCCTTCCACTGCGTCCACACGTCCGGCCCCACCGCGCGCAGGTCGGCGTAGGTGAGCAGGTAGAGCCGGTCCAGGCGGGACAGACTCCCCACGGTCTCCGCGAACGACAGGATGAGCTCGATGTCGTGCAGGTCCCGCCGCTGGGAGGTGTGCGCCATCAGGAGGTGGTTCTCCACGAGGAAGACCAGGTCGGAGACCTCCGTTTCGGATAGCCCCATCCGTGGGCCGATCCGGCCGACGATCTCCGCCCCGATCTGCGAGTGGCCGTGCCCCTTCCCCTTCCCGATGTCGTGCAGCAGGGTGGCCAGGTTCAGCAGGTCCCTGCGCGGGAGGGACCGGTAGATCCTGAGAAACTCCTCCTCCTCCTTCGTCCGGGTCGGCGCGTTTTCCAGCCCGGCGAACACGCTCGCGGCGCGGATGGAATGGATGTCCACGGTGTAGACGTGGTAGATGTCCCGCTGCACCTTGCTGTAGAGCGGTGCGAACTCCGGGAGGTAGCGTCCCAGGAAGCGGCACTCGTTCATGGCGAGCAGGGTGTCCCGCATCCCGTGCGGGTCCGAGAGGATCTCCAGGAACAGGCGCCCGGCGCGCGGATCGTCCCGGAACGACGGCCCCGCCAGGGGCAGCGCCCGCTGGATCTGCTGCTTCGCCTCCACGGAAAGGGACGAATGGGTCTTCTGCATCGTCCGGAAGAACTCCAGGATGTTCACCGGGTCCCGGTGGAACCAGGAGCTGTCCCGCAGGCTCAGCTTCCCGCGGTAGAGGATGCCGGCGCCCGCCAGCTGCTTCCTGCGGAAGGAGAACAGCAGCCTGCGCCCCCCCTCCGGGAGGAACCGGTCGACCTGCTCCAGGAGCTCGTCGGAAAGGTGGGAGGAGGAGGAGGCGTGCATGTAGTACGCCCGCATGAACCGCTCCACCCCGTAATGCTTTCCGAAGGTCCGGTACCGGAAGCGCTCGGCCATCTGCTCCTGCACCTCGAACGTCAGCACGTCGGTCTTCTTCCCCGTGAGAAAGTGCAGCTCGTTGCGGACGCGCAGCAGGTAGGACAGGGTGTGCCCGATGGCCCGGACCGTCTGGGAACCGACGACCCCCTTGTTCCTGAGGTCCAGGAGGTCGCGGCACTTGAACTTGATGCGCGCCGTCCAGAGGGCCGTGTGCAGGTCCCTCAACCCCCCCCTGCCCTCCTTGACGTTGGGCTCCAGGACGTACACGGTGGAGCCGTATTTCGCGTGCCGGTTGCGCATCTCCCCGATCTTTTTCTCGATGAACTTGTCGGCCTCCGAATAGAACAGGAACTTCTCGATCTCCTTCTCGCCGTCGCGGAAGAAGGCCTCGTTCCCCGCGACGAGACGGTAGTCCAGGAGCGCGGTGCGGATCGAATCGTCGGCGGCCGCCATCCGCACCGTCTCCTTGACATTGCGCACGCTGTGCCCCACCTCGAGCCCCAGGTCCCAGAGGGGGTAGAGCATCCACTCGGTCATCGACTCCACGTACCGGTCCATCTTGTAGGGATGCAGGAACAGCAGGTCGATGTCCGATTTCGGGCACAGCTCCCG
Source organism: Deltaproteobacteria bacterium (assembly GCA_003105225.1). GTDB lineage: Bacteria > Desulfobacterota > Deferrimicrobia > Deferrimicrobiales > Deferrimicrobiaceae > FEB-35. The sequence goes on along the minus strand of PQAK01000136.1, from coordinate 8,761 downwards.
CCGGCCGTACCCGCCGACCGCCACGGCCGCGATGGCGTATTTCAGGTCCGGGACGGAGGACAGGAACCGCTTCCGGGCGCGGTCGTGCAGCGCCTGGAGGATGGCGTCCATCGCATCCGAATACCGGCGGCAGGAGTCGCGTCCGTCCGACGCGGCGTCCCCCTGCTCGTCCCGCAGGACGGCAAGCGTGCCGGAGTGATAGACCTTCAGATGCTCGAGAAACTCCCGGTCGGAAAGCTCCCCGGGATCCGGGGGAAGCGCAGGGAAGGGCAGGGACAAGGGCGGCGCCCTCACAGGCCCGCGCGGGCCAATGCGCCCTTTTCCCCGTAGAAGCGGATCGCCTCCACCACGCTGTCGGCGATCGCGCCAAGGTATTCCGGGTCCCGCAGGCGGGCCTCTTCGCGCAGGTTGGTGATGAAAGACGCCTCGACCAGGACCGCCGTCATGCGCGCGCCCACCAGGACGTAGAACGGCGCCTGCTTCAATCCCAGGTCGGACACCCGGCCGAACCGGCCGTTCACGTTCCTCACGATGGCATCGTTGACGGTCTTGGCCAGCCTCAAGGATTCCTTCTTCCTGCCGAAGGTGGACAGGTCGTCGATGATGAACTTGACCGTCGCCAGCTTCGCCACCGGAACGCCGTTCTCGCGCGCCGCCAGCTCCAGGGAGTGGCGGTCGGTCGCGCGGGAGAGCACGTACGTCGAGATCCCTTCCGCCCTGCGGTTCGGGCTCGCGTTGATGTGCAGCGATACGAAGATGTCGGCGTGCGCCTCGTTGGCCATCGCGGTGCGCTCTTCCAGCGGGAGGAACACGTCGGTGTCCCGGGTCATCCGGACATCGAAGGCATCTTCCCGCTGCATCCGGTCGCGCACCATCCGGCCGATCGCCAGGACGACGTCCTTCTCCCGCAACCCGTTCGCCCCGGTCGCACCGGGGTCCTTCCCTCCATGACCGGGGTCGAGCATCACCCGGATCTTCCCGCGCGTCGCCGCGGCCCTGGGTTCCCCCGCGTCGCGCGCTTCCGGCGATGCCGCGGGCGCCGATGGGGCCGCCGGCGCTTTCCCGTCGATGTCGATGATCACGCGGAAGGGATCCGTTATGGCGAACACCCGGTGGCTGCTCTCCCGCTCCAGGTCGACCACCACCCGGACGACCCCTTTCCGGAACCGTCCGGCGCGGACGACCTTGAGCAGCCCGTTGCGCACCTGGACGGGCGCCCTCAGGATCTCTTCCCGGATGTCCGCCCCCTGGAGATCGATGAAAATGCGCGGTGGGAGGTTGTGCGCCGGGTCGGGCCCCAGGAAGTTCGCCTCGTACGTCGCCTCGCCCTCCAGGTCGACGACGACCCGGGTGTATTCCTCGGTGGTCCAGAACCGGATGCCGGAGACGGTGGCGGTGCCGGGGGCGGAAATCGAGAGGCGGGGCAGGAGCAGCACCAGCGCGGCCAGCACGGCCGCACGGAAATATGGCGTGAGCAGGCTCACGGTTTCCCCTTCGGCATCCTCGCTTTCCACTCCGCGAGGCGCAACAGCGCGTCCAGCGGAGACATCCGTTCGGGGTCCATCCTGCGGATCTCCTCGAGGACGGCCTCCTCTTCCGGGGACCGCCTTCCGACGAAGAGCTCCATCTGCGCCGCGGAGATCTCTTTCGCGGCGCCCGGGCCGGCGATGTTGGGCAGCCCGTACTCATTATACTCGGCGGATTCGAGGTTTTTCAAAATATCTCGGGCGCGGGACACCACGCCCTCCGGGATGCCGGCCAGCCGCGCGACCTGGATCCCGTAGGACTTGCTGGCGCTCCCCGGGTCGATGCGGCGCAGGAAGATGATGTCCCCCTGCCACTCCCGGACCGCCACGTGGAAGTTCTCCGCGCGCGGGGAGGTCTGCACCATGTCCGTCAGCTCGTGGAAATGCGTCGCGAAGAGCACCTTGGGCCGGTGGGGGGAGTCGTGGAGGTGCTCGGCGACGGCCCAGGCGATGCTCAATCCGTCGAAGGTGCTGGTCCCGCGCCCCACCTCGTCGAGGACCACCAGCGTCCGGGCGGTGTGCCCGGCCAGGATCCGCGCCGTCTCCCGCATCTCGACCATGAAGGTGCTCTCGCCGCGGGCAAGGTCGTCGGAGGCCCCGATCCGCGTGAAGATCCGGTCGACCACGCCGATCTCCGCCTTCTCGGCGGGTACGAACGACCCGGTCTGCGCCAGCAGGACGATCAGCGCCACCTGACGGATGTAGGTGGACTTGCCGGCCATGTTGGGACCGGTGAGGATCGCCATCTGGCACCCATCGGGGGAAAGCCGGCAGTCGTTGGGGACGAAGGCGTGCCGCCCCAGGATCTTCTCGACGACGGGATGCCGTCCGTTCTCGATGACGATATCGCGGCCGGCATTCACGACGGGCCGTCCGAACGCCGCGGACGCCGCCGTCTCGGCGAACGAGAGCAGGACGTCGATCCCGGCAAGCGCCTCGGCCGCGCGGACGATCTCCGGAAGGAAGCCCTTGAGCTCCTCCCGCAACGCGAGGAACAGCTCCTCTTCCCTCGCGTTGCGCTCCTCTTCCGCGCGCAGGGCCTTCCCCTCGAATTCCTTGAGCTCCTGCGTGATGAACCGCTCGGCGTTGACCAGCGTCTGCTTCCGGATGTAATCGCCGGGAACCCGGTCCAGGTTCGACCTGGAAACCTCGATGGAATATCCGAAAACGCGGTTGTGGCGGACTTTCAGGCTCGAGATCCCCGTGCGTTGCCGCTCGCGCTCCTCCAGGGAGGCAAGGAGCGCCTTCCCGTGGGTCAACAGGTGCGCCAGCTCGTCGACCCGGGCATCGAATCCCTCCCGGAACACGCCGCCTTCCTTGTACCCCGCGGGAAGCTCGTCGCGCAGCGCGCCGCGGATCTTTCCCACCGCCCCGGAATGTTCGCCCAGGCGGTCCCTCGCCTCGATCAGCAGCGGGGAGTACGCCGCGGCCAGCGCGGAGCGCACCTCCGGCAGCAGGGCGAGCGCGCCGCCGAGGGCGGCGATGTCGCGCGGGCCCGAGCGGTCCTGGGCGAGCCGGGAGGCCAGCCGGGAGAGATCCGGCATCCCGGACAGGTGGCGGGAGAGCTCCTGCCGGGCGGACGGCACCTCGACCAGCTCCGCGACGGCGTCGTGCCGCTCCCCGATCCGGGCCGGGTCGACCAGCGGGGCCGCAAGCCACGTCCGCAGGAGCCTCGCCCCCATCGGCGTCCTCGTGCGGTCGATCGCCCACAGCAGGCTTCCCCGGCGCTCCCCCGACAGGGTGGAGAAGATCTCGAGCGTCCGGACCGCCGTCTCGTCCATCCCCAGGTATCGCCGCCCCTCCCGCTCCTGCACGCGGGAGATTTCGGCCAGCGCCGCCGGCTGGTGGAGATGGAGGTAATACAATGCGGCGCGGACCACGCCCCGGCAGGGGTGGTCCCGCCCGGGCATCCCCTCCGGCTCCGCCGGAAGGGAGAACCCGTCCACCGCCTCGGGGGACAGGGACGTGTGGAGCTTCCCCTCCAGGAGCCTGCGGAAACGGTCCGCGGGCGGATCGCCCTCCCCCGCAAGCGAGACGAACTCCGCCGGCGACAGCCGGAACAGGGCGTCCGCCAGCGCCTCTTCCGTGTCGCACGCCTCGAAGAAGAACTCGCCCGTCGTCGCGTCGAGCGCGGCACAGGCAAAGGGCGGAAGGAACCGCACCGCCGCCAGGAAATTGTTCCCGCGGGCGTCGAGGCACTCTTCCTGGAACACCAGACCGGGGGTGACGACCTCGGTGACCTCGCGGCGGAACAGCCCCTTCCCGCCCGGCTCCTCGATCTGCTCGCAGATCGCCACCTTGCACCCCTGCCGGATGAGCTTCGACAGGTAGGCGTTGCGGGCGTGGTACGGGACCCCGCACATCGGGATGTTCGATTCCTTGTCCCGGGTGGTCAGGGCGATGTCCAGGAGGCGGGAGGCGCGGATGGCGTCCTCGAAGAACATCTCGTAGAAATCCCCCATCCGGAAGAACAGGACGCAGTCCCGGTAGCGGGACTTGATCTCCACGTACTGCCGCATGGCGGGGGTGAGCTGCGTCGTCATTCCGTCACCGGGGCCAAGCGCGCTAGGGTTGGAGGGACCCGAACCGGGCGGAGAGCCTCGCGTGGGTCTGCTGCAGGGACTCGGGCAGGACGCGCGTCGTCTGCACCGCGGTCATGAAGTTGGTGTCCCCGGGCCAGCGGGGAACGAGGTGGAGGTGGAGGTGGTCCTCGACCCCCGCCCCGGCAGCCTTCCCCAGGTTCATCCCGACGTTGAATCCCTGCGCCGCATATTCCTCGGAGAGCTCCTTCACGCCCAGGGCCACCAGCGACATCAGCTCCGCGAGCTCCTCCTTCGACAGGAGGGACAGGTCGGCCGCGTGCCGCCTCGGGGCCACGAGGACATGCCCGTTGTTATAGGGGTATCGGTTGCAGATCGCGAGCGTGCGGGGATAGATCCCGAGCACCAGGCGCTCCGGGTCGTCCCGATCGGTCTCCCCGATGCAGAAGATGCAGCCTCGGCCTTTCCCGCCGGAGGTCCCCTGCCGGATATATTCCATCCGCCAGGGCGAGAACAGCCTCTCCATCACGCCGTCAGGCGTTGACCAGCTCCCGGAGTTCCTTGCCGACCTTGAAGAAGGGAATCCGCTTCTCGGGGATCGACACCTTTTCCCCGGTCTTGGGATTGCGCCCTTCCTTGGCGCGGCGGACCCGGACGGTGAAACTGCCGAAGCCCCGTATCTCGATCTTCTCCCCGTGCTGGAGGGCGTCCTTCATGTGGTGGAAAACCGTGTCCACGATGACCTCGCACTCTTTCTTCGTGAGGGTGGTTACCTGCTCGGACAGTTTCTGCACAAGATCGCTCTTCGTCATGCGTTCATTCCCTCCGGGGAATTTTATTGGGCGAGGTATTCGATACGGAGGCGCTGCTCGGATAATTTATCCCCAATTATACTTTTCGCTTCTTCCTTTAGCAATTCCAGGATGGAAAGCTTCTTCTTCGAGGGGGTGACCACGCGGGGCTCCCCCGAGATCTTGGCCAGCTTCCCCGCATCGGCCACGGCGTCCTCGAGGTTGCCGAGGGCGTCCACCAGCCCCAGGGCCTTGGCCTGCTCCCCGGAAAAGATCCGCCCGTCGGCGATCTTCGCCACGCTTTCACGGTCCATCTTCCTCCCGTCCGCCACGGCCGCGATGAACTGCGAGTGCACGTTGTCGATGACGCCCTGGAGGAGCTCGCGCTCCTCGGGCTTCATCTCCCGCACGGGAGACCCGATGTCCTTGAAGGCGCCGCTTTTCACCACCATGCCCTTGAGGCCGATCTTCTCGATCAGCTCCTTCACGTTCACGAAATTCATGATCACGCCGATGGAGCCGGTGATCGTCCCCGGGTTGGCGTAGATCTTCTGGGTCCCGCAGGCGATGTAATAGCCGCCGGACGCCGCCAGGGCGCCCATCGACGCCAGGACGATCTTTTTCCCCTTCAGCTTCTTCACTTCCTCGTAGATCTCCTGGGAGGGGCCCACTCCCCCGCCCGGGGAATTGATGCGGATGACGATCGCCTTGATGGAATCGTCCTTGGCGAATTTCTTCAACTGCTCGATGGTGGCCTCGGAATCGGCGATCAGCCCGGTGACCGGCAGGACGGCGACCTTCTCCCCGGTTTGCAGGGACCAGTCGTCCATGTGCGAGAGGAGCACGATCAGGACGAAAAAGGCCACGAAGACGAGCGCCACCACGGCGCACCCGCGCAGGAAAGGGCGGCGGCCCCGCGGCGGCAGGGGGGGTTCCGGATTCATGCGGCCCGCGTCACTCGCTGTTGATCTTCAATTTCGCCCGGAGCGCTTCGCCGAGGACCGTCAGGTTCTCGGTATTCTCGGAAGACCGGGTCATGTACGATTCCATGTTCCTGCGCTCCGCATCGTCCTGGTGCGCGCGGACGGAAAGGGAGATCTTCTTGTTCGCCCGGTCCACCGCGAGCACAACCGCCCCGATCTCGTCCCCCGCCTTGAACAGGGAGTTCGGGTTGTCGACCTTTTCCCGGGACAGCTCCGAGATGTGGACCAGCCCCTCGACGCCGTCGGCCAGCTCCACGAAGACGCCGAAATCGGCCACGCGCGACACCTTGCCGCTGACGGCGTCCCCCTTCTTGAAGCGGGTCTCGATCCCCGCCCAGGGGTCCGTCGTCAGGTGCTTGATGCTCAAGGAGAACTTCTGGGACTCCCGGTCGACCTTGAGGACCCGGGCCTGCACCCGGTCGCCCCGCTTGTACAGCTCGGAGGGGTGCTTCACCCTCTGGCTCCAGGAGATGTCGGAGACGTGCACCAGGCCGTCGATCTCGCAGCCGATGTCGACGAAGACCCCGAAGTCGGTGATGTTCTTCACCACCCCTTCGACGACGGTCCCTTCCGGGTGCTTGGTGCGGAGGTCGTCCCAGGGGTTGGCCAGCAGCTGCTTCAGGCCCAGCGAAATCTTCTTGTGCTCCTTCTCGACCCGCAGCACGACGACCTCGACGGCGTCGCCGACCTTCAGGATGTCGCACGGGTCCTTCATCTTCTTGCTCCACGACATCTCGGAAACGTGGAGCAGCCCCTCGACGCCCTCCTCCAGCTCGATGAAGGCGCCGTACTTGGTGATGTTGGTCGTGCGCCCCTGGTATCTCCCCCCCGGGGCGTACCGCTTCTCGATGTCGATCCACGGGTCGGGCTTCATCTGCTTGAGCCCCAGGGAGATGCGCCCCTTCTCGCGGTCGAAGCGGATCACCTTGACCTTCAGGCCGTCGCCGACCTTGCACAGGTCGGAGGGGTGCCCCACCTTCCCGTAGCTCATGTCGGTGACGTGCATCAGGCCGTCCAGGCCCCCCAGGTCCATGAACACGCCGTAGTCGGTGATGTTCTTGACCTTCGCCTCGACCGTGTCCCCCTCCTGGATGTGCTCGAGGATCCCCTTGCGCTGGCTCTCGCGCTCTTCTTCGAGGGCGGCCCTCCGGGACACCACGACGTTGGTCTTCTTGCGGGAAAACTTGAGGATCCTGAATTTCCCCTGCAGCCCCACGACGGCGTCGTTGTCCCGGACCGGGCGGATGTCCACCTGGCTGCCCGGAAGGAACGCCTTGACGCCGATATCCACCGTGAAGCCCCCCTTCACCTTGGCCACGATGGTCCCCGGGACCGCGACTCCCTCGTCGAAAGCCTTCTGCAGGTCGTCCCAGACGCGGATCTTGAGCACCTTGGAACGGGACAGCAGCACGAACCCCTGCTCGGGGTCGTACCGCTCCACCATGATGTCGATCCGGCTGCCGGGCGCAAGCGCGGCGATTTCCTCCGGAGGAAGTTCCTCGAGGGGCAGCATCCCTTCCGATTTCCGGTTGATGTCCACCGCGACGTACTCTTTGAGGACCTGGATCACCACGCCATGGATGATCTGGCCTTCCTCGGGCACCTCGATGCTTTCCTCGTACAGCTTGGCGAAATCGTCCTCGTTCTTCACGGCCGGTGATCCCGCAGCTTCCTCTTCCCCCCCCCCGGAAGGATCGTTCGAGTTGAGTTTGTTTTCCATAAGGTCCACCTCTGAAGGGGTTTTCTGATTAATAATATTCCCGGATTCCGTCGAAAATGCAATTCTCCCGTAAAAACTTATCCTATCACTGATAATAGGAAACCTGAATATTTTCTTCCCGCCAGATCGACCGGATCCTTTCGACCAGCTCGTCGATGATCCACGCGGGGGTGGAGGCGCCCGCGGTCACCCCCACGCAGGAGACGCCCGCCAGCGTCTCCGGGGAGAGTTCCCGGGCGGTTTCGATGTGGTGGACCCGGCCGTTGTGCTCCCTGCAGATCTCCGCCAGCCGCCGGGTGTTGGCGCTGTTGTACCCGCCGAGGACGATCATCGCGTCCGTCTGGCGGGCCACGGCGGTGGACTCCTTCTGGCGGAGCACCGTCGCGTTGCAGATCGTGTTGTAGACCCGCACCTCCGGGATTCGTTTCATCGCCGCGGAGACGAACGCCATCAGGTTCTCGAACGACTGGGTCGTCTGGGCGACGATCCCCGCCTTGCGGATCCCCGCCGCCTCCCGGAAGTCGGCCAGGGAGGTGAAGACGGGCACCCCCTTCTCGATGTAGCTGATGATGCTTTTCACCTCGGGGTGGTTGGCGTCCCCCACGACGGCCACCGCGTACCCCTCCCGGCTCAGCAGGCGGGCGTACTCCTGGGCCTTCTTGACGAACGGGCAGGTGGCGTCGATGATCTGCACCTCCCTGCCGGCCAGCGCCTCCGCGTCGCGGCGGGTGATCCCGTGGGAGCGGACGATGACCTTCCCGCACGGGATGTCGTCCACCGACTCGACCACGTGCACCCCCTTCTTCTCCAGCTCCTCCACCGCCTGGGGGTTGTGGATCAGGGGGCCCAGCGAGTGGATCGGGAGACGGTTTGGGTCCGCGCCGCCGCCCGCCTTCCCCGCGGTCTCGTTGGCGATGGAGATGGCGCGTTTCACGCCGAAGCAGAATCCCGCGCTCCGGGCGATGAGGATGCGCTTCACGGGGACGACGCCCTCCCCGCGCTTTCCGGAAGCCGTTGCAGCATTTCCTCCACGACCTCCTCCACGGTAAGCGTCGTGGTGTCGATGTAGATCGCCCCTTCCGCCATCCGCAACGGCGAATGCTCCCGCGTGCTGTCCTGGATGTCCCGGAGGAGCACCTCGCGCAGCACCTCTTCGAAGGCTTTCCGCCCCGCTCCCCACTCCCGGTAGCGCCGCAGCGCC
>PQAK01000135.1 GCA_003105225.1 Deltaproteobacteria bacterium | reverse complement strand
ACGCTCGAATATTTCAGGCCGGTGGTCGCCCGTACGAACCTTTCCATCCGGAGCGGGACGTTCTCCGGTTCCGGCAGGATCGAGTACGCCCCCAACGTCAAGGTCGCCCATCTCGAAGACCTGGCGATCCGGGGGATGCAGGTCGATTACGTCCATTCGGCGCGCACGGCGGAGGCGGAAAAAAGGCGCGCCGAGGTGGTCGGGAAGGCGGTCAAGGAGGCGCCCAAGGCGGAGATGCTGTTCCGCGTCGACCAGCTGCGGCTTACGCGATGCTCGGTCGGCATGCAGAACGAGAATGCCAACCCCCCCTATCGCGTTTTCCTCGCCGACGCCGATCTTAGCCTCACCAACCTGTCCAACAAGTTTTCGCAGGGCCCAGCGGACATGGAGCTGAAGGGGAAATTCATGGGAAGCGGCCCCACCGTGGTGAACGCCCGGTTCCGCCCCGAGAAGGAAGGACCGGATCTCGATCTCCAGATCAAGATCGAGAATACCCGGATGGCGGACATGAACGACCTGTTCCGCGCCTACGGGAATTTCGATGTGACGGAAGGACAGTTCTCCTTTTTTTCGGAACTGAAGATCCGCAACGATGCGATCTCCGGCTATATCAAGCCGTTCTTCAAGGACATGAAGGTGTACGACGAGCGCACCGACCGGGAGAAGAAGGGCTTTCATCAAATGTACGAAATGCTGGTCGGCGGGGTGGCCAGGCTTCTCGAAAGCCGTCACCGGCACGAGGTCGCGGCCAAGGCCGACGTATCGGGCCCGGTGGAAAACCCCCGGCTCAGCAACTGGCAGATCATCGGCAAGCTCATCGAAAACGCGTTTTTCAGGACGATCCTTCCCGGGTTCGAAAAAGAGGTCTCCCGGGCCAAGCGCAAATGAACCCGACCCCGGGAAGATGAGGGGAGCGGCCGGATAAGAAGCAAGGCCGATCGCTCCCCCGTGGATTCTCCCGTTTACGTCGTCGCCAGGTAATCCTCGAGCTTGTCCAGGGATTCGGTCCATCCCTGATGGCACATGTCGCGCTCCGGGCCCGGCTTGATGGGATAATGCACCAGCGTGAGGATCGTTTTGCCGGAATGCTCTTCGAAGGTCGCCGAGATCTTCGCTTCTTCCGGCCAGTCGGGGCTCATCCCGTACTGCCGGGGCGAGACCACGTTCCCCTTCTCGTCCGAGAAGCAATCGGTGCAGACGATACGCTCCGGCTTCACGATCTCGAGATAGACGCCCCTCCCCCAATAGTCCTTCCCTTCGGGCGATCGCATGCAGCTGTGATAGACGCCCCCCGGGCGCAGGTCGATCTTGCAGGCAGGGCACGTGAATCCTTTCGGTCCCCACCAGCGCTTCACGCGCTCGGGCTCGGTCCATGCCTTGAAAACGAGGTCCCGCGGCGCATCGAAGATGCGCTCGATGACCAGTTCCTGTGCCTCCGGTTTCCTGGCGGCGCTTCCTCCCCTTATAGCCATGGACATCCTCCTTCCGTGTCGACATCGCCGGATTGACCCTCCGGTCGCGTTTTTCTCCCGGGTTGCCGATTGAGACCTTCGTCCCTTATCTATTTGCGATGCTTTGAATCGCGGGAAGGCTCATTCCGTTCCATGAATCGATGGCGGTGAATGTCCGGAATCAGGTAGCCGAAGAGGAAACTTCCGTCCCGGCAGATACAACAAAATTACATCATGGAGAACGCCTTCGCGGCGTTCCCGGAAAGCCAAGGCTTCGCGAGCAGGGAATAGCGCGTACCAAGGAGGTATCGATGTTCAAGAAGATAGCGATCGCCGCAGCCGTCGTTGTCGTCGCTTTTCTCGTCTACGCCGCCACGCGGCCCGATACGTTCCGCGTCGAGCGCGCGGCAAGCATCAAGGCCCCCCCGGAGAAGGTCTTCGCGCTGATCAACGACCTGCACAGCTGGACGGTCTGGTCGCCGTTCGAGAAAAAGGATCCCGCCATGAAGCGGACCATCAGCGGCGCTCCGAACGGCAAGGGCGCCGTGTACGAGTGGGACGGAAACAAGGAAATCGGCAAGGGGCGGATGGAGATCACGCAGACCGTTCCTCCTTCCAGGGTCTGGATCCGGCTGGATTTCGTCAAACCTTTCGAAGCCCACAACGACGTGGAATTCACGCTTACGCCCCAGGGAGACGCCACCAAGGTCACATGGGCGATCCACGGTCCCAGCCCGTTCCTTTCCAAAGTCGTGGGCATCTTCTGCAGCATGGACAAGATGATCGGCAAGGACTTCGAGACCGGCCTGGCCAACCTGAAGTCCATCGCCGAGAAGGAAGCGGCGGAAGGACCACTGCGCCAGGGATATGGAGGGAAGCCATCATGAGCAGGAACCTTCCAAATCGGCGGGCAGGAGTCAGGCGGGCGAAATCGGCCTGAGGGGACGTCATCCAAATGCAGTCCGCCGGAACGAATTATTTCATCATTGCCGCGGCGATATCGGGGTTGTTGGTAACGGTCTTTTCGACGGCGCCGGTCGCCGCGATGGAGGGTTCGCCGCCGGTCAAATCCGGCTACGCACCGGTGAACGGCCTCAAGATGTATTACGAGATTTACGGCGCCCCGAACGGCAGGACGCCGCCGCTGGTCCTGCTTCACGGGGGAGGATCGACGATCGAGACTTCCTTCGGCAACGTCCTGCCGACCTTCGAAAAAACCCGGCGGGTGATCGTATTCGAGCAGCAGGGGCACGGGCGCACCGCCGACATCGCCGACCGCCCCTTTTCCTTCGAGCAGTCGGCGGACGACGCCGCCGCTCTTCTCCGCCATCTCAAGATCGAACGGGCCGATTTCTTCGGCTACAGCAACGGCGGGAGCATCGCCCTGCAGATCGCCATCCGTCACCCGGCCCTGGTGCGCAAACTGGTCGTCGCCTCGGCCATGTTCAAACGCGACGGACTTTACCCGGAATTCTGGGAATCGATGAAGCATGCCTCCCTGGGAAACATGCCGGCGGAGCTGCGGGAGGCCTATCTGAAAGCGGCGCCGCATCCCGAACAGCTGCAGACGTTCCACGACAAGAGCGTGAGGAGGATGCTGGAGTTCAAGGACATGCGCGACGAAGATATCCGGTCGATCGCCGCTCCCACGCTGGTAATGGTCGGCGACGCCGACGTCGTCCGTCCCGAGCACGCAATGGAGATGTTCCGGCTGCTCTCCCACGCCCAGCTCGCGGTTCTTCCCGGCACGGACCACATGGCGATCGTGAAGCGCACGGATTGGGAGGTATCGATGATCGAGGGGTTCCTCGACGCACCGATGCCGAAGAAATCCACATCAAGGTAAAGACCGTAACCGCTGAACGTGGCACGGCAATTTAGATCCTGCAGGGAGCAAAGCCGGTCGAGCACGAAATTCCTCTAAACCCGTTATATCCCCCCTAAACCTGGGGCCCCGTCCTTCCGATAAGGCCATCAGTCCTCTTTCGATCACGGAGAAACCTGCGCGATGAAGCTTACGGGCGCCGCCGCCCCCTATGACCGTGGCGAGATCCTCCGCATGGCGGAGAATTACCGTTCGCAGCGGCGTATTCACAAGGCCATCCGCGAGTACGAGAAGATCCTTTCCGTGGATCCGCTGGATATCGACGTTCATATCAAGATCGCCCCGCTTTACATTCGGGCAGGCCGCAAGGACCATGCGAAGGCGTCCCTGCAGCAGGCGGCCGCCTGGTACCAGACGAAGGGCTTCGAGGATAAAGCGATCGCTTCGCTTCGACTTGCCCTGTCGATCGACCGGCACGACCTGGCCGCGCACCTCAACCTTGCGAACCGCTACTTGGGGAAAGGCCACCCGGGGGACGCGCGGAAGGTTCTCGATGCGGCGAGAAAAGCGTTCGGCAAAGGATCGCCAAGAGAGCGTAAAGTCCTCCCTACCGTGCCGCCGCGGTCCAAGACGGCAACAATTTACCCTATGTACTGGATATTGTGTGTATTTTCAAGGATGCCGGGGGGAAATCCTACTCCAGGTGTTTTTTCAAGTGCTCGATCGTGGCGGGCCATGCTTTCTTCGAAGCGGCAAGGTTCGCGCCGTCGCGGCCGTCCTGTGCCCGCAGGAAGCCATGCCCCGCTCCCGGGTAGGTGTGCGCGATGAACGTTTTCCCGAGCTCCTTCATCCTGGCTTCCGCAGGACCGACCGTGGCGTTCACACGGGCATCGTCTCCGCCGTATAAGCCGAGCACGGGGGCTCGGATCGCCCCGAGGGCACCAGGGTCGGAGGAGGTGCCGTAATAAACCACCGCGGCGCCCAGGCCGGGCTGCACCGTGGCATAGTGGAAGCTCTGCCCCCCTCCCCAGCAGAATCCCACCGTGGCGAATTTCCCCGTGGCGGCCGGCAGACCCTTACCGTACCGGCTGACGGCGTCCAGCATCGCAACGACCTCCTGGTCCCCCAGGGTACGCACGGCCTCCACCACGTCGTCACGGCCGGCGAACTTGTCGGTCCCTCCCCCGCCGGGGCCCTTGCCGGAAAGCAGGTCGGGCGCTATGGCGATGAAGCCGTCCGCGGCCAGCCGGTCCGCGACGGCCCGGATCCAGTCGGTGAGGCCG
>PQAK01000134.1:4511-24121 GCA_003105225.1 Deltaproteobacteria bacterium | reverse complement strand
GCCAGCTTTTCCACCACCTCGGGCCAGCGCGCCGGCGCCAGCGTTCCCAGGAGCATCGCTCCTTCCCGCATCAGGTCCGCCTCGTGCCGCCCAAGCGCCGGATTGACGGCGGGAGGCTGCACCTTCAGGACCAGGTCCGCGCTCCCCAGGAGTTCCGCCGCATCGGCCTCGATTTCCGCGCCGGACTCTCGGTAGGAATCGTCGGAGAAGTACGCCGGTTCCCCTGCCCCGCTTTCCATCGCAATGCGGATTCCCTTCCCGGCAAGCTTCCGGCACGACTCGGGAACGAGGGCGACCCGCTTTTCCCCTTCCCGGATCTCCCGGACCACCGCGATCTTCATGGCCGCATCGTTCTCCTTTCCGGGAAAAAAACCAGCGACGATACCCTGTTAGATGCAACGGGCAACGAAGGAATGCACGGTGCGGCGGTCCGCGCCGCCGGAGTGAAGAACGGTTCACCAAGTTGTTATCTTAAAAAATTACATTTTACATTTTCGGAAAGAAGATGCGTTCCTGATAATCCGGATTTTCAAGTACATTCGAAAGGATGCCAATATTATTACATTTTTGAGCTGTTTTAATGCATCTTTTCGCTTCGTTTGCTTGAATTCCCTTTATATCCTGCCGGTTGCATAACTTGAGCATCGGTGATTCCGCTTGGCACGATCTTCGCTTCATGCAAGGTGGCGAACGTTTAGCTAAGGAGGTGATTTCGGGCAGGCACCTGATTAAGCGGAGTGAGACAAGCATCTATGGAAATCAACAAAGAACCACCAACCTATTCACAGAGGAGGATCGTGCCATGTTAAAGAGATTCGCAAGTTTCGTAAAGAAAGAAGAAGGACAGGCACTGGCGGAGTACGGGTTGATCCTGGCGCTGATCGCCGTCGTGTGCGTCCTGGCGCTTACGGGGTTGGGGACAGCCATTCAAGCGAAGCTCTCGGAAATCGCAACATCGATCACCGGATAACGGTGAGCCGCCCCGGAAGGGGTCGGACGATGCAGCGGATTGCCTTGCGGGTGAATAACCGGCTGACGGGGCGGAAGGAGACGGCCCGGGAGCATGAGGGTCAAGCGCTGGCCGAATACGCGTTGATCCTCATGTTCATCGCGCTGGTTTGCATCGCCGCCCTCGCCTTTCTGGGAATTCCCATCAAGGGCTTCTACACGTCCATGAAAGGAAGTTTCTGACCGATATGACCGGACGGAACGGCCGCCGGATACTCGATGGAAAGATGCCTCCGGGGGAGAGCAGTCCCGACCCCTGCACCCCCGGAGGCCTCGTTTCCGGCGGGAGGACGGGGAATACGACGGAATCGAGGAGGAGCACGGCGAGGGGCCAGGCGCTGGTGGAGTTCACCCTCGTGGTGCTGATGATGCTGTTCCTGCTGATCGGGATCGCCGAGTTCGGCCGCGCATGGATGACCCGAAACATTCTCACGGGCGCTTCCCGCGAGGCCGTGCGGGTTGCGGCCGTTCAGGGAAACGTCACGGCGGCGACGGGGCGGGCCAACGAGATCCTCGCCTCCGCCGGCATCGTCGGGGCATCCGTCAACGTCGTCCCCGACGGCGTCCCGTTCGGAACGTGCACGGTGAACGTCACGTACGACTTCCCGCTCTCCGTGGCCGGGTTTCTTCCCGGGCTTTCCGGCTCGAGTATCCCGCTCGCCGTATCCACGACGATGCGGGAAGAATATTAAGGGGGCCCCACTCTATGGACAAGAAGCGGATCATCGGTATCGTGGCCGTCGCGTTCGTCCTTGCCCT
Organism: Deltaproteobacteria bacterium; assembly: GCA_003105225.1. Lineage (GTDB taxonomy): Bacteria > Desulfobacterota > Deferrimicrobia > Deferrimicrobiales > Deferrimicrobiaceae > FEB-35. Next base: position 22,354 of record PQAK01000134.1, on the reverse strand, counting down.
CGCCGCCGGCGTCGGCGCCTACCGGTTCCTCTCGGAGAAGGGACGGGTGGCCGAAGCCGCAAAGCTCCAGACCCTGGGGATCGCGGTCGCGGTGGTGGACATCCCGCTCGGCTCGACGATCAATCCCAACCAGGTGGCCCTCTCCCCCTGGCCGAAAGACCTCCACCCGAAGGACGCGTTCCCCGCGCTCAAGCCGGTGATCGGCCGCGTCGCGATACGGGATTTCCTCCGCGGGGAGCCGATCGTGGAGTCGAAGCTGGTGCCGGCCAACAAGAACAACAGCGGGCTCCTCTCCCTCAAGGTCCCCGCCGGCATGCGGGCTTTCTCCGTAAAGGTCAACGAGGTCGTGGGCGTGGGGGGCTTCATCGTGCCGGATTCGCGGGTGGACGTCGTGGTGACCACCGCCGTTTCCCCGGACCGCCAGCAGGAGCAGGTCGCCAAGATCTTCCTCGAAGACGTGCTGGTCCTGGCGGCGGGCCAGGTGGTGGAACAGAAGGACAACAAACCGGTCACCGTGAACACGGTCACCATCGCGGTCACCCCGGCGGATGCCGAAAAGCTCGCGCTTGCGAGCAACGACGGGAAGATCCAGCTCGTGCTGCGCAATTTCTCGGATGCCGCCAAGGTGGAGACGCCGGGAAGCGACAAGGGAGGCCTCATCGGCTCGATGCGTCCTTCGCGTCAAGCGGCTGCGCGTCCCGCGGCGAAGAGAGCGAAGTCCGCGAAGAAGCCGGCGCCCGTGCAGGTCGTCAACTCCTCCTACACGGTCGAAGTCATCCGGGGAGGGAAACGGTCCGAGGAGAGGGTGGATTGAACCCATGAAGGATTTCCTCCAGACAGGGGGTAACGAAGCGTGAAACGCATATACGGAATCGCCGTGATCCTGATCTTCGCCTGCGTGGGGTTCCCGGGCCCGCAGCCGGCGGGAGCGGCCTTCAAGATGGGCGTCGAGGGGGAATCGGCCAGGAAACTCCACCTGGCGCTCAACCAGTCCTTCCTCCTCGACACCGACCTCCGGATCAAGAGGGTGTCCGTGGGCAAGGCGGAGATCGCCGACGTGACGGTCGTGTCGCCCAAGCAGATCCTCGTCACGGCGAAGAATGCCGGGACGACGACCCTGATCTACTGGAACGAGCAGGGGCTGCCCACCTCGGTGGACGTGAACGTGGAGAAGGGGAACAGCGTCCAGAAGGATCTCCAGAAGCTCGCGCCGGGAGAAAAGTTCCAGGTCAGCGGGCCGCCCGAATCGATGATCCTGTCCGGCAAGGTGAGCACGGATACGGCGCAGCAGCGGATCGTGGACGCGGCGAAGGCCTACTCCAAGAACGTCGTCAACCTCATGTCCGTGGAGCGGGTCGAGCAGGTCATGCTCCAGGTCCGGGTGGCGGAGGTAGACCGGAACACCGCCAAGGAGCTTGGGTTCGGCGCGCAGACCGAGCAGGGCAGCATCCGCGGCGCCATCAGCCCCGGGGATGCGTTCACCCCCTTCTTCGGAAACCTGCGCGACCAGCAGGTCGGGAATATCGGGCCGAACTTCACGTTCAGCGACGCGCTCAACATCTTCGTCGCCAAGCCCGGCGCCTTTCCCAAGTTTGCCGCCCTCATCCACGCCCTTCACGACAAGGGGGCGCTGCGGACGCTCGCGGAACCGAACATGGTGGTGGCCAACGGGGCGGAGGGGAAATTCCTGGCGGGAGGCGAGTTCCCGGTCGTCTACAGCACCGCGGGAGCGGCGGGCAACGCCGTCAGCGTCGTTTACAAGGAATTCGGCGTCAGGCTCAATTTCCAGCCGAAGATCACCCCGAACGGGGAGATCTACCTGAAGATCGCCCAGGAAGTGAGCGAGCTCGACTTCGCCAATGCCGTGGTGCTCACGGGATTCCGCATCCCCGCGCTCAAGAGCCGCAAGGCCGAATCGAGCGTCCAGCTCGCGGACGGGCAGTCCTTCGTCCTGGCGGGCCTGATCGACAACAAGATCTCCAAGCAGGTCTCCAAGGTCCCGCTCCTGGGGGACATCCCGATCCTGGGAGCGCTCTTCCGGAGCACGCGGTACCAGAACAACGAAACCGAGCTGATGGTCATGGTGACCCCGAGGCTCGTCCGCCCGCTGGAAGCGGCGAACCTGCCGAAGCTTCCGACGGAGAAGGCGGACCCGGGCGACACCTCCCCGTCGATGGTGTGGTAGGCCCGGTGGCCGCCCCCGGAGGAAAGCGCATGGAGCGAAAGCGGGAAAAGGGACAGGTGCTCGTCGTGTTCGTCGGCGCCCTGACGGCCCTGATCGGCTTCGCCGCCGTTGGGATCGACGTCGGCTACATGTATACCGTCCGCCACGAACTCCAGCGGTGCGCCGACGCGGGCGCCCTGGCGGGCGCCTCCGCATTCCTCGACGGCGACTGGAACGATACGGCCGTTAAAGCGGTGGCCAGGACGCGCGCCAAAACCTTCGCATCGAAGGACAGCGTGGCAAGTACGGTCCTCGACCCGGGGGAGATCGAGGTCATGTTCCCCGGCCCGGCCCGGGTGCGCGTCAACGCCACCCGCACGGTCGGGCTGTTCTTCTCCAGCATGTTCCTGGGGCCGACGAAGACGATCAGCGCTTATGCTATTGGCGAAGCCACTCCGGTCGGCAGCAACGTGAAGGGGCTCAAGCCGTGGGGAATTCCCTTCCCCTGGGACGACACGAACGGGAACGGCCTTTACGACGCAGGGGAAACCATCCACAAGGACTGCCCTGACGGGGTCGTCGACCCGTCGCGGTATTTCTGCCCGGGGACCCGCGTGATCCTCAAGATCGGCACCCCCCAGAACAACCCGCGGAACCCGAACCTCCCCTCCATTCAACAGGAGCCGGGCCATTTCTTCGCCCTCGATTACGGCGCCTCCGGCGCCGACGGCTACAGGGAAGCGATCCGGACGGACAGCACCTTCCCGGTCAGCATCGGCCAGGCCGTTCCCCTCGAGACCGGGAACATGGTCGGGCCCACGATCCAGGGGGTCGAGGACCTGATTCAGGCCGACGCCGGATCGCAATGGAACAGCGCGGCGAACCTGCCCGAAAGCGATGCATATGGTTCGACCGACAGCCAGTGGATGGCGTCCCCCCGGGTCGTCCGTATCCCGATCTACGACCCGGAAACCGCCTTGGTCAACGGCAAGTCGGAAATGGTGGTCGCCGCTTACGCGGGGTTCTGGATCGAGAGCGTCGATCATCACCTGGGAACCGTTATCGGGCGGTTCGTGCCGAACCGGGCCATCGGGAACATCGGGCCCAACAACGGACCCGCCGGCGGACCGGCCCTCAAGGTCCTCCGCCTGGTCGAGTAGGCGATGGCCGAGAAGCTGCGGACCCTGATCGTAGAGATCGACCCCGACACGGTCCGCCAGGTCGATATCCTCGGCCGGCAGACCGGGGCGGTGGACATCCGCTGGAGGGTCCCCTCCGTTGCGGAAGGGGCAGATGTCGTTCGGAAGTTCCACCCCGACATGGCCATCGTCGGCGTCAACGGGGATCCTGCCCGGGTGATCGGCCCCCTGGCGAAGGAGTTCCCCCGTCTTTACATTCTCGCCCTCTCCGCCGCGTGCGACGGGGACTACGTCCTCCAGGCGATGCGGGCCGGCGCCCACGACCTGATCTCCAAGCCCGTCCGGGAGGTCGACCTCCGCATCGCCGCCGAGAAGGCCCAGAGGAACCGGGTCCGCAAGGACCCCGGCGAGCGTCGGGGAAAGATCGTATCGGTGTTCAGCAACAAGGGAGGGAACGGGGCGACGACCATCGCCTCCAACCTGGCTGACGCCCTTTCCTGCCGCCATGGGAAAAAGGTGATCGTGGTGGATCTCGTGCTCGCGCACGGGGACGTGACGATGTTCTTCAACGTCAGCCCCCCCCACACGATCCTGGACCTGGCGAAGAACGCCGACAAGTCGGACCCGGAATTCCTCCATTCCCTTCTCGCCCGGCATTCTTCCGGGGTGTACATCCTGGCGGACCTTCCCCGGATCGAGGATGCCGAGAACATCACGGCCGGGCAGGTGAGGGAGATGCTCCTGGCGCTGCGTTCGATGTTCGACGTCGTCATCGTCGACACGCCCCACCAGTTCGACGAAAGGACGCTGACCGCGCTCGAGATGTCCGATACCATCCTCCTGGTCACCCTGCTGAACCTCCCGGCGCTGAAAAACACCCAGAAGAGCATCGAGCTCTTCTGCCGGCTCGGGTTCCTCGACGAGAGGGTGAAGCTCGTGCTTTCCCGGTATCTCCCCAACGACGAGATCCCCAAGGAGAGCATCGAGGGGATCATGAACTGCCCGGTATTCTTCGCGGTGCCGAACGACTACCCCACGGTCCTCTCCTCCATCAACCGGGGAAAGCTCCTCTCGGAGATCGCCCCCGACAAGGAGGTCACCCTCGCGTTCCGGAAGATGGCGGAGCTCCTGGCGGGGCCGGCGACGGTAACGGCGGCGCCCCCGCCGAAAAAAAGAGGGTTCCTCGAGAAGGTCCTGCGCCCTGAAAGGAGCGTCTCTTGACGGTAACGGACTGGCTGGCGCGGAAGAACGAGCCGGCGATTCCCAACGCGCTCGCCGACACTCTCGCGAGAAGGGCGGCCCCTTCCGGGGCGAACCGCGCCCACCAGGAGCTCAAGAGCACCATCCACCGCAGGCTCATCGACCGGCTCGACCTGTCGACCGTCGCCGAGCTCAGCGCCGAGCAGCTCTCCGGGATCATCAAGACCGTCGTCGAAAACATGATCGCCCAGGAAGGGGTTCCCCTCACCCGGGCGGAACGGGACAAGCTCGTGATGGAGATCCAGCACGAGACGCTGGGTCTGGGGCCCCTGGAGCCGCTCCTCCAGGACCCCGAAATCTCGGACATCCTCGTCAACGGGGCCGGGAGCGTGTACGTGGAGCGCAACGGGAAGATCACCAGGACCGACGTGACCTTCAAGGACGACGAGCACCTGATGTCGGTCATCGAGCGGATCGTCTCCAAGGTGGGGCGCCGCGTCGACGAGTCGTCGCCGCTCGTCGACGCCCGGCTGGCCGACGGCTCCAGGGTCAACGTGATCATCCCGCCGCTGTCCATCGACGGCCCGGCGATGTCGATCCGGCGTTTCGGCGTGTGCCCGCTCAAGATGGAGAACCTCCTCGCCAACGGCTCCCTGACCCCCGAAATGGCCGCGACCTTCGAGGCGATGGTGAAGGCGCGGATGAACATCCTGGTCTCCGGGGGGACGGGCGCGGGAAAAACGACCTTCCTGAACATCCTTTCCGCCTCGATCCCGGACGACGAGCGGATCATCACCGTCGAGGACGCGGCCGAGCTGATCCTGCAGCAGGAGCACACCGTGCGCCTGGAGACCCGCCCTTCCAACATCGAGGGGAAGGGGGCGGTCACCCAGCGGGACCTGGTCCGGAACGCCCTCCGGATGCGGCCGGACCGGATCATCGTCGGGGAGGTGCGCGGCGGAGAGGCGCTCGACATGCTCCAGGCGATGAACACCGGCCACGACGGCTCCATTTCGACCATCCACGCGAACACCTCCCGGGATGCCCTTTCCCGGATCGAGACGATGGTCCTCATGGCGGGATTCGAGCTCCCGGCAAAGGCCATCCGGGAGCAGATCGCCTCCGCGCTGAACGTCATCCTCCAGCTCTCCCGGATGAGCGACGGCACCCGCAAGGTCGTCACCGTCAGCGAGATCACGGGGATGGAGGGGGATGTCGTGGTGATGCAGGACATCTTCGTCTTCGAGAAGCGCGGGCTGGACCGGGACGGGAAGGTTGCCGGCGAATTCCATGCGACGGGAGTCCGCCCCAAGTTCCTCGACGCGATCCAGGCTTCCGGCATCCATCTCCCGGCCGGCATCTTCGCGTACCGGAAGAAATAATGGGGGACCCGTCATGATCGTCGTCGCGCTCCTCGTCTTCGGCGCCGTCCTGGCCACGGCGTTGGGAGGGTACCTTCTCCTGACTCCCAAGGATCCCAGGAGCGGGGAAATCCTGAAGCGCCTGGCCCTGCTCGAGGTGAGGAACCTCGAGAACGCCGACCTCCCGGACGCGCTGAAAAACGATCTCCTGAGCGACGTCCCTCCCTTTCACCGGATCCTCTCCTCCTTCAATTCGGCCCTTCGGATCGACACGCGCCTCAAGCAGGCGGGAATGGGAATGAAGGTGGGATTCTTCGTCCTGCTCTCCCTCGGGGGACTCGCCGCCGGGATGCTGGCCGGAATGCTCTTCCACTGGCCGATCGCGGTTTCCCTGGCGGCCGCGGCGATCCTCGCCCTGGGCCCCAACACGATCGTCAACCTCAAGCGAAGGCGCCGTTTCAAGTCCTTCATCCGGCACTTCCCCGAAGCGCTGGAGATGTTCGCGCGCTCGCTCCGTGCGGGGCACTCCTTCACGGGGGCCATCCAGCTCGTCGCCCAGGAGATGCCCCACCCGGTGGGAGCCGAATTCCGGCAGGTCTTCGACGAGCAGAACCTGGGCGTCCCGCTTCGGGAGGCGCTGACGGGGATGACGCAGCGCGTCGACAGCCTCGACGCCCGGTTCTTCGTCACGGCGATCCTGATCCAGCGGGAGACGGGCGGAAACCTCGCCGAGATCATCGACAAGATCGCCCACGTCATCCGGGAGCGGTTCCGGATCCAGGGGCAGCTCAAGATCTTCACCGCCCAGGCCCGGATGACGGGCACGATCCTGGCCCTGCTGCCGGTGGGCGTCGCCCTGGCGATCTGGGCCCTGAACCCGGAATACCTGAAGCCGCTGTGGTTCGACAAGGCGGGAAACGCCATGGTCGCGGCCGCCGTCTGCATGCAGATCACGGGGGCGCTCATCATCCGCAAGATCATCCGGATCAAGATCTGACCCGTCGGGAGGGCGCGTGATCCTCTTCATCGCCGCATCGATTTTCCTGGCCACATCCCTCGGGTTGATGGCCCTGTTCTGGCTGCTGGACAGCCGGAAGGCACCCGTCCCGGACCGCTTCCGGGAAGTCCTGGGCGTTTCCGGCGCCCCCGTCCGGACCCCGATGCGACGTGCCGCGGCGTGGATGGAACGCCTGCTCGGCAGGAAGGACCGGAAGGCCCGCGAGAGCGAGGAGATCGTGGCGCGGGTCACCGCCGACGACCCGTCGGGAGGAAGTCTCCTGCTCTCCCAGGCGGGATACCGGACCGCCGCCGCAGCGCGGTTCTACTGGTGGGCCAGGATCGTGTCTCCCCTTGCTTTCGCGGCGGGCGCGATCGCCGTCGGGAAGACGATGGGAATGCCCTACAAGGCGATTCTCCTCCTTGCCGTCGCCGGAACCGCCGCGGGCCTGTTCCTCCCCGATGCGTTCCTGAAGATGAAGGCCCGGAGGCGGCAGGAAGCGATCACGGACGCCCTTCCCGACGGCCTGGATCTCATGACCGTCTGCGTGGAGGCGGGGCTCGGGATCAATTCCGCCTTCGTGAAGATCGCCGAGGAGTTCCGGATTTCGAGCCCCGCCTTGAGCGAGGAGTTCGACGTGGTCAACCGCGAGATGGTCGCGGGAAAGCCCCGGACCGAAGCGCTCCGGGCGCTCGCGAGCCGCACCGGGGTGGAGGACGTCAAATCGCTGGTCGCCATGCTGATCCAGACCGAGAGGCTCGGGACGAGCCTCGCCCAGTCCCTGCGGGTCCACTCCGACTCCCTGCGGGTCCGGCGGCGCCAGCGGGCGGAGGAAGCGGCGGCGAAGACGACGATCAAGCTCGTCTTCCCCCTCGTGTTCCTCCTCTTCCCGGCGCTCTTCATCGTCATCCTCGGCCCGGGGGTGCTGCAGATCCTGCGCGTCTTCTTTCCGACGATGGGAGGAGGAACCCCATGACCGTCGAAGCCCAGGCCGCAAACCTCTCCATTCTCCCCCCCGACGGTCCGCAGACGATCCAGGAGACCGGGCTTTCGGCGGGCTTTCTCACCGAACTGGCATGCAAGATCCTGTACTTCGGCGGAACGATGACGCTCGCCTCGCTTGCCGACAGGATCGCCCTGCCGGTCAGCGTCACGAGCGACGTCACGGAGTTCCTCAAAAAAGAACGCCTGGCCGAGGTCAAGCGGGCGGGAGAGGTCCGGGCATCCTACGTCTTCGCCCTGACGGACCTCGGCCGGGAGCGCGCGCGGGAATTCCTGGACGTTTCCGGGTACGCGGGCGCCGCTCCGGTCCCCCTGGAGATGTACGAGAAGGTCATGCGGAAACAGTCGATCCGGAAGGTCCCGGTCACCGCGCGGGAGATGGCCCAGGCCTTCCAGGGGATCGTTCTGCCGAAAGGCCTGCTCGACCGCCTGGGCCCGGCGGTCAACTCCGGCAGGTCGATCTTCCTCTACGGCCCGTCGGGCAGCGGGAAGACCTTCATCGCGGAGAGGCTGGCAAAAGTCCTCGAGGGGATCATCTTCATCCCGCGGGCCATCGCCGTCGACAGCCATGTCATCCGCCTGTTCGACCCGGCCTGCCATACGGAGATCGACATCAGCAATGGCCTGGACACCTTCGGGGACATTCTCGAAGGCGGGCCCCGGTACGACCGGCGCTTCGCCGTCTGCGAACGCCCCGCCATCGTCGCCGGGGGGGAACTCTCCCTCTCCATGCTCGACCTGAGCTACGATCCCAACACGCGCTATTACGAGGCCCCGCTGCAGCTGAAGGCCAACGGGGGGGCCTTCCTGATCGACGACCTCGGCCGCCAGCTGGTGCGCCCTTTCGACCTTTTCAACCGATGGATCATCCCGCTGGAAAAAGGGCGGGACTACCTCACCCTGCGCAGCGGAAAGAAATTCGAGGTCCCCTTCGACCAGGTCATCCTCTTCTCGACCAACATCGAGCCGAAGGAGCTGGCCGACGACGCTTTCCTGCGGAGACTCGGCTACAAGATCCGGATCGGCCACATCGCTCCCCCGGAATACATGGCGATCAGCCGGCAGGTGTGCGCCCGCCTGGGCATGGAGTTCCGCCCCGGACCCATCAAGCACCTGATCGAGGAGGAGCACGCCAAGCGCCGGATCCCCCTGTGCGCGTGCCACCCGAACGACATCTTGAGCCGCGCCGCCGAAATCTGCCGCTATGCGGGCGCCGCCCCCCAACTGACCAACGACGTGCTTCGCCAGGCCTGCAGGGATTATTTCACGGAGCTGTAGCGCCGCCCTAGAACAGTCCCGGAATCAGCCGATACCGCACGTTCCGGAAGTACTCCTTGTACCTGCCGTCGACCATGAGGAGGCGCTCCTCCGCGAAGATCCTGGCGACCTGGAAGATGTAGGTCGCCGCATAAATCGACAGGTTCCTGTGGCTCCAGTTGGACAGGAGAAACCCGGCGTGGGTGACGAGGTACCCGAGATAGATGGGGTGCCGGACGATCCGGTACGGCCCTCCGACGACGACGCCGCGGTTCGCGGCGACGATCCCGAAGCTCCTGCCGAGCGCAGCCTTTCCGTAGAGCTGGAAGAGCGTCCCGCACAGTTGCAGCGCAAACCCTACGGCATCCGGGGCGATGGCCCGGCTCTCGGGGCGCACCAGGAGGACGAGAAACGAGCCGGCGAGCCCTGCGATCCAGTCCCACGGACTGCGGGAGATGCGGGTCGACGGCCTCCGGAACACGAGAAGGACCACGACCACCCCCTCGGAGACCATCCAGAATAGGGAGGTCCACTTCCCCGTTACCAGGAAACTCTTCCAGAAAGCCATGCAGGAAACCATGAAGTAGGACGCGGGCAGGGCCCGCGCCAGAATGGAGACCGTCCTGCTCCCGACCGGTTTGCCCAATCCGGCACCCCCGGGAGGACGAGCCCCTGATGAGGTGTCCATGAGGCATCGGAAATGCAGGAAGCGTTCCGCATGGATATCGGGCGCTGCGGCAAAATTATGTTGATTTATCAATGAAATATGCCTGGAGACCCCCCGCACCCGCATGTGTCGCCAGGAAGCACGACGCTATCGATATCGGCCGAAACCGCAATCGTAATCCGGTGGTCGGCAACATGGCGTTGATACGGGCATGCGATGTCGAGTAGAATCCGGTTCAGGCGCTTCGGAAGGGACCCCGATTGATCCAGCGGCGAAAAATGTTTCCCGTTTGGCCGGCTTCGATGCTGGCGGCGCTGCTCTTATTCGGGCCCGGCACGGCCATCGCCGAAACCATCCGGATCTCCGGGACCGGCGGAGCGATCGGCACGATGCGGTTCCTGGGAGAGGCCTTTCGGAAAGCCCATCCGGACGTCCGATTCGAATTCATGCCCGGCATGGGCAGCAGCGGCGCGGCCAAGGCCGTCCTTGCGGGACTGCTGGACATCGGTTTATGCGGCCGGCCGGCGACGGGAGAGGAACGCGACCAGGGCGTCGCGGAATTCCGGTATGCCAAAACCCCCTTCGTGTTCGGCGTCAACCGGAGCGTCAGGAAGACCGGCATGACGCTGGCGGGAGTCGTAGAGATCTATGCGGGAAAACGGAACCGGTGGGAGGACGGCAGCCGGATCCGCCTGATCCTCAGGCCCTCGATGGATTCGGATATCCCGGCCCTCAAAGGCATGTCCCTCGAGATGGCCGCAGCCGTCGACATGGCGCTGCACCGGGAGGGGATGATCGTGGCGATGACCGACCAGGATGCGGCGGACGCCATCGAGCTCACGCCGGGCGGATTCGGCGCAACGACGCTTGCCCTCATCCTGTCCGAGAGGAGGGACATCCGCGCCATGGCATTGAACGGGGCCGTGCCGAGCGTGCGCGCCGCCGCGGACGGCTCCTACCCCTATACCAAGACATTCTGCATGTTGACGCGGAAACATCCATCCGCCACGGTCCGCCGATTCATCGAATTCGTACGATCGCCCGCTGGCGCCGCCATCCTTGCGAAGTACGGCCAGATCGCCGTTCGGTAAGAGGGATCGTCCGTGGCCATTTTCAGAGGGAATATCACGCGGCTCATCGAAGGGATGAGCGGAGCGATCGTCCTCCTCCTGACGGTGGCCGTCCCCGCGATCTACTTTGCGATCGGTTGGGAGTCGCAGAGCACGCATCTCCAGACGACCGTGGATATCCACGCCCGGCAAATTTCCACGATCATCGCCAGGAACCCGGAGATGTGGAAATACGAGACGATCCGGCTGGGGGGAATCCTGTCGGACCAGCCGGGGGGAAAGCACCTGGAATCCAGCCGCATCCTTGCCGCGGACGGAAGCGTCGTGATGCGTCTCGACGAAACAATCCCCTGGCCGTCCATGACGCGATCCCACCCCTTGATGGATTCCGGCGAGATCGTGGGATCCATGGAGACCAGCGCCTCCATGCGCCCGCTGTTCTTGAGATCCTTGCTCCTGGCCCTTATCGGCGCCGTACTCAGCGCGGCGTTGATCTTCCTCATCCGGGTGTATCCGCTCTCCGAGCTCCGCAATGCGCTCGACCTGTTGTCGCGGGAAAAACGGCACGCCAAGGTCACGCTCCATTCGATCGGCGACGGGGTGATCTCGACCGATACGGAGGACCGGGTCCTGATCATCAACCGGGCCGCCGCCGAAATGACGGGCTGGCCGCAGGCCGAGGCCTCCGGAAGACCGATCGGGGAGGTCTTTCGCCTGGAAGGCAAACTCCTGGTCGGCCGCGACGGATCCCAGCGCACGATCGAGTCCGGCGTGTCCCCGATCCTCCACGAAAGCGGTCGATCGATCGGGACGGTCCACGTATTCCGGGACGTGACGGAACAGGTACGGACCATGGAGGAACTGCACAAGGCACAAAAGCTGGAGTCGCTCGGCGTCCTTGCGGGGGGGATCGCGCACGAGATCCGGAACCCCCTCTCCGCGATCAACATCAGCCTCTCGAGCATCCAGCACGTCTGCAGCCAGTCGCTGGGTCTCGAGCCGGAGATCCTGGGGAAGATCCGCCTCGTTGCGGAGCAGATGAACTCCGCAGCCACCAAGATCGCCACGGTTGTGCAGCGGGTCATGGATTTTTCCAAGCCGATCCCACCCCGGATGGCGCTGGCCGACCTGAACCGGGTGATCTCGGAAGCGATCGGCATGTCTTCGTCGACATTGAGGAAGCGGGGGATCGCGGTCTATGAAAACCTGGCCCCCGACCTTCCCCCCTGCCGCATCGACTCCCAGCTGATCGAACAGGTGCTCATCAACCTGATCACGAACGCGTACCAGGCCCTGGAAACGGCCGACGGGTCCAAGTTCATCGAGATCGCCTCCTCCGCCCTGGACGGATGGATCGTTGTTCGCGTTTCGGATTCCGGCCCGGGAGTTCCGCAGGACATCCGGGGGAAAATATTCGATCCCTTTTTCACCACCCGGAAGGACGGATCCGGGATCGGGCTGGCCTTCAGCCACAGGATCGTCAACGAGCACGGCGGTACGCTGCGCCTCGATACGAGCAAGTGGGGCGGCGCGGAATTCCGGATCGAGCTCCCCCTGTCAAGGGAAGGAATCCCCGCTTGATCCGATATTCCCTCTTCATCGTCGACGACGAAGCCACCATCCGCACCACCTTGACGTTCGCCCTCGAGGGGAGATACCGGCTGGCGGACTTTCCCGACGCGGAAAGCGCCATCGAGGCCGCAGCGGCCGCTCCCCCGGACCTCGTCCTTCTCGATATCGGCCTTCCGGGAATGAGCGGGATCGAGGCGCTGCCGGCTTTCAAGCGCATCGACCCCGGGATCCTCGTTATCGTCATCACGGCGTACGAAGACGTGAAAAACATCGTCTCCGCGATGAAGCTCGGCGCCTACGATTACGTGGTGAAACCGCTCAACATGGACACCTTGGACGTGAGCATCCGGAACGCCCTCGAATCCATCCGGTTGAAAAAAGAGGTTCAAAGCCTCCAGGAGCAGGTTCTCCGCGAAAACCTTCCGTGTTTCATGGGAGAGAGCAACACGATCAAGGACGTGATGCAGTCCGTGGGACAGCTCGCCAGGAGCCCGGACACCCCGGTCCTCATCCTCGGGGAAACGGGAACCGGCAAGGAGTTGATCGCGAGCGCCATCCACTACCGGAGCCCGAATTTCCGCGGCCCCCTGGTCAGCGTGAACTGCGCCGCCATCCCGAGGGAACTGATCGAGAGCGAGCTGTTCGGGTATGAAAAGGGGGCGTTCAGCGGCGCGAATACCGCGGGCAAGAAGGGCCTGGTCGAACAGGCCGAAGGCGGGACCCTGTTCCTCGACGAGATCGGCGATTTGAGCCTGGAAGCGCAGGCCAAGCTGCTCCGTTTTCTCGAAGAGGGGGAATATTACCGCGTGGGGGGGACGAGGAAGTTCACGGTTCGGACGCGGGTGGTCTCCGCCACGAACAAAAACCTCGAGGAGCAGATCGAAAAAGGCCTTTTCCGGGAAGATCTCTACTATCGCCTGGCCGTCGCCCGGGTGGAGGTTCCGTCCCTCACGGTGCGACGGGACGACATCGTCCCGATCGCCATGCACTTTCTGTTGGAATTCAGCCGGAAGTTCGACAAGCCGTTCACCGGCATCTCCCCCGATGCGCAGGAGGCTCTGAAGAATTACCGCTGGAAGGGGAACGTCCGGGAGCTGAGGAATATCGTGGAGCGGGGCGTCCTGGTCAGCGAAGGGCCGGAGCTTAACCGCAAAGACCTTGGGTTGGAGAAAACGAATTCCTCCCCGGACCGTCCGCGCTCCGCCGAGGAAATCCTGCGCCCGCTCGTCCCGCCGGAGGGCATCGACCTCCAGGGGGCCCACGAATCGCTGGACAAGCATTTTTTCGAGGAAGTTCTCCGCATGACGGGGGGAAACGAGACCCGGGCCGCGATGCTCCTTCACATCAACTACCACACGTTCCGGTATCGGCGGAAAAAACTGGGTCTTTAACTCGCCCCCGACTCGAAATTTTTCGAGATTGCGAACGCCATCTCGATAATTTTATAGATTTCCGCCCGCCCGCGGCATCGCCGTCCGGCCGATGTTCCGCTAACCTTTCGATTTCTCTGACTTCTCATTGAGTCCCGACTTCGGCACATCTCCTGCAAACTTTTATCGCCGATACCGGATGCGAGCGCCGTTAAAAATAACATTTACGTGACCATAACCCCGCCGGACATGAGTCCATCATCGCAGTGGCAGGAGCGGGCAATAAGGAGGCATCGGATGAAGAGGCACAGTTACACGGTCCTGTTGGAGCAGAAAGGGAACGGCGGGTATCAGGCGGTGTGCCCCGCATTGCCGGGATGCCGGTCCCATGGGGACACGAAAAAGGAAGCGATCCAGAACATCAAACTTTCCATTTCCTACCGGCTGGAGACCCTGATCGCCGAGGGGAAGCCGATTCCAAGGGACAACGATCTGGCAATGAGTCTTTAGCCGCGGGGCGGTTTCACCATTTTTCGGAGCACGGCATATCCGGTGATGGCAGCGCACACGACATCGGGCGGAGCGGTTCAGCGCCAGCGCGCTTATTTGTTCCCGTCGGCGCTGGAAGTCCGTGGAGGGGAGCCAATGAACGGCGTAGCGGCCGCACAGGAAGATACCCGGGATGTCGTAAGCGTTTTCCTTACCTGCATCCGCTGCGGAAAGGTCGAGGAAATCAATGTCTTCCGCGAGAGGGAACTACCCGGCAAGGTGTACTGGGAATGCCTCGACTGCCAGAAATCCATCGGTCGAGTCGAAAGGGAACCGGAACATTGATATCATTCGCAATCGGGGATAAACCGTTCATGGATCTCATCCCTCCGAATTTCAAGGACATCCTGTCCGGTATCCTCCTGTTGGCGGCAAGAGAGGACGAGTGCATCACCGTCCGTGAAATCCATTCGATCTTCCACGAAATGAAGGCCCATGAACCGATCCTGTCGGGACTTCGTTTCTCGTTGACGGGGGATGTTTGCTACTCACGAACCGTCGACAGCGCGATAAAAAACCTGATCGATTCGGGATCCCTGCGGATCGAGGGAGAAACGGCGGTCGTTTGCGGAGGCATCCACGAGTATCGAACCTACCTGTCGAGATCCTTCACGAATCCCCAGATCCAGGCCATCCATTCCGCATCCCTGCGTTTTTACGACCGGATGCGCAGAGGCGATCGGGGCATTGCGGATATCGGCACGGCATGCGGCAGAACCCAGGGGAAGGCGGGCCTCCACTAGGTGAATGTTTTCCATGAACTGGGCGTGAAAGATGTCCTGCTGGTCGAGGATGACCCGTGGACCAGGGACTCTTTCGCGCTGTTTTTCCAGATCGAAGGCAGCCATATGCAATCGGCCGCAAATGCGAACGAGGCGATCGAACCGTTGTCGAAGGGACGATTCGACCTGATCCTCTGCGAGCACTGGCTGCCGGGCCTGGACGGCCTCTCGTTGCTGAATCAATTCGGGAAAGGCCAGACGGGAGCCGTAAAGATCCTGATCACGCCGTACCGGACCGATCAGCTGGTGGAAGAAGCCGGCCGGATCGGAATCCACGACGTGATCCAGAAGCCGATCACCGTTGCATCGCTGGAAAAATCGCTGAAGCGCTGCTTATCGCACGGCCGTGGCCGCAACCTGGAGCCCGAAAGCGTCAGTTGACGACGCGGGGCGGCAGGCCGGGTCCCTCAAACGCCCGGAGGGGCCGCCGGCCCCGACGGCCCCTCCCCGATCCCACCCAACGACCCACCCCTCCCCCGATCGGCGGGACGAGGATGGCTGCCCGGTCAATCCTCGAGGACAAACGTCACCTTCAAGTCCACGCGGAATTCGGCGATCTTGCCGTCCCGGACGATCACCTTCTGCTCCTTCACCCAGGCGCCCTGGATTTTCTTCAAGGTTTTGGAGGCGCGTGCGATGCCCAGCGCGATCGCGTCTTCGAAGCTTTTCGGCGACGCCGCCGTGATTTCCACGACTTTCCCCACGTGAAGGCCCGTCTCCAGTTCGAGAGGCATATGCCCTCCTTTCGCCCGGGGGTTCACTTCGGTTTTCCGGTTGCGGGAACGGAGTGGTGGTTGACGGACGCACTGATCGTATACAGTATACAATGACCCTGGTGGAGGATCAAACGGAGTTGCGCCGCGTTCCCGGGAGATGGCCGTGACGGAATCCCTTTCCCTGTTTGCCGCATACGCCATCCAGCTGTTCCTCATCGTCGACCCCCTGGTCGCGATCCCGTCCTTCCTCGCCATCACCCGCCATAACCGCCCCGAGGAGCGCAGGGAGATGGCCCGGCGGGGCTGCATCATCGCCTACCTGGTGATCGTCGTCTTCATCCTTACCGGCCCCCTGCTGATCGGCTACCTGGGGATCCGGACGCCGGCGATCCGCATCTGCGGCGGGATTCTCCTCTTCCTCATCTCCGTCGAAATGCTGTACGGCCGGACCACCGGCACGGGAACCAGCGAGCGGGAGGAACGGATTGCGGGAGCCAAGGACGATATCTCCGTGACGCCCCTGGCCATTCCCCTCCTGGCGGGGCCGGGTGCGATCGCCACCACCCTCCTCTTCGCCGACCGCGCCCGGGGAGCCGCATCGTACGTCGCCCTCCTTTCCGCCTGCACCGTGGTTTTCCTGGCGACGCACCTTCTCCTACGCAGGTCCGACGAGCTGCAGCGCTGGATCGGGGCCCTCGGGATCACGATCGTCGTAAGGATCATGGGCCTGATTCTCGCCTTCATCTCCGTCCAGTACGTGGTGGACGGCGTTTCCGTCGCCCTCGGCCGCTGACGCCCCCCGCTCAGGAACGGGGGGGCTTCTGTCTCACGAAGGCGCCGACGATGATTGCGACCACGGAGACGAGATAGATCTGGCCGATGACGGCCTCGGTGGCCGCGAGCATCCGCCCGGGCCCGTATCCCGGAGAGAGGTCGCCGTATCCCACGGTGGTAAGGGTGGTGAAACTGAAGTAAAGGTAATTCAACTGGTTTTCCGCCCCGGGCTGATCGAAAAACGGGGATTGGAAGACGACCGCGGCGGCGCCGTAGAGGAAAGCAAAATAGGCGCCAATCCACAGGTAGGCGCACAGGGCGCCCAGGACGACCTCCAGGTCCACTCCTTCCCCCTGGAATTCCTTTCGTATCCTTCGGAAAATCGCAACGGGGGCCAGCAGCAGGATCATGCTCCAGGAGGCCAAGATGAGGTCCTGGTACCAGCCGGGGCGTTCCGGGGCGGATACGGATGCCGCCGCCGTGACCAAGGTCAGCACGACCATCGCCAGGAAGAATGCCCGGCCGATCCTTGAAACATAAAGCGTCAATACGAGGGCGCTTCCCCTGACGATGGCCCGGATGGCAAAGAACAGCGGGTAATGGACCGGAAACCCGGAAACGACCAGGTGGAGCAGGAGCAGGGGAAGCAGCCAGGCGAATCCGGGCCGGATCCATCGGCGTCCCTTCGGGCGCGTGTCAACGAGTGGGGGCGGCGTCATTTCCTTGTCCTATCGATCGAGGCGCCCGACGACACCGCCGCGAACGCCAAGGCCGCCACGGCAAGCACCGGAACCTTCGAAAGGGATCGTTCCATGCCGCCTCCTTCCTCAATGGTTGACCGTATGTTCCTCCCACCAGGGCCGGTCCGGCTTCTTGTCCGTGCCCGCGATCCCCGGGCTGGTCATCTCGTAAGGGTCGAGGATCCGGTTCAGCTGCTCCTCGGTCAGCACCTTGTCCCGGAGGATCAGCTCCCGGACCGATTTCCCGGTCAGGTTCGCCTCCCGGGCGATGCGGGCGGCGGTCTCGTATCCCACGTGGGGATTGATCGCGGTGATGACGCCCGTGCTGTTGTCCACGTACGCCTTCATCCGGTCCGCGTTCGCCACGAGGCCCTCCACCAGGTACTTCCGGAACACGACGAAGACGTTCTTCATGATGCTGATGGACTGGAGCAGGTTGAAGACCAGCACCGGCTCCATCACGTTGAGCTCGAACTGGCCCGC
>PQAK01000134.1:1644-4403 GCA_003105225.1 Deltaproteobacteria bacterium | reverse complement strand
ACCTTCCCGGGCATGATGCTGCTCCCCGGCTGGCGGGCCGGGAGCTGGAGCTCGCCGAGGCCGCACCGCGGCCCCGAGGCCATCAGCCGGAGGTCGTTGGCGATCTTGGACAGGTTCATCATGCAGACCTTGAGCATCGCCGACACCTCGGTGTAGCCGTCGGTGTTCTGGGTGGCGTCCACGAGATGCTCGGCCCTCCGGATGGGCCAGTTGCTGATCCCCCCGAGGTACAGCACCACCTTGTCGATGTAATCGGGATCGGCGTTGAGCCCCGTCCCGACGGCGGTGGCCCCCATGTTCACCTCGAACAGGTGCAGCCCGATGCCGGTGATCCGCCGGATGTCCCGGTCCAGGACCCTGCGGTAGGCCCCGAATTCCTGGCCCAGGCGGATGGGGACCGCGTCCTGGAGGTGCGTCCGGCCCATCTTGATGATCCCCTCGTACTCCTTCTCCTTCGCGGCGAAGGCGTCGCGCAGGTTCCGCAGCTCCCCCAGCATCTCCTTCAGGAGATCGAGGGTGGCGATGTGGACCCCGGTGGGAAAGGCGTCGTTGGTGGACTGGGCCATGTTCACGTGGCTGTTGGGACTGATGATTTTGTAGGATCCCTTGGGGGCGCCCAGGATCTCGAGGGCGCGGTTGGCCAGCACTTCGTTCGTGTTCATGTTGATCGACGTCCCCGCGCCGCCCTGGATGGGGTCCACCAGGAACTGGTCGTGGAATTTCCCCGCGATCACCTCGTCGGCCGCCGCCGAGATGGCGTCGGCGATCTTCGCATCCAGGTGGCCCGAATCCCGGTTGGCCAGTGCGGCGGCTTTCTTGACCTTGGCCATCGCGCAGATGAGGGCCGGGTGGATCCGGTAGCCGGTGATGGGAAAGTTCTCGATGGCCCGGAGGGTCTGCACGCCGTAATAGGCCGTGGCCGGGACCTCGCGCTCCCCGAGGAAGTCCTTCTCGATCCGGAACTCCGCGATGACGCTCATGGGTCCTCCTTTTTCCCGTTCGTTAAAACAGGAGCTTTCCGATCACGAGACCGACGGCGACGGCGGTTCCCGTCGCCACCAGGCCGGGCAGCATGAAGGAGTGATTCAGAACGAACCGGCCGATCCGGGTCGTCCCGCTCCGGTCGAAGTTGATGGCTGCGATGAGGGTCCCGTAGGTGGGCAGGAAGAAGTAGCCGTTCACGGCCGGCCACTGGGCGATGAGAAACTGCGGGGGGAGGCCGAGGCTGATCCCCAGGGGCATGAGCGCCCGCGTCGTCGCCGCCTGGCTGAAGAGGAGCACCGAGGCGAAGAAGAGCCCGACGGCGAAGGTGACCGGATAGGCCGCCGTAAGGTCGCCGATCATCCCGATGATGAGCTTCTCGTTCGCCTTGATGAAGGTGTCTCCCAGCCAGGCCAGCCCGAAGATGCCCACCACGGCCGTCAGTCCCGCCTGGGCGGAAGCGCTCTTGGGGACGTTCCCGGCCGGGACCCGGGTCACCGCCAGGATGAGGGCCGCCATCGACAGCATCACGATCTGGATGGTAGTCGCCATGTCGAGGGGGGCCGCCTTGCCCGCCTTGACGAACACCGGCCGCAGGACCGGGAACAGTCCCGCGGCCACGACGAGCCCCACGCCCAGCAGGAACATCAGCGCGCTGGTGCGGGCGGTATGGGGGAGTTCCTTCCGTTCCGCCGCCTGCTTCTCCGCACGGGGCGGCTCGATCTCTCCCGCCTCGAGGCGCCGCCGGTATTCCGGATCGTCCTTGAGCTCCTTCCCCACCCGGGTCTGGACGAGGGCGGCGACGATCACGCCGGCGAGCGTCGCCGGGATGGCGATGGCGATGATCTTGCCCAGCGTGATCCCCGCGGGCTCGAACAGGGCGATCATCGCCGCCGTGGCCGCCGAGACGGGGGAGGCGGTGATCGCCTGCTGGGACGCGATGGTGGAGACGGCGATCGGGCGCTCGGGACGGATGCCGTTCTCGTGGGCCACCTCGTGAATGACGGGGAGGAGGGGGTAGAACACGTGCCCCGTCCCCGCCCCCAGGGTGAAGAGCCAGGACACCACCGGCGCCACCACCGTGATCTGATGGGGATTTCTCCGTATCAGCCCCTCCGCCACGCGGACGAGCCACTCGATCCCGCCAGCGGTCTCCATCACCGAGGTGGCCATGATCACCGCGAGGATGATGAGCATCACGTCCACGGGAGGCGCCGTGGGCGGCAGGCCGAAGAAATACGAGAGGACGAGGACACCGGCGCCTCCCCACAAGCCCAACCCGACTCCCCCGCATCGGCTGCCCATGAAGATCGCGGCGAGAACCACCGCGAACTCGAGAAGGATTTTCACCGTCATCGGGGTCCCTCCTTCCCCCCCGCTTCGCCGAAGTACTTTCGCCGGAGCCGTTCGTAGGTCCCGTCGTTTTTCATGGCGGAGAGCTTCTCGTTGATCCAGCGGAGGGTCTCCCGGTCCCCCTTGCGAACGGCAATGGCGTACGGGCGGGAAAGGATCGGCTGCCCCGCGATCTTGAATCCCCTGTTCCTTTTCTCCAGTTCAAGGACCAGCGGCTCGTCCTGGCACAACGCATCCGCCTTCTTCCCCTTGAGGGCCGATACGGCCTCCCCCACCGTTTTATACGCCACCCGCTTCGCCCGGGGGGCCACCAGCGCGAGGTCCTTCTCCTGTACGGAGCCTTCGAGGACGGCGACCACCTTTCCTTCAAGGTCCCCGATCCCCCGGATGGGGCTGCCTTCGGGGACGAGGAGCAGGGAGGCGGA
>PQAK01000134.1:0-1572 GCA_003105225.1 Deltaproteobacteria bacterium | reverse complement strand
CGCTGTAGAGGAACGGGATGCGGCTGCCGGAGGTGACCGGGACCAGTTCCAGCCGGCCCTCGTCCTCGAACAGGGCCCGCGCCAGGTAGCGGGCGATGTCGACGTCGAACCCCTGCGGCTTCCCGGCCGGGTCCAGGTAGCCGAAAGGGGGGAAGTCGGTCTTCACCCCCACGAGCAGTTTGCCCCGGCTCCGGGCGTCGTCCAGCCCGCCTGCCGAAGCCGGTCCGCCGAAAGCCGCGGCGGAGAGCAGCGACGCGACGAGCAGCACGATCCCCGCTCCCGTGACGTTCCTTCGAGCCATCGGATCCCTCCCTCCCCGCCCGACCTTTAACGCGCGACGAGCAGCAGCCAGGGGGTGCCAACGACCATGAAAAGCGCCAGGTTGAATGCCGTGGTGAACGCGCCCATCCGGTACAGCTCCCCCTGCGTCAGGTAGCCGGCGCCGACGAAGATCACGTTCTGGCTCCCCCCCTGCGGCGTGATCGTGGAGAAGTAGCTGCTCGCGAAGAGGAGGGCGAACGCGAGGATTTCCTTCGGCACGCCCGTCCGGAGCCCTACGTCCAGGAACACGCCGAAGAGGGCCAGCACCTGGGACGACTGGCTCACGAAGAGGTAGTGCATCAGCACGTAGAGGACGACCAGCGCCGCATAGGCGGCCGGCCAGGAGACCCCGGAAAGCCGCATCGCCAATCGCTCCCCCACGTAGCCCATGAAGCCCATCTCGTTGAGCTGGCCGCTCAAGGCGAAGAGAACGGCCAGCCAGAGGAACGTGGCGAGCGTGTCGCCTTCGCGGGAAAAATCCTCCAGGGTAAGGACGCTGGTGGCGAGCAGCGCGCCGAGGCCGGCGAATGCCACGGCGGTCTGGTCCAGCTTCAAGGTCCCCGCAAGGATCCACCCCGTCACCATGAGCGCAAACGCCGCGGCCACGATTTTTTCGTCCCGGCCCATGGGGCCCATGCCCCGGAGCGCTTCGCGGGAGGCGGCGGGCGCCGAAGGGGTGGACTTCACTTCCGGCGGGAAGACCTTGTAGAGCACGAGGGGCAGGAGAAGAATCGCCGCCATGGCCGGAAGCGACGCCGCGATCAGCCAGCCTCCGAACCCGATCCGCATGCCGAAGGTTCGGCCGAGCTCCACCCCGATGGGGTTGGCGGAGGTGGCCGTGAGCCAGAGGGCGGAGGAGACGCTGAGGCTCGCCATGCCGCAGAACATGAGGAAGGCGCCCATCCGCCGCTGCGTCCCGTCCTCCGGCCTCGATCCCCCCGACTGCGCAAGCGAGAGCACGATGGGGAAGAGCACGCCGCCCCGGGCGGTGTTGCTCGGGAAGGCGGGGGCGATGAGGGCGTCCGTGAGGAAGATGCTGTAACCCAGCCCCAGCGTGGAACGGCCGAACAACGCCACCACCAGGTAGCTCAAACGGCGTCCCAACCCCGACTTCACGACGCCCCGCGCCACGATGAACGCGACCACCACCAGGAGGACGCTGGAGTTGGAGAACCCGGAGAATGCCTTCGCCGGGGTCACGGTCCCCGAGATCACCGCAACGGCCAATGCGATCATCGCCGCGGTGAGGAG
>PQAK01000133.1:689-11278 GCA_003105225.1 Deltaproteobacteria bacterium | reverse complement strand
GGCCTGCATCATCCCGTACTCGATCCCGTTGTGGATCATCTTCACGAAGTGGCCGGCGCCGTGCGGCCCCATGTAGGCGAACCCGCCGGGAGGGGCCAGGGTGGCAAGCACCGGCGTCACCCGCCGAAAGGCTTCCGGGTCGCCGCCGGCCATCAGGCAGTACCCTTCCTCGAGCCCCCAGATCCCCCCGCTGGTTCCCACGTCCAGGAACCGGATCCCCCGCTCTCCGAGCGCCGTCGCGCGGCGCGGGGCGTCCGTGTACTTCGAGTTGCCGCCGTCGATCACGACGTCGCCGGGGGACAACAGCCCGCGCAGGCCATCGATGGTTTCGTCCACGGGGGTCCCGGCGGGCACCATGAGCCACACGGCCCTCTCGGGGGAGAGCTTGCCCACGGCATCGGGGAGCGAGGCGGCGGGGAGCGCCCCGTCCCGCGAGGCTTCCTCGACCGCCGCCTTGGACCGGTCGACCGCGACCACCTCGTGGCCGCCGCGCAGCAGCCGCCGGGTCATGTTCAATCCCATCTTCCCAAGGCCCACCATCGCGATCCGCATGGCGCTTCTCCCGTACGGCGGTTGCAGGCGTTGTCAGGCGGGGCTGGCCAGGGTAAGCCTGCGCTCGATGGCCGCGAGCAGCTTCCGGAAGGAGTCGGCGAAGCTCTTGACGCCGTCCCGGGTCAGTTTCTCGCAGACCTCCTCGAGCCCGATCTCCATCTGGCCGAGGTCCGAAAGGATCCGCCGGGCCTCCTCTTCCTTTCCGGACAGCGTGTCGCTCACGATCCCGTGGTCCCGGAAGGCGTCCATCGTCTGGGGAGGCATCGTGTTGACGGTGTCGGGGCCGATCAATTCCTCGACGTACTTCACGTCCGGATATTTCGGATTTTTCGTGCCCGTGCTCGCCCACAGGGGGCGCTGGACCCTGGCGCCGGCCGCCGCGAGCGCGCGCCATCTCGGGGTGGAGAAGATCGCCCCGAACCTGGCGTACGCCAGCCATGCGTTGGCGACCGCCACCTTTCCCAGCAGCGAGATCGCGGTCTCCGCCCGGGGAGAGCCGGGATAGCGGGGGATCAGTTCCTCGAGGAGCTTGTCGACCGCGGTATCCACCCGCGACACGAAGAAGGAAGCCACCGAGGCCACGCTCCGCGGATTCCCTCCCGAGGCTATCAGCTTCTCCAGGCCGCGGAGATACGCCTCGGCCACCTCCTCGTATCGCTTCACCGAGAAGATGAGCGTCACGTTCACGGGGACTCCCCGCGCGATCGTCTCCTCGATGGCCGGCAGCCCCTCGGGGGTGGCGGGGATCTTGATGAACACGTTGGGCCGCGACACCTTCCGGTGAAGCTCTACCGCCCGGGAGACCGTCTTCGCGGTATCGGCGGCAATATCCGGTTCGACCTCCAGCGAGATGTAGCCGTCCGCCCCCGACGACGCGTCATGGACCGGCCGCAGCACGTCCGCCGCCCGGCGGATGTCCTCCGTAGCGATCTCGGTATAGGCATCCGGCACGCTTGCCCGAGCCGACGCCAGCGCCTGGATCTGCGCGTCGTATTCATGTCCCCCGGAGATCGCCTTCTCGAAGATCGTCGGGTTGGAGGTCACCCCCTTGATGCCGTCGTCCGACACCAGCCGGGCAAGCTCTCCCGACTCGATCATGCCCCGGTGGATGTAATCGAGCCAGGGGCTCTGGCCCATCTCCCCCAGCCGGACCAGCGGATTGTCTCTCCCTTTCATGCTGCCTCCCCTCCCAAGGCGAAAGATTCCTATAACAACGCTTTGGCCCTCGACGCCACGTTCTCGGGCGTAATCCCGAATTCCCGCAACACCCGGTCCCCCGGCGCGGAGGCGCCGAACCGGTCGATCCCCACGGAAATCCCCCGTTCCCCCACGTATCGCTCCCACCCGAAGACGACCCCCGCCTCCACCGAAACGCGCGCACGGACGGAAGGGGGAAGAACGGCCTCGCGATACGCGACCGGCTGCTCCTCGAACCGCTCCCTGCAAAGGAAGCTGACCACGCGAGCGGGGATGCCGTCGGCCTCGAGGAGCTTCTTCGCCGCCAGGGCCACGTGCACCTCGGAACCGGAGGCCAGGAGGATCACCCTCGGGGTTCCTCCGGCGCCTTCTTCATAGATGTACGCGCCCCGGTAGACGTTCCCGTCCCGGTGTACGGCGGCGGGGGACAGGACCGGCAGCTTCTGCCGGGTCAGGGACAGCGCGCTGGGGCCCGCGGTCCGCTCCAGGGCCATTTTCCACGCCGCGGCGGTTTCGTTCGCGTCGGCGGGCCGCAGCACGTGGAGGTTGGGCATCGCCCGGAGCGCCGCAAGGTGCTCGATGGGCTGGTGGGTGGGGCCGTCCTCGCCCAAGCCGACGGAATCGTGCGTGAAGACATAGATCACCCGGATCCCCATGAGCGCGGCCAGGCGGATGGAGGCCCGCATGTAATCGGAGAAGATGAGGAAAGTCGCCCCGTAGGGGATGACCCCGCCATGGCGCGCCATACCGTTCAAGATCGCGCCCATCCCGTGCTCGCGGACGCCGAAGTGGAAATTGCGCCCTCCCGGCGCAGCCCCGGGGAGGAACTCCCCCCCGCCCTTGATGAGCGTCTCCGTGGACGGCGCCAGGTCCGCCGACCCCCCGGCAAGCTCGGGGAGTTTCGCCGCGATCGCATTGATCACCTTGCCCGAGGCGCTCCGCGTGGCGACCGCCCCTCCCTCGGGAGGGAAGGCGGGAAGGCTGTCCGCCCAACTCTCGGGAAGGTCTCCCCAGACCACCCGCTCCCATTCCACCGCGAGGTCCGGGAACGCGCGGGTATATGCGGCCATCCGCACCCGCCATTCGCGCTCGAATCCTTCCCCGCGGGGGACCGCTTCCCGGAAGTGGCCCAGGACGTCGTCCGGCACGTGGAAGGCGGGTTCCTTCGGCCACCCCAGCGCCTCCTTCGCCAGCGCGACCTCCGCATCCCCCAGCGGGGAACCGTGGGCTTCCGCCGTATCCTGCTTGTTGGGGCTGCCGAAGGCGATGTGCGTCCGCACGATCACCAGGGTGGGGCGCTCCCGCTCGGCGAACGCCGCCTCGATCGCCGCGGAGATGCCGTCCAGGTCGGTGTTCCCGTCGGCCACCGAAAGGACGTTCCAGCCGTAGGCGCGGAACCGGCCCGCCACGTCCTCGCGGAAGGCGAGGTCGGTCGACCCCTCGATCGTGATCCGGTTGTCGTCGTAGAACGCGACGAGGTTCCCCAGCCGATGGAACCCGGCCAGCGACGCGGCCTCGGACGCCACCCCCTCCATGAGGTCCCCGTCGGAGCACAGCGCCACGACCCGGTGGGAGACGATCTCGTGCCCCGGCCGGTTGAACCGGTGGGCCAGCAGGCGGGAGGCCATCGCCATCCCCACCGCGTTCCCGATCCCCTGCCCCAGCGGGCCGGTCGTCACCTCGACGCCCGGGGTGTGCCCCGCCTCGGGGTGCCCGGGCGTCTTGCTCCCCCACTGCCGGAATTGCCGCAGGTCCTCCATCGACAGGTCGAAGCCGGTGAGGTGGAGCAGGGAATACAGCAGCATCGATGCATGCCCGCACGAGAGGATGAACCGGTCGCGCCCCGGCCAGTCCGGGTTCCGCGGGTTGTACCGGAGGTAGCGGGTCCACAGCAGGTACGCCAGCGGCGCCAGCCCCATCGGGGTGCCGGGGTGGCCCGATTTCGCCTTCTGCACGGCGTCGACCGAAAGGAACCGTATCGCGTTGATGGACCGCAGGGCGAGCGGCTCGTTCTCCACGGGGATCCTCCTTCAGGAATTTTCCGGGCGGGCGGGCCGGAGCACCGACGCCAGGATCGACCCGGCGAGCAGGGCGACCACCACCGCCAGGGATATTTCTATCGGGATCTCGACCCACTCGGCAAGGAGCATTTTCACGCCGACGAACGACAGGACGAATCCCAGCCCGACCTTGAGGTAGTGGAACCTGCCCATCGCGTGCGCCAGGAGGAAATAGAGCGCGCGCAGCCCCAGGATGGCGAAGATGTTCGACGTGTAGACGATGAAGGGGTCCTTCGTCACCGCGAAGATCGCCGGGATCGAATCCACGGCGAACATGAGGTCGGTCACTTCGACGACGACGAGCACCGGCAAGAGCGACGTGGCGTACCGTTTCCCGTCGAGCTTGATCGTGAACCGCCCCCCGTACGTGTCCGGCAGGGTGGGCACGACCTTGCCGAACCATTTCAGTACCGGGTTTTTCTCGGGGTGCACCTCGGTCCCGCGGTTGAGGAGGATCTTCACGCCGGTGAAGACGAGAAACCCGCCGAACACGAAGGTGAGCCAGTGGAACGCCTGGAGCAGGGCGGCGCCGAGAAGGATGAAGACGGCGCGCATGACCTGGGCGCCCAGGATCCCCCAGAACAGGACCCGGTGCTGATGGATCGCTCGGACGTGGAACGTGTGGAAGATCAGGATGAAGACGAAGAGGTTGTCGACCGACAGCGCCAGCTCGATCACGTACCCCGTGAAGAATTCCAGCCCCCGCCGGGGGCCGAAGAAATGGTATACGCCCGCGTTGAAGAGCAGCGCCAGGGAGATCCAGCCGACGCTCCAGGCCAGGGCCTCCTTCGGCCGGATCTCGTGCTCCCGCTTCTGGAAGACGAGGAGGTCGAGCGCCAGCAGGCCGATGACGAACACCGTGAACCCCGCCCACAGCAACGGGGAGCCAACCGATTGCGGCACCTGTCCCCTCCGGGATTGCGGATGCGCTGCTAAAGAGAAACGGGGCCGCGGACGCACCCCGTGACAACTCCCTTCGCAATGGTGCGATGATACCCCTACGGGGGGGATTCGTGAAGACCGGGATGGTAAGATCGGTGGAAGAATGAAAGTCCGCGTCTCGTGCTACGAAGGATACAGGGGGGAGGAGTCGCCCCGGTCGTTCTCCCTGGGCGACCGGAGGCTCGAGGTCGTGGAAATCCTGGACCGGTGGCGCGGGGAAGGCCACGAGTACTTCAAGCTGGCCGCCTCGGATGGGAACCGTTACATTCTCCGGCGGGACCGGGAGCGGGAGGAATGGGAGATCATCCAGTTCACGCGAGGTGGCGGTACAGGATAAGGCAGCCGATCCCTACCAGGATCAGCCCCCCGAAGACCTCCATCTTCCGCCCGATCCGGTTTCCCAGGGGGGCCCCCAGGTGCATCCCGATCGCGGTCAGGATCCCTGCGACGGCTCCGATGACCACCGCGGGATACCAGATCCGGATGCGCAGCACGCCCAGGCTCAAACCCACCGCCAGGGCGTCCACGCTGGTGGCCACGGAAAGGAAGACCAGTGAAAACCCCCGGGTGGGGTCGGAGGCCGTCCGGTCTGCGCCGGCTCCCCGCGACGCATCGAAGATCATCTTCCCGCCGATGAAGCCCAGCAGGGCGAACGCCAGCCAGTGGTCGTAGCCGGAAATATACCGTTCCACCGACAGTCCCGCCAGCCAGCCGACCACGGGCATCAGGAACTGGAACAGCCCGAAGTGCCAGGCGAGCCGGAAGGTCTGGCGGCCGGATACCTTTCCCAGCACGATGCCGGTGGCGATGGCGACCGCCAGGGCATCCATGGCAAGGCCGACGGCGATCCCCAGGATGGTGACGGTCTCGATGTCGGAGCCCCCTTCCGTCCGCCGAAATGCGAATTCCCATGGTACCATTTCGATTAATTCCCTCCCACGAGGCATCGCCATGGCCAGAGAGCGCCCCGACAGTTTCGGCTCCAGGGTCCGCCGCAGGATCGGAAACATCTCCCACGAGATCTTCCGCCTCGAGACCCTTGAGAAGAAAGGGATCGGTGCGATATCCCGCATCCCGTTCTCCCTGAAAATCCTCCTGGAAAACCTGCTGCGGTGGGAAGACGGGGATACGGTGCGCGCCGACGACATCGAAGCGTTGGCCCGCTGGGCCCCGGGCGCGGTTTCCGACCGGGAGATCGCCTTCCGCCCCGCCCGGGTGCTGCTCCAGGATTTCACGGGGGTGCCGGCGCTGGTCGACCTTGCCGCCATGCGGGATGCGGCGCTCCGGATGGGAGGGGACCCCGGACGGATCAACCCGCTCATGCCCGCGGACCTGATCATCGACCATTCCGTCCAGGTGGACCGGTTCGGGACACGGGACGCCTTCGCGGCGAACGTCGCGCGCGAGTTCGAACGCAACGGGGAACGATACGCGTTCCTGCGGTGGGGGCAGGAGGCGTTCCGCAGCCTGCGGGTGGTCCCGCCGGGGACCGGGATCTGCCACCAGGTGAACCTCGAGCACCTCTCGCCCGTGGTCTTCCGGAAGAAATCGGGGGACGGCTTCCAGGCATACCCCGACACGCTCGTGGGGACCGACTCGCACACCCCGATGATCAACGGGCTGGGCGTTGTCGGATGGGGCGTGGGCGGGATCGAGGCGGAGGCGGCGATGCTGGGGCAACCGGTATCCATGCTCATCCCGGAGGTGGTGGGGTTCAAGCTCTCCGGCGCGCTTCCGGAAGGGACCACCGCGACGGACCTGGTCCTGCGGGTCACGCAGATGCTTCGGTCCAGGGGGGTGGTGGGGAAATTCGTGGAGTTCTACGGGGCGGGACTCTCCTCCCTCTCCGTGGCCGACCGCGCCACGATCTCCAACATGTCGCCGGAGTACGGCGCCACGATCGGATTCTTCCCGGTGGACCGGGAGACCCTTTCCTATCTCGCGTTCACGGGAAGGCACGCGGGGCAGGTGAAGGTGGTGGAGGCCTACTGCAAACTCCAAGGGCTGTTCCGCACCGACGATACCCCCGATCCGGTCTTCTCGGACACGCTCGCGCTGGACCTGTCCACGGTGGAGCCGAGCCTCGCGGGCCCGAAGCGCCCCCAGGACCGCGTCGCGCTCGGGGCCGTCGGGGAATCGTTCCGGAAGGC
The DNA here is from genome assembly GCA_003105225.1 of Deltaproteobacteria bacterium. Classification (GTDB taxonomy): domain Bacteria; phylum Desulfobacterota; class Deferrimicrobia; order Deferrimicrobiales; family Deferrimicrobiaceae; genus FEB-35. The sequence goes on along the minus strand of PQAK01000133.1, from coordinate 4,377 downwards.
CCGGTCCGGCTGGGGAAGGTCCCCCGGGGGCGGCGTTCCCGAAGGCCAGGACCGATGGTACGCCGAGGGGGGCCGGCCGGCCCCGGTCCCGGGAGCTTCCCCGGGCGAAGGCCGGGACACGGGAGGCGTTGCCGTCGCACACGCCGGGACATCGTTCCGGCTGTCGGACGGCGCGGTCGTCATCGCCGCCATCACCAGCTGCACGAACACCTCCAACCCGTCCGTGATGGTCGGCGCCGGGCTCCTGGCGAAGAAGGCGGTGGAACGGGGCCTGCGGACCCGTCCCTGGGTCAAGACCAGCTTTGCGCCCGGGTCGAAGGTCGTCACCCGGTACCTGGAAGCCGCGGGGCTCACCCCGTACCTGGAGGCGCTCGGGTTCCATCTCGTCGGATACGGATGCACCACCTGCATCGGCAACTCCGGGCCGCTTCCGGAGCCGATCGCCGGGGCGGTCCGGCAGGGAAGCCTGGCGGTCGCATCCGTCCTGTCGGGAAACCGGAACTTCGAGGGGCGGATCCACCCGATGTGCCGGGCCAACTACCTGGCGTCGCCCCCCCTGGTGGTCGCCTACGCGCTCGCCGGAAGCGTGGATGTCGACCTCTCCCGCGATCCGGTGGGAGTGGACCCGAACGGCGCTCCCGTATACCTGAAGGAGATCTGGCCGACGCAGCGGGAAATCGCGGAGGCCGTCGGCGCCTGCGTGGGATCGGGGATGTTCCGGAAAGAGTACGCCAGGGTGTTCGAGGGGGACGCCGCATGGAAGGAGCTACCGGCTCCGCGGGAGGAATGCTTCGCCTGGCAGGACGGCTCCACCTACGTCAAGCATCCGCCGTTTTTCGAAAATCTGTCCGCCGCCCCCGCTCCCCGGGGCGATCTCTCGGGGCTGCGCGTCCTGGCCGTCCTGGGCGACTCCGTGACCACGGATCACATCTCCCCCGCGGGCGACATCGCCGAGGACAGCCCGGCCGGGCAGTATCTCCTGGAGCATGGCGTGGCGCGGGAAGATTTCAACTCCTACGGGAGCCGGCGCGGGAACCACGAGGTGATGATGCGGGGCACCTTCGCCAACATCCGCCTGCGCAACCTGCTGGCGCCGGGAACCGAGGGGGGATGGACGGTCCACCTGCCCGACGGCGGGAAAGCCACGATCTACGACGCCGCGATGCGGTACGCGCGCGAAAGCGTACCGCTGCTGATCCTCGCGGGGAAGGAGTACGGCTCCGGCTCCTCGCGCGACTGGGCGGCCAAGGGGCCGCGGCTGCTGGGGGTGCGCGCGGTGATCGCGGAGAGCTTCGAGCGGATCCACCGCAGCAACCTGGTCGGGATGGGGATCCTGCCGCTGCAGTTCGTGGACGGCGCCACCCGGGAATCGCTCGGGCTTACCGGGAAGGAGCTTTTCTCGGTCGAGGGGATCGCCTCCGGGGTTTCGCCCGGGAAGCGCATGACGGTCCGGGCCGTGTGCGACGGGAAGGAGAAGACCTTCCCGGCGGTGGCCCGCATCGACACGCCCGGGGAGGTCCGCTACTTCCTCCACGGGGGGATCCTGCCCTACGTGCTGCGGCGGCTGATCGGGGAGGGGAAGGGGGGGCGCAGCGCCCGTTAGGAACCTGCGCCGATCCGGCGGCGGCCTACGAGAGGTCGGCTTTCCCGGGCACTTCGTAGCCCTGGGCGCGCAGCGCGGCGATCACCCTGGGCCCCTCGATCGTGTCGAGCCGAAGGAGCGCGACCATCCCCTCCGCCCCTTTCCGCGGCGTGATGATGCAGCTGTGCACGCGGGCGGACAGCCGGTCCAGGTCCGCGATCAGCGCCTCGAACCGCGCCAGGTTCCGCGGCAGGTGGACCTCGATCCGCAGGCCCACGTCGTCGAGGTTCAGCACGTCGATGACGGCGTTCAACAGGTCGATCTTCGTGATGATGCCCACCAGCCGGTCTCCCGAGAGGACGGGAAGGGCGCCGAACTTCTTCCGCCGGATGATGAGCAGGGCGTCCTCCACCGAGTCCTCCGGCGTCAGGGACCAGACCTCCGTCTTCATCACCTCCCGCACCCGGCGGCCGCGGCCCGTCGATTCCTCCCCCGCCGGCGCCGGGGCGCTGGCCAGGGAAGCGTTCCGCAGGTCGGTGTCCGAAAGGATCCCCACGAGCCTCTCCCCCTCGACGACCGGAAGATGGTTGATCCGGGACTCTTGCATGATGTCCGCCGCCAGCGACAACGTATCCTCCGGGGATACGGTCCTGGGGTCCTTCGTCATCCTCCTGCCTACGAGCATGCCGCGCTCCTTCTGCCGCCGGGGGGTTCTCCTCCGTGGATACCGGCCGATCCTGCGCCAGCCCGGAAGGATGATTATATCGCGGCGATCCCCGGAATCGGGACCGGAAACTGTTCCCGGTGAACGTGCATCATTACGCGTGCGTCAGGAATCCCGAAAGCCGCGGTCGGCACCTTGGATGCAACGAAAAATCTACTGGAGGGCTTCACGATGAAGAACGTCCGGGAATCGTCAGTGGTGTTCGTGCTTGCGCTGTTCGCGTTGGTCCTGCTTCCCCAACTCGTGCTGGCGGCCTCGCCGGCGGCCGGGCAGGCTCCCGGGCCCGCGAAAATGGAGGCGAAATCGGGATGCCCGTGCGACTGCGACTGCGCGGGGTGCGGGAAAGAGTGCATGTGCGGGCACATGCACGGCGGGCACGGCAAGCCGCACGGGATGATGGGCGGGATGGAGGGGATGAAAAATCACATGGAGGAGGTACGGAAATCCGTAACGGCGCTGCGCGACCACGAGAAGAAGATGGAAGGGATCACCGACCCCGCGGAGTTCCGGAAGGCCGCCATGGAACACTTCCGGATGCTCGACGATCTCCACGAGTCCCATGTGAAGCACATGGAATCGATGATGGGCGGCATGGGCAACGAACCCATGCGCCACGGGCACGACCACCAGGGAAAATAACGGAGATGCCCCCGGCGGGCGGCGACGTTCAGGCCGACCGGAACATGAAGTAGGCGGCCCCGACCAGGCAGAGGGCGCCCCACAGGTAATCGAGCTTCAGCGGCTGCCGCATGTAGAAGGTCACGAACCCGGCGAAGACGATCATCGTGATCACTTCCTGGATGACCTTGAGCTGCGGCAGGGAGAAATGCTGGTACCCGATGCGGTTGGCGGGCACCTGGAGGACATATTCGAAGAAGGCGATCCCCCAGCTCGCGAGGATCGCGAGGAACAGCGGCTTGGCGTTCAGGTCCTTCAGGTGGCCGTACCAGGCGAAGGTCATGAAGATGTTGGAACAGAACAGGAGCGAAATGGTTTTCATCGTCCCCCCCTCGTAAACGATCGGAGTTCCATCTTACCACCCGGAGGAAAAAAGAAGAGGGCCCCGTCCCTTGAAGGACGGGGCCCTCCCGAAGGGGGGATCTTCCGATCTCGAGCCCCGCGTTGCGGCGCGTCCCCCTGCGGCGGGGCTACACGATCCCGTGAGAGATCATGGCGCGGGCGACCTTGATGAAGCCGGCGATGTTCGCCCCCACGACCATGTTGCCCGGGGACCCGAACTCTTCGGCGGCCTCCGAGCAGATCATGAAGACGTTCCGCATGATCTGCCGCAGCTTGGCGTCGGTCTCCTCGAACCCCCAGGCCTCGCGGCCGGCGTTCTGCTGCATCTCCAGGCCGGAAGTGGCCACGCCGCCGGCGTTGGC
>PQAK01000133.1:0-665 GCA_003105225.1 Deltaproteobacteria bacterium | reverse complement strand
CCGGCGTTGGCCGCCTTGCCCGGTCCGTAGGCGATCCCCGCCTGGATGAACACCTGGACGCCTTCCGGGGTGGTCGGCATGTTCGCCCCCTCGCCCACCGCGATGCAGCCGTTCTTCACGAGCTTCCTGGCATCCTTTCCCGTGATCTCGTTCTCCGTCGCGGACGGCAAGGCGACGTCGCACGGGATGTCCCAGATGTTCCCGCTCGGGGTGTACTGCGCGCCCTTGTGGTATTCGCAGTAGTCCTTGATCCGGCGGCGCTCCACTTCCTTCAGCTGCTTGATCGTCTCGAGGTTCATCCCCTTCTCGTCGTAGACCACGCCGTTGGAGTCGCTCATCGCGACGACCTTCCCGCCGAGCTGCTGCACCTTCTCCAGCGTGTAGATCGCCACGTTCCCCGAGCCGGAGACGACGACCTTCTTCCCCTTGAAGCCGTTCTTCTTCGCCTTGAGCATCTCGTCGACGAAGTAGGTGCAGCCGTAGCCGGTGGCCTCGGTGCGCACCTGGCTGCCGCCGTAGACGAGCCCCTTGCCGGTGAGGACGCCCGCCTCGAACTTGTTCGTGAGGCGCTTGTACTGCCCGAAGAGGTAGCCGATCTCCCGGCCGCCCACGCCGATGTCGCCCGCGGGGACGTCGGTGTGCTCGCCGATGATCCGCCACAGCTC
>PQAK01000132.1:2396-3322 GCA_003105225.1 Deltaproteobacteria bacterium | reverse complement strand
AGGCGGAACCAGGGAACGCTCCCGGCACGGGGTTTGCGCTTACCGCCCGCAAATACCCACGGGAGGTAGGGCCATGAGAGTGCATTACGTGCTGAACCACGGCGGGACGCCGGAATCCAAGCTGGCGGATGTGGAAATCCATTTCGAGGAAGGGCTGCTTTCCGGACTCAAGCTGGTCGGATGTTCGGTCTGGCGGTCGCGGAAGGGGGAGGAGCCGACGGTCCTGGTCCCCTCCCGGTCGTACGCCACCGCGGGCGGGGTCCGTTACTACGAGCTGCTGCGACCCTCGGAGGAAGGCAAGTCCCCCGAAGACCCGGCGGGGAAGCTTGCGGTGCGCAATTTCAAGCAATACATCCGGGGGGAGTACGGCAAGATAGCGGCGATGCCGGAAAAGGAAGGGGGTGCGAAGGGAAAGGCTGCCTCCTCCCGGTAGCGGGCGGGGGAGAAACGGCGGAACGGGTGGGCGCGTCTGGCCCACCCACACGCTACGCCACGCGCGCTTCCTGTCCGTCGATGGCGGTAAGAAATGCTTCCTGGGGCGACGCGGCGTACAGGATCCTCGCGAGATTGAGAAGGCCGGCGAGGTTGTTGCCCCGTTCCTTCAAGCGCCGCTCCACGACCGTTCCGATCCGTACCTTCGTTTTTCTTACATAATCAACGCGGTAGACGGAAACGGACTTCATCTCATCCTCCGCCGCTTTTTTTGAACCAGCTTCATTATAATGGAATAAAACGGGAATGAACAGAAAAAGTTGATGAAAGTGCGGGGGTTTCGGCCCTACAATCATCTTTTACCTTTTCAGGGAAGGGGCCGGAATGCCAGGTATGAAGACGAAGGACATCCATTTCCTGATCATGGTCGTGGTGATCGTCGGGCTGCTCACGGTTCTTTATGTCACGGGACGACCCCGCTACCTGAGCCGCAC
>PQAK01000132.1:0-2323 GCA_003105225.1 Deltaproteobacteria bacterium | reverse complement strand
AAGAACTGCCGCCAGTGCCACCGGCTCGAGCGAAGATAAGGTGGTCCCGACCAGCAAGCTTCCTCCCCTTGGCGCCCACGTATCGGTGGCCGGCGGCGTCCATACCGCCCCCGGGCGGGGAAAGGCGATCGGCGCCGACGTCATCCAGATTTTCTCCAAGCAGCAGACCCGCTGGATGGGGAAGGCGCTGGAGGAAGGGGACGTCCGCGCGTTCCGCGACGAGACCGCCCGCACGGGCATCCGCACGGCGGCCATCCACTGCGCCTATCTCATCAACCTGGGCTCCGCGACGGAGTCGGTGCGGACGCGCTCCCTGTACGCCCTCGAGGACGAGGCCTCCCGCGCCGCGATGCTTGCGGTCCCGCACCTGGTCCTGCACCCGGGCTCGAGCGGGGAGGATCCGGAAGAGGCGGGAATCGCCCGGATCGCGCAGGCGTTGAAGACGTTCGGCAGGTTTCCCAAGGGGGTGACGCTCCTGCTGGAGAACACGGCGGGGCAGGGCAATTCCCTCGGGCGGACGATGGAACAGATCCGTCGCCTCCTGGACGCGGCCGGGAACCCGCCGGACGTCGCCGTCTGCCTGGACAGCGCGCACCTGTTCGAGGCGGGGTATGATATTTCCGGCGAAGCCGGGTGGGATGGCCTGCTCGCGGAAATGGACCGGTACGCCATCCTGCCGCTTGTGCGGATGTGGCACCTGAACGACTCCCGCACCGATTTCGGAAGCCGGGTCGACCGGCATTTCCACATCGGGGAGGGGAAGATCGGCCCCGGGGCCTTCCGGAGGATCCTGACCCACCGCGTGTTCCGCACGCTGCCGATGGTGCTGGAGACCCCCAAGGACGGGGACGACGAAACCGAAAGGGACATCCGGAACCTCGCGGCCCTGCGGAAGCTCGCCGCTCCCGGATGGAAAGAGGAGTAGGCGGATGGACTACGAAGCGATCACGGCGCTGGCCAAGCACCATAAGCAGGTCTTCGGGCGCATCGTCAAGTGCGAGATGTACAAGCTGGAAGACGGCAAGGCGCTCGCCCTGTCCCGGATGCACGACGATTTCCACGACATCAACCTGGCCATGCTTCTCGACCGCGAGTATCGCATCGAGGAGATCGGCGGAAAGATGGACCGGATCCCCCACCCCTGCTGCGAGGAGAAACCCCTCGAGATGCTCTCCTCCCTCAAGGGGATCAAGGTCCTGGAGCGCGGCGGGTTGAAGAAGGTCAAGGAACGCATCCCCCGGAACCTGGGCTGCACCCACATCTACGAGATGATCGAGTCCACCTTCCGCGCGATCTTCGTGGGTGATTATCGGATCCACGGGCGGAAGTGGGATGAGGTCCTCGCGCTGGACCCGGAGGAGAACCGCCAGCTCGGTCTCCAGTCCCCGGTGCTGGCCGGCACCTGCTACGCCTTCAACCTGGAGTCGGTCGACGAGGAGGTCCTGGCGCGCGCGAGGGAGAAGGTCGAGGAGGCCAAGAAGAAGATGGCCGCCATCGAGGCGGTCAAGCGCGGGGAATGATCCCGGCGGAAAGGGAGGGGCATGGGCACGGAGGCGCAGGTCCGGCGGCTCGCGGGGATCCTGGTGCACCATTCGGTGAAGGCGAAAAAGGGGGAGATCGTGCGGATCTCCTGCAGCGAGCTGGCGCGTCCCCTGGCGCTCGAGGTCTACCGCGAGGTGCTGCGGGCGGGGGCGCATCCGCTGCTGGCCGTGGGGTTCGAGGAGGCGCAGCGGATCTTCTTCGAGGAGGCCGCCGACGAGCAGATCGCCCACCTGCCGCCGACGAAGCTCCACGAGGCGAAGACGATCGACGCCGACATCGTCATCGTCTCCCCGGGCAACACGAGGGCCTTGAGCCACATCCCGCCGAAAAAACTGGCCGACAAGCGGAAGGCGGTGAAGCCCATCTCCGAGATCGTCCTGCGCCGGGTGCGGTGGGTGCTGACCAACTTCCCGACCGAGGCGCTCGCGCAGGAAACGGACCGCTCCCTTCCGGAGTATGAGAAGCTCTACTATCGCGCCGTGGACCAGGACTGGGCCGCGATGGAAAAGATGTTCCGGCGCGCGAAACGGATCCTGGAAAAGACCGACCGGGTCCGGATCGTTGGGAAGGATACCGACCTTTCCTTCTCCATCAAGGGGCGCACCGCGATTCCCTGCGCGGGCGACTACAACATGCCGGACGGGGAGATCTTCACCGCGCCGGTGGAGAGCTCCACGGAAGGGAAGATCTTTTACGAGTTCCCCGCGATCTACGGCGGACGCGAGGTCTCCGGCATCCGGCTGTCCTTCCGGAAGGGGAAGGTCGTCGACGCCTCCGCCGA
>PQAK01000131.1:265-5993 GCA_003105225.1 Deltaproteobacteria bacterium | reverse complement strand
ACCTACGACCCCGCCGGGACGGGCGTGGGCCGCTGTTCGACCTGCCACATGCCCAAGACCTCCTCTTCGGCGATCCGCACGGCCGTGGGGGACGGACTGCAGGAAGGGGATATCCACAACCACACGTTCAACATCATCTGGCCCAGCGTGAACTACATCCGGGACAGCGCCGGGAYYGTCAAGATCGACARCACGATGGTCAGTTCCTGCTACCAGAGCGGGGCGTGCCACAACAACAAGGCCGGGACCGCCGGCTTCGTGCCGGAGATCGACGAATGGTCGAGGTCGGCCCACGCCGATTTCACCAGCGAGCCGTTCCGCCAYTTCGACGCCGACGGCTCCATCTCGACCTCCTGCGCCCGGTGCCACAGCAAGTWCGGRTACATCGACTACGTGGCGGACGGCGTCGTCAACGCCAGCGCSAAGCTCGGCAGCAAGATCTCCTGCGCCGCCTGCCACACCGAYGACGGCGACGGGACCACGCGGTTCGCCCGGCGCGCCGCCGGCGACCCCCTCGACAACGTGCTCTTCCCCTCCGGGGTGAAGGTGACGCTGGGCAACGCCAGCAACCTGTGCCTGGTGTGCCACCAGGGGCGGGCCTCCAAGGTCCAGGTGGACACCGCCATCGCGAACGACCCGGTCGACAACTCGATCAACAACCTGACGTTCGTCAACATCCACTACTTCGCCGCCGCGGCAACCCTCTTCGGAGCCGAGGTGAAGGGAGGGTACGAGTACGGCGACAATGTGTACGCCGGCAGGCTCGTGCACGTCGCCGCCCGCGACACCTGCATCGAATGCCACATGGGCAGGACCCCCGACCTGAACGACAACAACCACACGATCTTCCCGAAGACGGAGTACTGCGCGCTCTGCCACCCGTCCGTGCCGGTGCCCGACAACACCGCCGATGCGGCCCGCTTCCGGTCGATCCGGTTCCCTCCGGTCGGCGGGATCGACTACAACGGGAACGGCAACGTCACCGAGGGGATCTACCGGGAGATCTGGGGGACCGGGATCAACGGCACCGACAACGTCGTGAACCGCCTGCTCCTGGCGATCCAGGCGTATGCCGCCGCCTCGCCTCCGGCGGGCAGGGGGGTTCCCATCGCCTACACCCCGGCGACGAACCCGTACTGGTTCAAGGACAACAACGGGAACGGGATCGTCGACGCCGACGAGGCCGTCAGCGCGAACCAGTATAAATCCTTCGACGCCAAGCTGCTCAAGGCGGCCTACAACTACCAGGTCGTCCAGAAGGAGCCCTGCGGGTATGTGCACAACCCCCGGTATGTTCTCCAGCTGCTCTTCGACTCGATCCGGGACCTGGACCCGGCGGCCGTGACTACTCCCACCGCGCTCATCCGGCCGTAAACCGCCGGAAGGGAAAAACTCCTTCAAAAACAAAGCCCGGCCCCCCCAGGGGGGCCGGGCTTTTCGTTTCAGAATCTTCTTGACGGACATCTATAAATCGATATATATTCCTACTCAAGTATACAGTATACGATCTGGTGGCAATACGGCAGGGTACTCCACAACTTCGATACCCACACCTTGAGCATTCCCCGGATCCCTCTCTGCCGACGAACCGGTCCCAGGTTGACATCGTCATCCCGCTGAACTTCGCTGCTACCGGGATGAAGGGGAACAGATCGCCGGCACGATGTGCGGATCCCGTCGCCACCGTCACGGAAAGGGGAACACCACGAATCCCTCGAGCACCCGTCCGTTGCTCCCGGAGTCCCCTGCGCAGATCACGCCGGGATTTCCGTGGACCGACATGGCCCAGGGTTCGCACCCGGCAGGCAGGGACGGCGGCATCTGTACGACCCGACGCATCCGTTCCGCAACATCCATAACGGTCTTTGCTTCCTCCGGCTGCTCCAGGAATCCACGCGGGAGCCGGGCGGGAATGCCGCCGTCGCGGCGCTCACCGGGCCGTAACCGGTCCCCGCGAACCTTCATGAAGGGGGGTGGGAACAGGCAGGAATATCGAGCGACATCGTTTTTCGCATCGGCAATTGTTTGAAGGATTGTCACAACCACACAACTGCTTGTTAAGGAGGAAACGGTGAGAAAATCGCTGCTGCTGCTGAGTATCTTCGCACTGATCGTTCCCCTTCTGTTCCTGGGATGTTCGGGGGACGACGGGTCCCAGGGCCCGCAGGGAGCAACGGGAGCAACAGGCGCAACGGGAGCAACGGGAACGTCCGGCCAGGATCTTACCGCCGCGCCGGTACCCGAATCCTGCGCCACCTGCCATCCCGGAATCGGCGACGCGCATCAGGCGGTCTACGATGACTATGTGAGCAACACGCTTTCCGTAACGATCGACAACGTCACGAGCATCGATAACGGCACGGCCGGCTACTATAACGTGACCATGCTGTTCACGATCAAGCAGAATGGAGTGGCGTTGACGGGCATGGGCAATCTCGCATCGTTCGAGCAGAAGAGATATGCGGGCGTGCTGTACAACAGCGCGACCCGGCAGTTCGATAACGCCTTAACGTTCGGCACCCCGACGGAAGTGGGCGGCGGCCAATACTCCGTGATCGCAAAAGGCGCCACCTATCAGCCCGAGCTCTCCAATGGCGGCGTGTACCTTTATCTCGGCAAGGGCAAGCTCGAGGGTTACGGAAGCGGCTATTCCCTGTACAAGGACGTGGTCAACGTGGGCAAGGCATACGGCGATCTGAACACCTACGTATCGACCGCCAACGTGTCCGCTTGCGAAAAATGCCACGGCGCCCCGTACCGGAAGCACGGCTACAGGATGGCGAAAGTCGACGGCCTGTCGGATTTCGCCGCCTGCAAGTTCTGCCATTACGATACGCGCAAGGGCAGCGACCACGAATGGTTCCTGATCAAGGATAATCCTCTGCGGCATGCGCAACTGGGGACGACCCCCATGACGGCCGACGAGAGAACCTACTATGCATATACCGCCGACGTGAAAACCGACACGCATAGTTCACATGCCTTTGAATTCGCCTATCCGCAGTCCATGGCGAACTGCGCAACGTGCCACGCCGGCAAGCTAGACACCGTGTTGACCGACGCGAATTTCACGGCGGCGACGTGCAAGGGCTGCCACCCGGTGACCGGTGGAAAAGACGCTGCGAATGCCGCTGGCCAATTTACGGTGGATACCACCAAGACCGCCCTGAATACCATCATCCCTCACGGATGGAGCAGCAGCACGCAATGCAACCTGTGCCACAATGGCGGAGGGACCGCCATCGCTCCGGCGTTCAATGCGATCCACACCGGCTATGACAAGAAGATCTATGCGGATACGGCCGGAACGAGATATTCTTCGGCTTTCACCGTCACGATCGACAATGCGTCTTTTGCCAACAACCAGCTCACCTTCTCCTTCCATGCGACGGAGAACCCGAATATCCCGGGGCTCGCGGTCACCGACATCAAGCCGACCGTGATGGTCGGATTGTACGGCTATGACACGAAGGACTTCCTCATCGGCCCGCATGAATCCAGCCCCGCCGTGCCCAGCGGCAGCGGAAGATATCTGGAAGCCGCCTATGGATCAACGCACCCCCGCATCCAGTCCGTCTCGGCGGCAGGCGGCGTCTGGACCGTTACCGCCAACCTGGCGGACTGGAGCAATCTGATCGCCGACGGCAAAGTGAAGCGAGTGGAAATCGCCGTCATGCCGAGCCTGAAGAATGCCGATAATGTCGTCGTTGCGTTGAACGCTCCTTCCAGGACCTTCGATCTCGCCGCCAAGGCGTTCGATGATGCCTTCTACAGCCCGATCGTAAAGGTCGCGGACGGCTGCAACAACTGCCACGACGCGCTGGGAACGTCCTTCCATTCGGCGGATCGGGGCGGGAACATCGTGGTCTGCCGGATGTGCCACATCACGAAGAGCGGCGGGTCGCACCTGGAGATGCAGTCCCGGTCGATCGACTCCTATGTCCATTCGATCCACCAGTTCCAGGCGTTCGATATCGGCGATGTCGACTTCACCGATCCGGTGGAAGCCGACCGGTACATGATGCACACCGAGGAGGATACGTACCCCAACTTCACGCTGACGAACTGCAAATCCTGCCACAACACGGGTAAATTCAACGTGCCGGATCAGTCCAAGTCGTTGCCCGGCGTATTGTCCGCGTCGGACAACGTTACGACCAAGGACAGGAACATCGGCGCCGTGCCGAGCTACGTCACCGGTCCCGGTTCGAGGGCCTGCGGGGGATGCCACAGGGCGGAATGCATCAAGGAAGATGACGCCGGGACGCTCGCATCCTTCAACTCGCACACCCGGACGATGGGTTACATGGTGGAGAACGGCGACGTCATGGCAGTGATCGATACCATCATGGGGCAGTTTAAAGACACCAGCGCCCCGGTACTGGCTGCGCCGTAGGCAAGGAACCAAGGGGAACAGGGCCCTTCGGGGCCCTGTTCCTCGTGTTGGGCCTTTTACCGGAGAAAACGAGTCGGGGAGAAGATTTTCCCCGACTCGTTTTTATTTGTTTGCGGACCCGTGCCGCGTCACATGCCGGAGAAGCGCGGCTTCCGCTTTTCGGCGAACGCCTTCTTTCCCTCGATCAGGTCCCTGCTCTCCATGCACTGGCGGATGAGCGCCTCCGCTTCCCGCGCTTCGTCCGGGGGCAGCCCGCGGAACTCCATGCACATCGAAAGGATCCGCTTGGTGCCGCGGATGGAGAGCGGCGCGTTGTCGACGATCTCCCGGGCCATTTCGAGCGTCACCTGCTCCAGCTCCTCGGGGGGGCAGATGCGGTTGACCAGCCGCAGGTCCACGGCGCGGCGAGCGCTCACCTTGCGGGCGGTGTAGAAGAGCTCCTTGGCGGCGGGAAGGCCGATCACGTGGACGAACCGCATGAGCCCCGCCGGCCGGTAGATGATCCCCAGGCGCGCGGGCGTCATCCCGAAGACCGCCTGGTCCGATGCGATGCGGATGTCGCAGGCGACCGCCATCTCCAGCCCCCCGCCGAAGGCGAAGCCGTTCAGCATGGCGATCACCGGCGACGGGAACGACTCGACCGCCCGGATCATGTCGTCGAACGGGTTCGAGGAGAGGAGCACCTGCGCCTCCCCGGACCCTCCCGCCGGGATCGCCGTGATGTCGTATCCCGCGCAGAACGCCTCCTGCCCCTCCCCCCGGAGAATCACGCACCGGACTTCCGGGACCGACAGCTCTCCGAACACCTTGCGGAGCTCGCCCAGGATCTTCAGGTTCAGCGCATTCTTTTTCGCCGGGTTCGAGATCGTGACGGTCGCCACTTTCCCTTCCCTGGCCACGATGACCTTTCCTCCCATGATCCCTCCGGTCCCCTGTTTCCTCTCGGGGTTTCGTCCTTTTATAAGGAAAAGCCGAAAGATCCGCAATATGATAGTGCAATGAGGATTCCACCGGGAAAGGAGGCCCCGCGATGGCGAAGGAATACCCGAAAGAGGTCAAGGTCAAGGACGGGAGCACGGTGGTGCTGCGCCCCTTCGAAAAGAAGGACAAGGACGCCCTGTTCGCCTTTTTCCAGCTGCTGCCCGAGTCCGACCGGTTGTTCCTGAAGGACAACGTCACCGATCCCGCGGTCGTGGACCGCTGGGCCTCCGAGCTGAACTATGAGAAGGTCTTTCCGCTCCTCGCGTGGAAGGGGAACGAGGTGGTCGCGGACGCCACCCTCCACAAGAACCTCGGCGGCTGGATGAAGCACGTCGGCACCATCCGGATCGT